>JAIXTO010000040.1 GCA_027483885.1 Rhizobiaceae bacterium
AAAGATTGATGACGGCATCGGGGTCGAACGCCTCGACCTCGGCCGACCGTGTATGGATGGCCCCTTCCCAGCCCAGCCCTTCCACCGCCCTGACCATCCGCAGCGCCAGCTCCCGCTCCGCCACGGGATGGCCGGGCGCCTGCGGGTTAAAAAGGGAAAGACGAAGGGGGCGCATTGCCATATCTGTAACCCGGTGCCTCCGCCCCCGCCGGGACGGCAATCGGTGTTTCCTTCCACAGCTACCATGCCGGGATGCTTTTCGATATGGTGGCCATACCCGACAGAAAGGCAGATCGCGCAGTGACTTCCGCCCCATCGCCCGCCCCATCCGCCGAAACCGTCGCCCTCTGGCGCAGCCGGATTCGGGAGGACGCTCTGGCCAACCATGCCCTGTGCATGGGGCTGGCCATCCAGGGCGGCGGGGCGCCTGCCGATGCCATTCCCTTCCTGCGCCGCGCCCTGTCTTATTCGGCCCTGCGGGCGGAAGCCTGGTTTGCCCTGGTTCAAACCCTGCGCGAGGCGGGGCAGCCGGCCGAAGCGGAGGCGGCCGAAGCGGAAGCCCTGCGTGAGGATCCCGGTTTTGCCCTGGCAGCACAGGTGGGACTGGCGCAGCGTTGGCTGGACACAGCGGCCATTCCGCCCGACCGTGTGCTGGCAGGGCTGCTGGCGGGCCTGTCCCTGGCAGCGGACGATCCGGTGACGCTGGCCCGCCTTCATCTGCTGCATTTGCAGTTCCTCTGCCGTCACGGTCGTCTGGAGGGCTTGGCCAAGGCCTGGGCCCACCATCCTCCCCTGGATGTCTCGGACGATCCGCAGGTCCGCGCGGAAATGGTGGCCATCTTGGCCGGCCTGTGCCGGCTCCTGCCGCGGTCCGGTTTGCAGGATGTTGCCCGTGACATGCTGGAATTGGTGCTGCGCCATCTCGATGCCCGGTCCCTCACCACCGGTGATCTGATCCACCAGGAGGTCATGATCACGGAAAGCCTTAACGCCGACTGGGATGCCGCTATCGCGGCCGACCTGATCGCGGTTGCCTTGACGGCGCCGGCACCAATCCTGGCGTCTTTCCTTGCCTCCCTGGGGCTGGTGGCTATCCGTCATGCTGATGTCGTCATCGCGGACCGGGCGTTCACGGCAGCCCGGTCTCTAGACCCCGATAACCGACGGGTGCGGCAGCTTTATCCGGTCCATCTGATCTTCACCGGAGCGGTGGCGGACGGCCTAGCCGCTCTTTCCCAGGCCTGGACCGATGGTGTCCTCATCGATCTGGGGCTGCGCGTGCCGGCGCAGATTCTGCTGGAGCGGGGGGAGGCGGCAGCAGCCCTTTCCGTCTTGGCCATCGCGCTGGAGTCCGGGCGGCCTGTCCAAGCCGAATTGCGGGTCCTGGAAAGTCAGGCGCATCTGGCACAGGGCAATCTTGCCGCCGTGCAGGCCTACATCGCCGATCCGGCCCTGCCCGTGGAGATCACCCGCAAGATCGCGGCCTTCCTGGCCCTGCATGAGGGGCGCTGGGATGAGGCTGATGCCCTCTTTGCGCACCTGCGGGCAGCGGGCGCTTCCCCCTATCCCGATCTCTGGCGGGCCGTGGCCCGGCTGGGGGCTGGCGACTGGCCGGGTCTGCGGGCTGCGCTCGATGCAGCAGATGCTGTCCGGCCCGTGCTGGAAATATCCCGCCCGCTGCGGGCCTTTGCGGGGGCGGAGGGCCTTGCCGCCCTTGCAGCCCCTGCCGCCCGCTTCTTTGTCCACCTGGCCTGCCCGGCCCTGGGCCGTCGCCTGGATGGGGAGGGTTAATCGGGCAGCAGGGCAAGGGCCGGCAGGTGGAAGCCGGCCCGTGATGCTTCCAGCCACTTCCCCGGCCGGTCGATCGACCGCCGCCGCATGGTCTGCTCCAGATAGGTCATGCCCCCCGGCTCCCGCGGGGTGAAGGCGCGGAAGCCGGTCACGAACTCCACCGCCCCCATCCGACGCGCCGGGGCCAAGGTGTCAAGGTTGGAGCGCTGCCAGGCGGCAGTCTCGATATGGGTGACCTCCGGATCGGCCAGGGCTCCCAGGTTCAGATCGATGTGCGCGTCGGCCCCCGCCCTTTTGCGGAAAAGGCAGTCGGCCAGCATCGCGTCGCGGGCCGTTCCACTGTCCTGGATAAAATGAACTGGACCGGCTGGCGCGTGGAGGGCATTGAAGATCAGCCCCCCGTCCGGTCGCAGGATGGGGACAAAGCCGCTGCGGACAATGGCATTGGACCGGACCGTACTGAAGGCCGGGCCATGGCGGGTATCGGCCAGCAGATAGTTCATATTCCGCGTCGCCAGTATCCCGCCATCTCTCAGGCAGTCATGGAAAAGCCCGATCATTGACTCAAAGCGCGTAAAGGGGAAAATCCGCGCCGTCTCCTCTTCCGACCTGAAAGGATGGATACAGAGGGAGGAGAAGGCGCAGATCAGATCATAGGGTCCCCGCCGCAGGATCTCCGCCTCATCCGACAGGAAGACCCCCGCCAGATGGCCCACACTGTCCCGCGCCCGAACCAGCGCTTCCTCATCGATATCGCAGCCATGAATCTCCGCCTGCGGAAACAGGACCCGCAGGGTCGCCAGTTCATCCCCGATGGAGCATCCGAAGGAGAGGATGCGGATATCCGAGCGATCCCGGAGCGCGATGGCGGCGACATCCAGGATGTTGCGCTCCCGCAGGAAGGTGGTGGCGATGTTGCGCTGGATGCGTTCCATGGCGGGGGCCGGACTTGTTTCAAGGCCAGGCATGATAGGCAGTGCCCCCCTCCCAATGCCAGGAAAAGGCGCCACTGTTGAAAAGCAGGCCCATATCCGGGCAATAATCCAACCAGGCAGGACCGCAGGGTCCGGGATGTCGGAAGGGGGATGGCATGTGCGGGATCGTCGGGGAACTCGACAGCCGCGGCCCCATCGATCCCGTCCTGTTCGATGCCATGCGTGACAGCCTGGCCCATCGCGGACCGGATGGGGCGGGCAGTGTCCTGCTGGCCGATGGGGCCGTTGCCCTGGGTCATCGCCGCCTTGCCATCCTTGACTTGACCCCGAGCGGTCATCAGCCCATGGCGATCGCCGATGGCCGGTGTTGGCTGGTCTTTAATGGCGAGATCTACAATTACCGGGAGTTGCGGGCCGCGCTGACAGCCTTGGGCCATCAGTTCCAGGGTACCGGCGACAGTGAGGTCCTGCTGCATGCCTATCGCGAGTGGGGCGAAGACTGCCTCGACCGGCTGGCCGGTATGTTCGCGTTTGCTCTGTGGGATGGGGAAAAGCAGCGCCTGTTCCTGGCCCGCGACCGGTTCGGCATCAAGCCGCTCTATTATTATCAGGCCGATGGCCATGTCATCTTTGCCTCCGAACCGCGGGCCATCATCCGCCACCCGGCGGTGCCGCGCCGGATTGACCCCTCCGCCCTGCGGTTTTTCTTCCTGCTGCGTCATATCCCGGCACCCGCCAGCATCTGGTCCGGTATCGCCAAGCTGCCGCCCGGCCACTGCCTGACCCTGGATGCGCGCGGCAGAGGCACCCCTCGGCCCTATTGGCGCCTGTCACCCGGCCGGGCCCATCCTGATCCTGGGCAGGCCCAGGAGATGATGCTGGAGGCGCTTGCCGCTTCGGTGCGTGATCACCTGCTGAGTGATGTGCCTGTGGGCATGCTGCTCTCGGGAGGCCTGGATTCCGGTTCGATCCTGGCCCTGAGCCGCCGCCTGGGTGTGCCCTCGCCCTGCTATACGATCGGCTTCTCGGGATGGGAGAAGTCAGAGCATGAAGCGGCCGCCTCTTTGGCTGATGCCCTGGGTGCCGACCATCATCTGCGAATGCTGGATGGTGTGGAGGAGGATCTTTTCCCCCGCATGGCGGAAACCTATGACGAGCCGTTGGGCGATACCTCGCAATGGCCGACCATGGCACTCGCGGCATTGGCCCGTCGCGATGTGAAGGTTGCCCTGGGCGGCGATGGCGGGGACGAACTGCTGGGCGGCTATCGCTGGTACGAAGCGGCGGGCCCGGCAGAAAACGGATTGTCCGCCTATGCCGAGGCCATGACCTGGGCCCGGCTCGACGGGCCCTGGATCGACCGGCTGCTGCCCTTCACGGCGGGTCTGGCACTGCCAACCCCGCTTGAGCTGTTCAGCAGTCGTCACGACCCGTCCCTGGGACCGGTGAAGGCCCTGCAGATGCTGGATTTCGAATTCTTTCTGCCCGGCGTTGTCCTGGCCAAGCTGGATCGTGCCAGCATGGCGGTAGGGCTGGAGGCCCGTGTACCCTTTCTGGATCACCGTCTGGTCGAACAGGTCATGGCCTGGGACGAGAGCGTGTACAGGCCTGGGGGCTCAGCCAAGCCCTGGCTCTCCCGCCTCCTGTCGGACGCAGCTCCCACCGCCCGGCGCACCCTCGGCAAGCAGGGGTTCGGCGGGCCGCTCAACCTTTATGTGGGGAATGGGGCGCTGGCCTCGCGGGTGTTGGAGGGGGCCGCTGTCCGGGACGGGGTCTTGGACGCGGCGGCCGTCACGGCCCTGGGACGTCAGGGTACGATGCCGGCTCTCTATGCCGCGAATGTCTTCGCTGCCTGGTATGAAAGATGGGTGCGTACATGAACGGGTCCGATATCGCGATCATCATCCGTGAAAGTGGTGAGCGGACGGCGGATTTCTGCCGTGAGCGGCTGATGGCGGAGACAAGAGGTGCCCCCGTCATTGCCGTGGGTGGCGGCTCCTTTCCCGATACGCTGCGCCGGTCGCTGATGGCTGGCATCGATGCCGGATGCCGCTGGACCTTGTGCGTGGATGCCGATGTCGTGCCCGCCCCGGGCGCCGTTACGGCCCTGCTGGCTCGTGCGGAGGCACTTGATCGCCCTGTGTTCGAGCTGCAGGCGATGGTGTTGGACCGGCTGTTCGGGGTTCGCCGTCCCGCCGGCAATCATCTCTACCGCACGGCTCTTCTGCCTCAGGCGCTGGAGCACATATCGGTCGATGAGACTGTGCTACGGCCGGAATCGGCGATGATCCTGTCCATGGCTGCCCAAGGTCATTCCTGGTGGCAGGATGAGATGGTCTTTGGCCTGCATGATTTCGGGCAATGGTCGCGCGACATCGCCCGCAAGGTCTATGTACAGGCGGCCAAGTTCCAACGTTTCCTGCCCTTCCTGCAGGAGCGTTTCATGGCGGGAGCCGCTGCCGGGGAGGTTGATTTCATGGTGGCGCGCGCCGCTCTGGAGATAGCCGCGACATCGATGGTCAGGCCTGTCCTGGATGCGGCGCGTCTTGCCGATCTTTCAGCCGATATCCTGGTGCGGGCCGGGATCGTGGAAGGGCCCGGCCTGTCGGCGGCGGCGGCGGCCTGCCTGCTGGATCAGGCGGCGGCCGCCGGCCAGATGGGGGCCCGGACGGAGGCGGAGATTCAGTTCGCTCCCCGTCTGGGCTATCTGTGAGGCCGGGGATGCAGACGGATCATCGGTCGCGGCCCTGGCGCATCGCCCATCTCTGTACATCGGACATTGCAGGTGGCGCTGCGCGGTCGGCCTATCGTATCCACCACTCCCTGCTTGGGCTGGGCATTGATTCCCGCCTCTATGTCCGCCGCAAATTCAGCGATGACCCGACCGTGCATGTCATCCGCTGGCAGACCGAGGCGGACCACGCTGTCTATGGCTCGGAACTCGGACGCCTGGCCGTCTGGCGGGAGAAATGGTTGGATGCGTTGAAAACCCATGCCCAGAGCTTGTTTTCCCTGGACGGGTCACCGGAGGGGCCGCCCGTGCTGCGGGCCTTGGCTGATGCCGATATCGTCCAGCTGCACTGGGTCGGACAGGAATTCCTGGATTATCGCCGGGCATTCGCACCGGATGGCATCAAGGTTCCCGTCGTCTGGCGGCTATCGGACACCAACCCCTTCACGGGGGGCTGTCATTTCACAGCCGGGTGTGAGCGGTTCACGACCGGCTGTGGTCACTGCCCACAGCTGGGGTCCCATATGGAGGATGATCTTTCCCGGCAGGTCTTCCTGCGCCGGTATCGGGCCTTGGGTCCCTGGCCCGGCCGACTGCATTATGTGGCGCCGACCCGCTGGATGGCTGATCAGGTGGGCCGCTCCCTGATGGGCCGCGACAGATCCCGCAGCGTCATCCACAATGCTGTCGATACCGATCTGTTCCGACCGGGTGATTCCATTGCGGCGCGCCAACGTCTGGGATTACCCCCGACTGGCCCGCTGCTGCTGTTCGTGGCTGAACGGGTGGACAGTCCGCGCAAGGGGCTGGCTGTGCTGGAGGCGGCCTTGGAGCGGATGACGGGACCGGCGCCGCATCTGGTCATTGCCGGCCGGTTCAATGATAAGGGGCGGTCTCTGGCCTGCCGGTCCCTGCTGGGCCCTGTGCCAGCTGAACATATGCCCGATCTCTATCGGGCTGTCGATCTGGTGGCAGTGCCATCGCTGGAGGATAACCTGCCCAATGTGGTGTTCGAGGCACTGGCCAGCGGCCGGCCATTGATCGCCAGCGCCGTTGGTGGCATTCCCGATCTGGTGGGGCCGGACAGCGGGGGAGAACTGGTGCCGCCGGGGGACGCGTCTGCCTTGGCACAGGCCCTGGAACGGGGCTTGGCTGGTCTGGCCGACGGCACGCGTGCGCATCTGGCCCGCTCCCTGGCCGAACAGCGTCTGGCCCTGACGGTGGAGGCGGAGGCCTTCCGGTCCCTCTATGCACGGCTTCTCTCGGAAAGATCCCATGACCCGGTCTGATGTGTCCGCGCCCAGCCTGTTGCTGATTGACCCGATTCTGCGGGGCAGCCGGCTGCTTTACACTTGGCTGGCCGCCCAGGCGCTGCCGCAAGCATCCCTGCATGTCCTGACCCGCACTGGCGCCTGGACGCAGCCTTTCGCGGCCCTGTTCGCGGGTCGCGCCGCCCGGCTGGAAGAGGTGGTCGCAGTGCCCGATGGCTTCTGGTACGGCAAGATACAGCCGCCGCAGCAGCAGGCGCTGTGGCAGGCGGCGGCGCGGCTGGACGAACAGAACCGTTTCACCGCTGCTTACGCCGCTGGGGTGAATGAGCTTTACCCCGAATTCCTGGCCGCACTGGCAGGGCCTGCCTGGGAATTCTGGGGTGCTCGTGCGCTTCTGGTCATCGAGTATGATGCGGGCTTCCTCCTGAAAACCACGGCCAACCGACCCGGTACCCCGTATGAGGCCAAGCGTGATGCCTATTTCCAGGCTTTGCGTGCCCGGCCCGGCCTGCATGTCGGTATCCTGGATGAACGGGCCTTCGATGCCGGGATCGGGCTGGTCGCTGATCTGCCCCCGGATATCCGTGCCCGTTTTACTTCCCTGCCCGATCCCATGCCGCCGATGCCGGGGGCCGGGGAAGTGCTATCCGGGCCGGAGGGACCGACGCGGGCCCTGTTGATCGGGCTGCAATCGCGGCGCAAGGGTCTGGGCGATATCCTGCAGGTTCTGCAGCGCCAACCCGGAACCGCCCGCCTGCCCCATATTTTCCTCAGCGGTCATCTGGACAAGGACATGATCTGGGCCGCCGATGCCCTTCGGGCGCAGGCCGCCCGCATCACCTGGCGCGACGCCTATGTGGACGAGGCGGAACTGCAAAGAACCTACGCCGCCACCGACTATGTGCTGTTGCCCTATGCGGCCGATTTTTTCGGTTCCAGCGGGGTCATGGCCTATGCCACCGCCCTTGGAAAACCGATGATCGCCACCGGCCATGGCTGTATCGGGTATCGCATATCCCGTTTCGGTCTGGGCCTGACCTATCCAAGCGGCGACATCGCGGCCCTGGAGACCTTGTTGACCAGCCTTCCCGACCGGTCTTCCGACCTTTACAAGCAATGGCAGGGCAATGCCCGCGCCTATGCGGCAGCCAATGCTGCTGATCGCCATATCGCCTTGGTTCGCCGCTGTCTGGAGATGGAAACCGCCCCATGACCTTTGTTTCCTCGACCAGGCTGGCCGATATCGGCGCCCCGCCCCAGATCGCGATATTCGACACGGCCATCGCCACCCGCAATGCCGGGGACCATATCATCATGGATGCGGTGGAGCGGGAGCTGTCCCGGCTGTTCCCGCTGTCAACCATGGTCAGCATGCCGACCCATGACCGGCTGGGCGATGAAGCCTATCGCCTGCTCAGCCAGTCGGCGCATGCCTTTGTCGGGGGTACGAACCTGCTGGCCTCGCACATGGATGCCTATCGGCAATGGCGTCTGGGCGGGGATGAGATGCTGCGCCTGCGCGACCTGATCCTGCTGGCTGTCGGCTGGTGGCAGTATCAGGACGGCGTCAATGATTACACCAAGCTGCTGCTGGGCCGTATCCTGCACCGAACCCGGCTGCATTCCGTGCGCGATGCCTATACGGCGCGCAAGCTGGCGGAAGCAGGGCTGGAGAACTGCATCAATACGGGGTGCGTCACCACCTGGATGCTGGATGCCGACCATGTAGCCCGGCTGCCGGAAGGCAAGGGCGAAGCGGCTCTGCTGACCTTCACCGACTACAAGCCGGACGTGGAGAGTGATCGCAAGCTCTATGCGCAGGTCCGCCGCCATTATGACCGCGTCCTGTTCTGGATACAGGGGGCGGGTGACCTGGATTATGCCCGGTCCATTCTGGCACCGGACACGGAAATGATCGGCCCCACCCTGCCCGCCTTGGACGCGGCCCTGGCCGAGGTTCCAGGGCTGGACTATGTCGGCACGCGCCTGCATGCCGGCATCCGGGCCTTGCAGCATGGCCGCCGCACGGTAATCATCGCGGTCGATAACCGCGCCGCCGAGATGGGGGCCGATATGGGCCTGCCAGTTGTCCAGCGGGGAGATGAGGCAGGGCTGGAGTGCGCCATTGCAGAGCACGCACCCTCGCGGATCCGTATCCCGCAGCAGGCGATCGAGCGCTGGCGGGCCCAGTTCCATGAGGTGCGGCGATGATCGTCTGCCAGATCAGCGCCACCGATTATGCCGGCGGTGCCGGCCGTGCGGCCCACCGTCTGGGTGTGGCATTGCGTGCTGCCGGTTGCCGTTCCATCGCGGTTGTTCAGCACAAGTCGCGGCGCGATGCCCATTCGATCCGGGTCACGCCCCGCCATGACACGCGCAACCCCATCGCGGAGCGTGTTTTCCAGCTGTTCGCGGAAAGTCTGCAGAAGGCAGAGGTTGAGAGGAACCGGTCCGCCCTGACACAGACCATCTTCAACCTGGATCTGACCGGTCTGGACCTGACCGACCTGCTGCCGGTATTGGCCGCCCGCATCATCCATCTGCACTGGACCAGTTTTTTCCAGTCGCCCTATTCCATTGCCCGGCTGGCGGCGGCGGGGGTGCCCCTGGTCTGGACCCTGCATGATCTCTGGCCCCTGACGGGGGGATGTCATTATCCGGCCGGCTGTGCCGGGTATAAGACGGACTGCACCGCCTGCCCGCAGCTGCTGGATGACCGGCTGGGACTGCCGGCGGCCATGCTGGCGGAACGGGTGGCGCTCTGGGGTGACCTGGGCCTGACCATCGTGGCGCCCAGCCGCTGGATCGCCGACTGTGCCCGCCGCAGCATGCTGTTCCGCCATTGCCGGATCGAGACCATTCCCAACGGGCTGGACACGGATATTCTGTCGCCGGGTGATGGCGGTGCTTTCCGCAGATCCCTGGATATTCCGGCCGATGCTCCATTGCTGGCCTTCGGTGCGCACAGCCTGTCGGACCGGCGCAAGGGCGGGGATATGCTGGGTCCGGCGCTGGCCGCGGCCCTGGAACGGCTACCGGCCGGCACGGCCCCGCATATCCTCTGTTTCGGAGAAAACGATCTGGCCCTGACCCAGCCGGGGGTGACGGTGCATCAGCTGCGCGGCATTGATGAGGATGGCCGTCTGGCAGAGGTGCTGCGGGCTGCCGATATGCTTGTCCTGCCCTCGCGGGAGGATAATTACCCGAATATCATGATCGAGGCGCTGGCCTGTGCCGTGCCGGTCATCGGCTTCGATATCGGCGGTGTCGGGGAGGCTGTGCACGACGGGTGGACCGGGCGGCTGGTCCCCCTGGACCAGGGTGCCGCCGGACTGGGGGCCGCCATCGCCGATCTGCTGGCCGACCCGGCCAAGGCCCGTGCCATGGGGCAGGAGGGCCGAGGCCTGGTTCACCCCTCCCACGGGCTGGGGGCCTTCGGTGCACGGATGCTGGCCCTTTATGAAGATCTCAACCCCGCCTTCCATGAACCCATCGACCCGGCGGTTTCCGCAGCACTGGCGGAACTCGACGCGATTGATACGTTTGACCATCCTGTACGGGCTTGGCCCTTGAACCGTCTGGGCCCGCATCTGGACCAGCTGCCCCGTCTGCACATGCTGCTGGACGCCATGGGTCGGTGACCCGACCCCGTTTCCTCTCTTTGCCCTTCTGCATGGGAACCCATCATGACCGTCTGGCATCATCGTCTTTCCCCACCGCCCCAGATCAACATGAACCGGGTGGGTGCAGCGAACTGGGAAAATTTCGTGCAGTCGGGGGAGCGGATTTCGGCTGCTGTTCGCCGTCATCTGGAAGAACAGTTCGACGGCGATCTGACCGGTCTGTCGATCCTGGATTTCGGCTGCGGTTCAGGCCGCGCCCTGTTGCCGCTGACTGCGGCCTTGCCGGCGACACGGTTCACCGGTGTCGATATCGATGACAGCGCCATTGAGTATCTGCACAGCCAGTGCGCGGGAATTGACCTGCGGGCCACCCGCTTCACCCCGCCCCTGCCCTTCCGCGACGCCTCGTTCGACGCGGTCTATTCGATCTCGATCTGGACCCATCTCTGTCCGGAGGATCAGATACCCTGGCTGCGTGAACTGGTCCGGGTGGTGAAGCCGGGCGGTACGATCCTGCTGTCGGTTTCCAGCCGCACGGCGCTGCAGCGGCGGCAGGCTCGGCGCGATCCTGGTTGGGAAACCATCACGGGTGATGACTTGGCCCGTGATGGTCTGATCTTCATCGCCTATCCTGAAAAGGGCAAGGATGTCTGGCGCCCGAACGTGACCGGCCCCTATGGCCTGACGCTGCATGACGCGGCCTGGATCCGGCAGAACTTCAGCCCGCTGACCGACGTGCTGGATGTGCGGATCGACGCAATCGACAATTGCCAGGACCTTGTGATCCTGCGCACCCCCGGCGGGATTGCGCGACCGGCGGCGGCCCGGCGGGCCGTGACGCTTCCCGTCGATGACCAGCGCAGCGAACAAGAAAAGCATTATCGTGATCCTGAGCGGATCAATGAAAAATTCCTGCGTAACCTGCTGTTGTCCCGCGATGGGCGTTACATCTACACGATGATCCCCAAAAGCGGGAACACGACGGTAAAATCCCTGCTCTGGACGGCGGAACGGGCCAGCCGGGGTTTCGCTGCTCCCATGCCGGAGAACTGCCCGAACCTGCATCTGGAAGAGACAGCACCCTATACAGCGACCCATGCGAAATATGCCATCGCCCCCGCGGCCGGATGCACCAGCTTCACCGTGGTGCGCAATCCGTTTGCCCGTGCCCTGTCCGGCTTCATGGATAAGCGGGACAGGCTCGGAAATCCTACGGATTTCAAGACCTACCTGCAGCGTCTGGTGATGATTGATCCTTTCCAGATTGATCATCATTTTGCGCCCCAATGGACGATCTGTCGGCCTGATATCATCGCCTATGACCATATCGTGCCACTGGAGGATTTTAATCAGGTGTTCCGCCCTGTCTATCAGGCGCTGTTCGGGGGGGAGATGGCGGATTATGCGGTCGCCAACAAAAGCCCCGCCTATGACCCGCTGGGTTATTACGACGCGGGATGCGTGGCGATGGTACAGGATTATTTCCGTCTGGATTTCGACCTGCTGGGCTACTCGACCAACCCGGAGGATATCAATCTGCCCGGCACGCCAGCACCGCTCGGTTCCGAGCGGCTCCAGGATTTTTTCGCCCGTTATCGCTGAAAGCCGGCGTTTCCGCCTCTGGCTCTTGTCAGGATGAATAGATGATATCAATAAGATATCTGATAGATTTCTGATATCATAATATCAGGATGAAATCATGATCACTATCTGATATCATTATGATATCAGATTGAAACCATCAGGGTCCATCCCATGCCCACCATCGTCTTTGCCAGCCCCAAGGGCGGGGCCGGAAAATCCACTTCCGCCGTGCTGCTGGCCACGGCCCTGGCGGGGCA
>JAIXTO010000211.1 GCA_027483885.1 Rhizobiaceae bacterium
CCAGACCGGCGTGCGCCCGGTGACGGCACGCACGGTGCCTGTTGCCGGCGCCCTCGTTTCCGTTCCGATTTCGGTGCGGCTGCGCCCGGATACGGTTGCGACCCGCGCGGCGGTGACGGCGGCATTTGCGCGTTATGTGCGCACGATCGGCGACGAGGACGACGACGAGAACGCAAGCCCGATCGGCGCGGTGATCGAGCCGTCGCGGATCTCCGAAGCCATCTCGGCCGCGACTGGCGAATATGCCCATGACCTGACCGTTCCTGCCGCGCGCTACACGCTCACGTCATCCCAGTGCCCGATTGCCGGCACGATCACCTGGCTGGATTGAGGAGGGTTTGAAGCATGGCAAGACCCGTCTCAACGACCCTTCGAAGTGTTGTCGCCAAGGTGGCGAACGGCTTTGGCATTGGCCACCGCGATGGCACGACAGACGCGCTTTTGTCCGCGCCAGCCGTGGCACTGTCCGATTTCGAAGCCTCGGCCGAGGCCCTGATGCTGGAGACCGATCCGCGCACGGCAAATCTGTTGTTGCCGGATTTCGAGCGGTGCCTGGGGCCTGATCCGTGTGGCCGCGATCGCGGAACGCTGACCATCGAGCAGCGCCAGAAACTGGCGCACCAGCGGTGGACGGCGCGCGGCGGGCAGAGCATCCCCTTCTTTATCTCGATTGCGCGGGCGCTTGGCGTCGAGATCACCATCGACGAGTTTTGGCCCTCAAGGGCTGGCGTGCTGCGGGCCGGCCAGAGGTTGCGTCCGGAAGGCTGCCAGTTTGTCTGGCGCGTCAATATTCCGGGCCTCATCACCGTCATCAAGTTTCGTGCCGGCGTTTCGCGCGCCGGGCACCGGCTTGGCTCTTTCGAACTGTCCTCGATCGAGTGCGAGCTGCGGCGCCTGAAGCCGGCCCACACACATGTTGTTTTCAGCTATGGAGAGGCCTGATGGATCGCATCAACGGCGCCGACACGATTGACATTGGCGCAGGCCGACGCGGGTTTCGTTCGGAGAACCTGGTCGCGGGACAGGCCGGCACAGAAGTGACGGCCGACTTCCTGAATTCCATCCAGGAGGAACTGCTCGGCCTGATCGAGGCATCCGGTCTTGTTGCCGATGACGAAAGCTGGGGGCAGCTCTTGCGGGCCGTGCGTTCGCAGAAGCTCAATTACTTTACGGCAGGCGGAACTTCCAATGCACTGACGATCACGCCGAGCCCGGCCTTTGCAGCACTTGCCGATCTGGTGGGTGTGCCGCTGCGCATCATGGTGTCGGCTGGCAATGCGGCAGGTGGCGTGACGTTGAATGTGAACGGTCTTGGCGCGGTTGCCGTGACAAGCGAGGATGGGGCGCCCTTGCCGGCATCCGCCTTCACTCCCGGCGCAATCCCCACGCTGATTTATAACGGCACTACATTCCGCCTTGCCGGATTTGCGGCATCGCGCATGCCGCCCCGAAACACACAGGTTTTTGGCACAGCGGGCACGGTCAACTTCACGGTTCCGGCCGGAATTTACGCGCTGTTCTGCGAGGTTGAGGGGGCGGGTGGTGGCGCCGCCGTTGCCGGTTACGGGACGTCTAGCGCCGGTGGCGAGGGCGGCGGTGGTGGCGGTTATTCCAGTGGATGGATCGACGTTTCGCCCGGACAGGTGATCGCAGTTACCTGTGGCGCGGCCGGTGTAACCAGCGTTTCTGGCAGCAACGGTACGGCCGGGGGCACGTCATCGGTCGGCGCGTTCATGTCCGCAACCGGCGGCGCGGGCGCGACCAGCTCCGGCTCTCCTGGCATCGGGGGCATCGGTACTGGTGGCGCGCTCAACCTTCGTGGCGGCAGTGGTGCAGACGGCAGCCAGCTTGACAATACGAGCCTCTTTTTTGGCGGCTCTGGCGCCGGGCCTATTGGCGGCCAGGGCGGTTGCGTGGCCAGCCAAGCTGCCGTGTGGCCCGGTGGAGGCGCCGGCATTGTGGTGATCCCGCCGAGTACCGCAACCGCTGCTCCGGCCGCTGTCGGCGGCGTTATTATCAGATGGTGAGGATGCCATGACCAAGTTCGCACGCATAATGAATGGCGAGGTGATCGAATGCATCACCTTGTCCGCCGGCGTTGACATCACCGACGCCTTTCACCCGGATCTTGCCGGGCAGTTTGTCGCAGCACCTGGTGATGTGGAGCCGGGCTGGCTTTACGATGGCGAATGGCAAGCGCCTCCGGTTCCGGCCTCTTCTGAGCCGACATCTTCGGCCGTGGATTTTGAGCGGGACCGGCGCATCGCCGCAGGCTTCAGCTTTGGCGGCGTCCAGTTTCAGGCTGGCACCCGTGACCGTGAGAATATCGCCGGTGCCAAATCCGCCGCATCGGACGCCATCGCACTGGGCGCGCAGGTCGGTGATTTCGGCTGGCAGCGTCTCCTCGACCCTACTGCGCCAGAGGTTTTTGCCTGGATCGCGGCAGACAACGTGCAGCACCCGATGGATGCGCAGACAATGGTCCAAGTGGGCTATGCGGCGCTTGCCCACACGCAACGCATGATCTTTGCGGCGCGCGCCTTGAAGGATGCGCAGCCGATCCCATCCGACTTTACCGATGATGCCTACTGGCTGACCGCCTGACATAAGGACCGACCATGACGTTACGCCTGGATACCACTCTCGCCACCGCCGAAGGCGCCGTCTTTTCGCCGACAGACATCTTCTTTGTGCAGGTATCGGCCGCGAGCGATCAAACCGTTTTCAACATCTACGCTTGCGTGGATGCCACCGCTGACTGGCAGGTGGTGGATAGCCTGGGGCCCAATGAAAGGATCGGCCGATATGCGCCGTTCCCCTTCGTGAAGATCTCCGTTTCCGGCAACATTGCCGGTAATGCGGTGAAAGCCTGGAGCAGCGTTTGATGAAGCTCAAAACCAAGCTTCCGAGCCTCGTCGGCTATGCGGACCGGCCGCTTTTACGGGGTCTGGCAACGCCCAGGGCTGCCGGCCTCGACCTAGATAATGGTGAGGTGCCCAACGGGGCAATCGCGTACAACGAGGCGTCGATCGTCCTCGATGACAATTTTATCACGTTCACGAGGGCGTCCTGATGGCTCAAATTCAACTCAACCCGGCGCGCTCTGAATACGACCCCGATAAAGCTACTGATGTCGTCTCGGCACTCGCGGCTAGCGGAATGGCGTCCATTGCTGCATTGCGCCAAGCAGGTTTTCGACCTGTTGCATCCGGTGGGCTAGCGCTCAGTGCGGTATCGGCGCAGCAGAGCACGCTGCTCAATCAAATTACATACCGACGTAAGCACACGATGGCCGAGGATTGTGCCGAGTTTGTGCTTGTATTCGGCAATTATGGCTCTGCGTCGTCTGGATTTATGGAGCCTGGTTATTCGACAATCAACGTCACGTCCGTCATGACAAAGATTGGCGCGAACGAAACGGCAAATGACGGCTTGTCCATGCCGACGCATTTTAACGGCAGCCGTCGCGGACGCGTCGATCCTGGGTGCCTGACCTTTACGACGCCATCTTTTTTCCCACTCGAAAAGGGTGAGCGGTTCTACACCATCACAGCAAGTGACACGTTTGGAATTCCCGGCCCGGCCGCCCCAACAGTCACCCCCGCAGGTACTGGTGGCGCGCTTGCGCAGGATACCAACTACCTCATCTCGGTTTGCTATGTGTTTGCTGATGGGACCGAAAGCCTGTTGTCTCCGGCAACCGTCGCATACATCCCGCCGGGAGCAAGCACCGGATCTATCGTGGTGACGTCTCCCGCAGCTTTCGCCGGGGCGATTGCATACCGTGTTTTCATCGGCCCGCGCGGGGTCACGACCGGTACGCAGGCAGCGCTGGCCAGAGCTACACAGGAAGGGCTCGCAGCTATCGGGCAGTCAAAAACCATCATCCGAGAGCAGACGGGTGGGGCTCGTTCGCGTCTGGTCAACGGTGACGCGAAGCGGGCCAGCGGTGGCGGTGTCAGGGACGTTGGCGAGGTTGCCGACCTTGGCGACAAGACCATCCCCGGCGCTTTGCTCGGCCCCGGCGCATCGCCCAACAACATCTACACGCCCCTGACCATCCTCGGGCGCACGCGCCGTCCCACGGCAAGTGTTGCCATTGTTGCCGACAGCAAGGGTGCAGGCACTGGCGATGGCGGTGTCGGATATGGCGAGGGCGGCTTTATCGTGCGCGGGCTCACCAATCGCCTCGATCTCAAAATGGAAGATCAAGTAACGCCCTTGTGCGGTTACATCCCACTCGGACTTGGCGGCGAGAAACTTGACGATTTCGTCAACGACGTCATGACAAACAGTCGCGACCGGACGCGCACCGGGCTGGTTCAACTCTGCAATAACGTCATTTCCAACCTTGGGAATAACGACAAGGGCCTTGGCGTTGCAGCATTCAAGGCCAATCTTCTCAAGGCGGTGCGCAGGCATTGCCCGATGGGGATCAAATGGCACCAGATGACGCTGCCACCGTCGACCAACAGTTCCAACGCATGGTCCACTGTTGCGGGTCAAACGAGGCTCGGCAATGAAGCGATCCGAACTGAAATCAACGACTGGCTTCGTGATCTCGGTCCAACCGGGTTTCGGCAGCAGAGCGGCCTGTTTGACTTGACCGGCGTTATCGAGACGTGTGAACGAATTGAGGTCAATGCTGCAGGCGTGCTGACACTCAACGGCGGCTACGTAATTGTGCCACCAGCACGGCCAAGCATCACCGGCACAATCACCGGCGTCAATTCGAAATACGAGTTCATTGATTCGTCAAAGAATGGCTGGGTTGCAAATCTGTACAAAGGCTACTCAATCCGGTTTACGTCTGGCGCGGCTCGGTTTGACGCTGGTGGAGTTAATACCGCGGCTGGTGTAGTCTTTTACACGTTGGCGAATGGCACGATGAATTGCGATGTCGCGTGGGGACCGGCTCCGTCTATCGGTGACGCATACGAAATCACATACCTTGGCGCTATCGACGCTGCCCATGACAGCACCTGGACGCATGTCGAGATCGGCAAGACCGTGCGCGACTACGTGCAGGCCGGCAACCTGCTGGTTTCCTGACGCCAGCGCCGCATCATCATGTGAGGTCGAAATGGATTTTGAAAATATGGATATCGCGCTTAACGCTAACCTTTTTGTTGGCGAGGGCGCGGACACCGATCTTGGCGGCGCTCAACTCAAGTCTGTGGTCGAGGAGCGTTGGTCGGACCCCGAAGATTATAACCACATGCCATTCGAAGAAAAACTCCGATTGGCTGATGTCATGCTCTCTCGGTGGCAGAGGTATCGCGACCTAGTGATCGCGGAGAACTCAATCCCGGGATAACCCCATACCCAAGAATGGTGTGTACGTGTCAGCAGACGGATAAAACCGCCTGCTGACACTCTTTAAGGAGCGCTGTTTGGCTCCGCTTTTTGACAAGTGAAACTGGGCAACTAATGGTTTCGAGCTGGGCTCAAACTAGCTTCGAGGCGGCTTCAAAGCCTCCTCACGATCAGCGCAGGAAGCTGTTTTTGAAGAGTTGAGGTGGACAGGTAGACTGCGCATTTTTTGACATGGCTTCCGGAAATTCAATTTTTCCGCTTTTTGCTGTCAAAATTCCGGAAATTCGCGCCCGGCTACAGTCAAAATTCCGGAAATCCGCGTCAAGCTACAACGTCCGAAAACAGAAATGGTGGGCCCGGAGGGACTCGAACCCCCAACCAAGCGGTTATGAGCCGCCGGCTCTAACCATTGAGCTACAGGCCCCAAAACCTTCGGCAGAAGGTGTGCCCGCGTGCAATGGTTCATGCGGGCCGCTTAGGCGTTCGGCTCTAGCGTAAAATGCGCAAAGCTACAAGCCGTTGCCGTATTGGCTTCACATTCTGCGGGCACCTGTGTTGGTTGAGGCAGGGATTGCCGCAAAGGTTGTGGCAATCTCAGCTTGAAATACCGGAAACCCATTGCGGAGGATATTCATGCCGGGCTTGTTGATGCGTCCCAGACGGCTTTGCCTTTCCACTCTTCTTGTCACGGCAGGGATTGCCGTGGCCTCTGTCGGACAGGCGCAAACACCGCCACCACCGCCATCTGCGCATCAGCCGATGATCAGCGTTACCGGCGAAGGCCGGGCTGCCCTTGCGCCCGACATGGCGATGTTGTCTCTGACAGTGACGCGCACGGCCGAGACGGCGGACGCAGCGCTTGCGGCCAACAATGCCGCCATGCGCGAGGTCATGGCTGCGCTGAAGCAGGATGGCGTTGCCGAGCGCGATATCCAGACCAGCGATTTCTCGATTTTCCCCCGTTACAGCCAGCAGGAGCGTTCCGGCCAGAATGGCGACGGCGGCAATGTCGACGAGGTGCCGCGGATCATCGGTTACCAGGTCAGCAACGGGCTTTCCGTGCGCGTGCGCGACCTTGGCAAACTGGGCGGCCTGATCGATCGCTCGGTGAAACTCGGCGTCAACCAGGGCGGCCAGATCAGCTTTACCAATGACGATCCGAAGGCAGCCATGGCAGAGGCGCGTCGCAAGGCCGTGGCCGATGCCATGGAAAAGGCAAGGACACTGGCTGAGGCTGCCGGCACAAAACTCGGCCCCGTCGTCTCCATCGCCGAAAACGGCATGCGGCCGGAACCGGTGCCGATGATGCGCATGGCGATGGCCAAGGAAGCCGATTCCGTTCCCGTCTCCGGCGGCGAAAACAGCTATACCGTGATGGTCGAGATGCGCTTCGAACTTGCGCGCTGACTTTTTTGACAAAGGCTGCAGGCATGTCCGCGATGCCTGCAGCCTCTGTGCGCTGTCGCCACGGCGTCCGGGCAGCCAGTTTCCGCGGAGAATCGTTGGAGTGGCGGCCGATGGCACCGGTGCTGCCGCGCCCGGCGCGCACAAATTTTCATGGGTAGGGAAATGCGCTTCGCGGCCTGAGATCGTCCTCTGACGACCGACGCAGAACGGCATCAAGTTCCGTACAGACCGGCGGTTTTGGAAAATGCCTGGTGGCCATCAAAATGGGCGAGGACATCCAAAATAATCCCATAGCCTGCGCTCCGGCTTGCGTATGGAAAACTGGCGGCGCCTGACGCTCTTCAGAAACGTCACCGGCCCACGAGGTCTTTCGGACCGGCGGATGCCGCATCATGGCAACTTGCGATACAGGGCTTCAGGCAAGACAACGAAAGCCGCCGCTCAAATGCTAGGGGGCGTGAGCGACGGCCTCATCCGTCCATTGGGCGAATGGAGCGGATTTCAGGATGGGGCAAGGCCGGGGTTAGCGGCGGATGATCGGGCAGCCGCGTTGGTTGGCAAACACGATACGGTCAGGGCCACGGCGATCAAAACCGGACACCACCACCACGCGGCGGTTCATGTCGACCACGCGGGCACGGCGAAGGCCCATGCGGGCGGCCTTGTCCTCGGCGTGCCAGGGGGCGCAGCCGGCACGGCGATCGGGGCCGCGACCGTGGTGGCGCGGGCCACCGCGATCGTCGCCGCGCCATTGTACCTCGACCCTCATGCCATTATCGGCAGCGGATGCCGTTGCAAGCGGTGCGGCAAAGCCGGACACGGCGATCAGGACGGCAAGGCCGGCCTTGGCAAGAAGCTGTTTCATGGTGTGGTCCTCCAATCATGCGACACGCCACAAAAGGCGTTGGAGGCAAACCTAGTGCGGTGGACCTGAACGACTTCCGAAGCTGCCATTCATTCGGCATTCAGCAACTGAACGCTTAACGGGAAAGATGCAGGACCACCTCGCGCCGGTGCGGCCGGTCACGATGCTCGAACAGATAGATGCCCTGCCAGGTGCCCAGTGCCAGCCGGCCGCCCATGATCGGGATGCCGAGAGACACCGCCGTCAGCGCAGATTTCACATGCGCCGGCATGTCGTCGGGGCCTTCCGTGGTGTGAACCATCCAGCGCATGGAAGGATCGTCGCTCGGCGGCACAAGACGCTCAAAGAAGCCGTTCAGGTCTTCGCGCACATCCGGGTCGGCATTTTCCTGCACCAGCAGCGAACAGGAGGTGTGGCGCACGAAAAGCGTCAAAAGCCCCTCCTCCATTCCGGCATCGCAGACAAAAGCCTCCACCTGCCGGGTGAATTCGACAAGCCCCTGCCCACGCGTTTCGATGTGGAGGATGGTCTGTGGCATGTTGCGTCTCCTTGAGGTCTCGGTGTGGCGTCAGGCGCCCGGCAGCCGGCGGCGCTGCCATTCTTGCGGTGGCACCTCTTTGCCCAGGCGGTAGCTGAAGGAGGTGACGCGCATGGCCTTCATGTCGACGGTGCAGCGGAAGCTGACATCGAACCAGCGGCCGCCGCTGCGAAAGGCGCCGCCATCGGCATCCAGCGTGCCGTTGCTGATGAAGCCGCCGGAGGGGCCATACGGCACGACGAAATCCGGCGGCGTCTCCGGGCGCGCGCGCGACACCTGTTCTGCCACTTCAAAACTGCAGATCTGCGTCAGGCGGCGGTTGGGAGACAGTTTCCCCAGCGCCGATCGTAGCGCCGGGTTTTCCAGCCGCGCGGCAGAGAGCAGCGTGTCTGCCTTTTCCATGGCGCCGCCAGGCCTCTTTGAAGGATCGGATGCGGGCGCAGCCTGCACCGGGCGGGGCGTCGGCACCGGCACGACCTGAAGCGCATCAGCAAGCACGGGGGACACTGCGGCGGCAGGCTCTCCAGGGCGAGCGCCTGCCGCCAGATCCGCCTCCGGCGGCGTTACGTTCTCCGGAAGCGGCGTGCCCGGCTCTTCCGGCTTCTGGTCTTGCGGCTGCGCCTCTTCCGGCTTCTGGTTCACATCATCAGGGCTGTCAGGCGGTGGTGGGGCGGTCGTCGCATCCGGTTGTGGCGTGGCAGGGTCCGCCGGCGGAGCGCCGGGCGTCTCGGCCACGTCAGGTGCGGCGGGCTTATCCTGCGTCGGCTGTTCCGGCACCACGGGGGCGGCCTCCATCAGGGCGGCCTCATCCGCCTTCGGCGCCGTCTCGCCGGATTGGTCAGCCCGCTCAGGCGCATCGGCCGGCGGCGGTGGCGGGGCGGCAATCATCGTTGCAGGCGGCGGCGGAGCCTGTTCTTCGACGGTGGCGGACGGCTGCTCGGCGGCAGGTGGCGGCGCGGCAGGTGGCGGCGACTTTGCCTCCTCTTTCTCCACCGGCTCGGGCGCCGGCGGAACGATCTCTACCGAAACCGTCTCTTCTGGCGGTTGTTGCAGTTCCAATGCCGGAAGCGGAATGAGAAACACGGCAAGCAGCGACAGGTGCAGCAGAGCCGAGGCCACTGCCAGGCCCCAGCCGCTGCGCACCCGTCGCGCCGGCTCGGCGATCGGCGAGCCTATGTCGGAAACATCCTGCATCATGTGCCATGTAAGCCGGAAAGGTCGTCGTATCGAGAGGCCGATGTGCGGCAAACCCGATTTAATTGTACTTTATGCCCACGGGGTCACGGCCGTGGCGCTGCCATCTGTTCCCCGAACGTCACGACAATCGGTCTTTCGGGCCAATGCCACAAATCTTCAAATCTCTGTTTTTGGGCCGAAAAATGCCTTGGAAGGCAGGCGTGGCTCATGCATGCTAGGGTCAGCGATCATAAATCGACCACACCGTGAACGAGATGGCTGGATCTGCGTTACCCGGATGCAGTGTGGTCTGACAAAGCCATGGACAAAGAGGGCCGGCGGGCCGAATTTGCCGCGTGGACAAGAGGTGCGGTCGACCATGAATGTCTTGAAAGGGGGAAACCATCATCGGTAAATATGCATGGCCGACCATCGGCATCGCCGCTGTCGCCGTTTCCATCTGGCTTCTGTTCAAGGAATTGCGCGGGCTTTCTATCGATGAGCTTGGCGCAAGCCTTTACGCCATATCCTATATGCACTGGTTGATGTGCGCCGGCAGCGCAATCCTCGCTTATCTGGCACTTGCGGGCTATGATGCGCTCGCCCTCAGCTACCTGAAGCACCGGGTCAATTTCGTCTTTATCACGCTCACCTCGTTCACCACCTATGCGCTGTCGCACAATCTTGGCGCATCGGTCCTGTCCGGATCGGTCATTCGCTACAGGGCCTATTCCTCCAAGGGTATGTCGGGGATCGAAATCGGCCAGTTGATTGCGTTCTGCTCGTTCACCTTTGCGCTTGGCACCATCCTGCTCACCGGCCTCGTTCTGACGTTCGAGCCGTCGGTCGGCGAACGCTTCATCAACCTGCCAGCCACCGACACGTTGCGCTTGGTGGGCATATTCCTGCTGGTCGCGGTGGCAGCCTATGTCTATGGCAGCTGGAAGCAGTTCCGCCCGCTCACCATCGGTCCGGTCAAGATCTATTATCCGCAGCTGAAAACCGTCGTCCTTCAGCTTCTCATCGGGCCGCTCGAAATCATGGGCGCTGCCGCCATCATCTATTTCGCCCTGCCGGAGGCCGGAAATCCCGGCTATTTCGTCGTCCTCGGCATTTTCCTCCTGTCATTTTCCGCAGCGCTTCTGTCCAGCGCTCCGGGAGGACTTGGCGTGCTGGAACTGCTCTTCGTCAACGGGCTCTCGGAAATGCGCGATGCCGACGTGCTGGCAGCCCTTCTGGTGTTCCGACTGCTCTATCTCCTCATCCCGCTTGCGCTTTCGATTGCCGTGGTGCTGAGTTTCGAACGGCGGCGGATGCGGGAGACGGCGTGAGGTTTTTTGACTGCGGGGAAGCGGGTAATCGGCGCCGATCCGTCGACGTCAGGACAGCAAAATGGCGGCGTGTCCCTGTGCTTTCAAAAGCCTCACAGCCTCCTTGTCGAATGACGCGAACGTCTCGCCGCCCAGCCACCGCCCTTCATGAGCGATAACGCCATCGGCAAAATCCCCCCCGGCGGCTAAAAGCGCAAGACCTGCCTCCACGGAGGGCAGATTGGTGGCGACATTCTCAGTATCAAGAAGCGCGCGAATAGCAGAAGCGATGTTCAGGCGTGAAACGCCGTAACTTCGCGACAACACCCACGCCAGTTCACAGAAAGACTGAAGCGTTATCGCGACCAGTTCCGCCGATGCCAGAAGTTCTGCGGCAGCTTTGGTCTGGACCGGGTCGTCGGCCACCACGACCCGCACCAAAAGATTGGTATCGGCGTTGATCCTCATCCCCTGCCCGCCTCGGCACCGGCCGTGGCTATCGCTTCATTCAATTCCTCAAGCGTCAGAACCCGGCCATTCGTCTGATCCTTGAGAAGTCCGTGCAGGTCCCGGAAGGTCCTTTTGCCCACTGCAGCCCTCAACTGCGCGCGTCCATCCGGCAGAAGGTCTATCTCGATCTTCTCCCCCGGCTGAATGCCAAGATGCTGCAGCACTTCCTTGCGGAAGGTTACCTGTCCTCGAGCGGTTACTGTCAGTGTGGTCATGAAGCAGTTCCTATTGCCACCCGCAAGGTAAGGGAAATCTGCATTATTTCAAGAGGTGCTGTCCCGCATTAAGATCAGGCTACACCGGACGCATAAAAAAACCGGCTGGATCGCTCCAGCCGGTTTTTTTGGTCAGATTGCTTTCGCGTTCAGCTATCCAGGAACGAACGCAGCTTGCGGCTGCGGCTCGGGTGCTTCAGCTTGCGCAGTGCCTTGGCCTCGATCTGGCGGATACGTTCGCGGGTCACAGAAAACTGCTGGCCGACTTCTTCGAGCGTATGGTCGGTGTTCATGCCGATGCCGAAGCGCATGCGCAGAACACGCTCTTCACGCGGCGTGAGCGAGGCCAGAACCCGGGTCGTCGTTTCGCGAAGGTTCGCCTGGATGGCGGCATCGATCGGCAGAAGCGCGTTCTTGTCCTCGATGAAATCGCCCAGATGCGAATCCTCTTCGTCACCCACAGGGGTTTCGAGCGAGATCGGCTCCTTGGCGATCTTCAGCACCTTGCGCACCTTTTCGAGCG
>JAIXTO010000088.1 GCA_027483885.1 Rhizobiaceae bacterium
AGAGGCCAGCGCTGGGAAGCAATTTCCACTGACAAGTTCCCACTTCACGCGGGGTTCTTGACGCCAGAAGCAGACCGGACGGCATGGTGCCGCACCGGCATACGCTTTTGGCGCCCCGAAAAGGTATTCGACTTGACGAATTTCCACGAGCTTGGTTTGACCAAGCAGCTCGTTGCCGCCGTTATCAGCCTTGGCTACGAGACCCCGACGCCGATCCAGGCGCAGGCCATTCCGCTTCTGCTCGAAGGCCGCGACATGATCGGCCTTGCCCAGACCGGCACCGGCAAGACCGCAGCTTTCGGCCTTCCCCTTATTGAAATGCTGCTCAAGGAACAGAAGCGTCCTGATAACCGCACGACCCGCACGCTGATCCTTGCGCCGACGCGCGAACTGGTGAACCAGATCGCCGCGAACCTGAAGAGCTACGTGCGCAACACGCCGCTGAAGATCAATTCCGTCGTTGGTGGCGCCTCGATCAACAAGCAGCAGATGCAGCTGGAAAAGGGCACCGACATTCTGGTTGCCACGCCCGGCCGCCTGCTCGACCTGATCAGCCGCCGCGCCATCGGGCTTACCGCCGTGCGTTACCTGGTGCTTGACGAAGCCGACCAGATGCTGGATCTCGGCTTTGTGCATGACCTGCGCAAGATTTCCAAGATGGTGCCGGCCCGTCGCCAGACCCTGCTGTTTTCGGCCACCATGCCGAAGGCGATTGCCGACCTCGCTGGCGACTTCCTGAAAGATCCGGTCAAGGTCGAAGTCAGCCCTCCGGGCAAGGCTGCCGACAAGGTTGAACAGTATGTTCACTTCGTCAACGGCAAGAACGACAAGACCGAGCTGCTGAAGGCGTCGCTGGAAAAGAACCCGGATGGCCGCGCCATGGTGTTCCTGCGCACCAAGCATGGCGCTGAAAAGCTGTTCAAATATCTCGAACACCTGCAGTTCAAGGTTGCCTCCATCCATGGCAACAAGAGCCAGGGCCAGCGCGAACGCGCACTGAAGGCTTTCCGTGACGGTGAAATCCGCATTCTCGTCGCAACCGACGTTGCTGCCCGCGGCATCGACATCCCGGGCGTGACGCATGTGTTCAACTACGACCTGCCGGAAGTCGCCGACGCCTATGTCCACCGCATCGGCCGTACCGCCCGTGCCGGCCGCGATGGCATTGCGATTGCCTTCTGCGCCCCGGATGAAACGCGTCTGCTGCGCGACATCGAGCGCCTGATGAACATCGAGATTACCGTTGCCTCCGGCGAACGCCCGACGGTACTGGCAAGCCCTGCCCGCTCCAGCGGCAAGCCCGCCCGCAGCGGTCCTGCCCGCAATGGCGCCGGTCGTGGCCGTCCTGAAGGTGGTCGTCCTGAAGGCGGACGCGGTGAAGGCCCGAGCCGTGGCCGCGCCGAAAACCGCCCGTCGCGCCGTCCGCGCACGCCGGAAGGCGCTGCCCTTTCGGCCCGTGGCGAGGAACTGGGCGAACGCTCCTTCCGTGGCCAGCGCCGCAACGAGGAAGCTCAGCGTTTCGAAGCCGACAATGATCTTGCCTCGACATCGGATTTCCGCGCGACGAAGAAGCCGGCCGGTGGCCGTCCCGATGGTCGCCCCGCCCGCAACGGCGAACGCAAGGGTGGCCATGCCGCCCACGGCGCCCATGAGCCGGCAACCCAGCGCACCGCCCGCACCGGCCAGGGCCGTCCCGGCCAGAAGCCTGCCGGCAACGGTGGCCCGGTGAAGTTCGGCGGCGAAGGCCGCACGGGTGGCCAGGGTGGCCGCACGCGTGACCGCGCCTAATCTGCCTCTGGCACAACATCAATGACATCGGCCCGCCCCTTTCGGTCAGAAATGGGCGGGCTTTTTTGTGCCGTTCCAGGCTTCGCCCTCGGCGCAAATGGCAGGACACATCCAACGGTGCACCTTGCCGGCGCTGCCGTTCCGGCAATGCCGGCCTTGACTGGTCTTCCACCAGAAGATGAATTTCCCTGAGGCGTCGCGACCATTCTGCCGGCGTATATGCGGCTCTGCTTGAGTGCCGTTAACTTGTGCAAGGGTGCGAAAAAGCCTGTCCATTTTCTGGCCAACAGCAATCTTTTGAACGACTTGCCGGTGCTGGTCTGTCAGCGGACATTTCGTTCCGCGCATTTTAGTGGATCCTTGCATGGACGGCATCATTGGACAACACGGCCCTTGCGAGGCGCCCTGACGCGTCTTTCATCGCCCATCTTCGACCATTTGAATTAAATCAACGCGGACTGTGCATGGTTCTTGCATTGCCATCGGCGTTGTACTCTTATGGTCAAAAACCGGGGACGCACCATTGGCATTCGATGAAATGTTGACTGCGGATAACAATCCGCGACCGCCTTACCAGACTTACCAGGAGTGGTATGCAAGCCAGGATCCGGCGCATCTCATCCAGAAATCGAGAGACGCGGAAAACATCTTCCGCAAGACCGGCATTACCTTTGCAGTCTATGGACATGCGGATTCGTCTGAGAAGCTGATCCCCTTCGATATCATTCCGCGCATCATTTCCGCCCGCGAATGGCGAAAGCTGGCGCAGGGCATCGAGCAGCGCGTTCTCGCTCTCAACGCCTTCCTCGATGATATCTACCACAAGCAGGAAATCATCCGGGCCGGGCGCATTCCGCGCGAACTGATCGAGAAGAACGTCACCTTCCTGCCGGAAATGATCGGCTTCAAGCCGCCCGGCGGCGTCTATACCCATATCGTCGGCACCGATATCGTGCGCACCGGCGAAGACCAGTTCTACGTGCTGGAAGACAATGCCCGCACGCCGTCCGGCGTCTCCTACATGCTGGAGAACCGGGAAACCATGATGCAGATGTTTCCCGAACTGTTTTCGCAAAACAAGGTGCAGCGGGTCGAGGACTATCCCTATCTTCTGCGCCAGTCGCTCGCCTCT
>JAIXTO010000165.1 GCA_027483885.1 Rhizobiaceae bacterium
CGACCTCTTCCTGCCGTGCCGCCATGCCATAGAGGCTGCCATGCGGCTTGATATGGTTGAGTTCCAACCCCTCAGCCTTCAGAAAGCCGACCAGCGCGCCAACCTGGTAAAGCACCGAGTTGACCACTTCCTCACGGCTCATCTTCATCTCGCGGCGGCCGAAGCCCTGGAGATCAGGCAGGGACGGATGGGCGCCGACCTTGACGCCATGCGCCTTGGCGCTCAGCACCGTGTTGCGCATGTGATCTGGATCGGAAGCATGGAAGCCGCAGGCTACGTTTGCCACATCAATGAGTGGCATCAGTCCGGCGTCGTCGCCCAGCCTGTAAAGGCCAAAGCTCTCCCCCATGTCACAGTTCAACGTGACAGTCATCGATTTGGAACCCCTTGTATGCTGCCGTCTTTGCGGCGTTGCACAATTTTTGTCTCAGCTTGCTTCTCTTGTGAAATAGTAGTTTTTTGATTGTAATATCGAAAAAACAGATAGCCCGAACAAGGGGGTGATTTCGATGAGTATCACGTTGAAACAGCTTGATTATTTCATTGCGACTGCAGAAAGCGGGCAGGTGAGCCACGCCGCCTTCAACCTCAATATTTCCCAATCTGCCGTTACGGCAGCGATCAAATCGCTGGAAATGGAGCTGAGCGTGAAGCTCTTGGAGCGGACCCATTCCGGGGTCAGGCTGACAATGGAGGGGGCGCGTTTCCTGGACCACGCACGGGTCATCACGGGAGCGGTCGCTTCTGCCATGCGCAGCCCTTTGCGAGAGGAAGCGGGGCTTTCCGGCAAGGTCACGGTCGGAATGACCTACACGGTCATCGGCTATTTCATGTCCAAATATTATGCCCGCTTCCGAAAGATCTATCCGAACATCGATGTCGAAATAAAAGAGCTATCCCGGCCTGCTCTCGAAGAGCAGATCAAGCGGGGCGACGTTGATATTGCCGTGATGCTGGTCTCCAATCTCGCCAGTTCCGATGTCATCGAGCAGGAGCTTTTGCTGCGGTCCAGCCGCCGCCTGTGGCTTTCGGCAGACCACAAGCTGCTGTCACAGAGCGAGATCAGCCTCAAGGATGTGGCCGAAGAGGATTACATCATGCTGACGGTCGATGAAGCGAGCGCGACTGCCTCACGTTACTGGGATGCGGTCGGGCTGTCTCCCCGAGCGGTCCTGACCACGAGTTCGATCGAGGCCGTCCGGTCTCTGGTTGCGGCTGGCGTTGGCGTGACGATCCTCTCCGACATGGTCTACAGGCCATGGTCGCTTGAAGGCCAGCGTATCGAACTGCGCCGACTGGTGGAGCCCGTACCGAGCATGAATGTCGGACTTGCCTGGGCTCGCAGCCATCCACTATCGCCGACCGCCACCACCTTCCGAGCCTTTATGTCGGTGACGATGGGCGGTGGTGGATGATCGCAGATAGCGAGGACCGTCTCCCGCGCATCGAAAGCTAAAGTTGTCGTCCATGAAGCGAGCAACTGACGCACCAATGGCACCTGCGACACTATACCTTGAAGGTATAGTAATGCACCGAAACGGTGTTGGACGAGAGGCGTGCCGACCCTCAATATCGCCCCATGAACGCAAACTTTCCATTGCCGATGACGGCACTTGCCGCAGCCCCCATTGTCGAGCGCATCGAGACGATGCTGGTCGATCTGCCGACGATCCGGCCGCATAAACTGTCGGTCGCAACCATGCAGGGCCAGACCCTGATGATCGTCAGGATTTATTGCAGCGATGGCATTGTCGGTGTCGGCGAGGGAACGACCATTGGCGGTCTCGCCTATGGCGGCGAAAGCCCGGAAAGCATGAAGCTGTCGATCGATCGCTATGTTTCTCAAGTGATCATCGGACAGGATGCGAGCCGGGTCCAGGCGCTGATGGCGCGCGTCGGCAAGATGATCAAGGACAACCGCTTTGCCAGGAGCGCGGTGGAAACGGCGCTGCTGGATGCGCAGGGAAAACGTGTCGGTCTGCCGGTCAGCGAATTGATGGGCGGGCGCCGTCGCGATCGGTTGCCGGTTGCCTGGACATTGGCGTCCGGAGATACGGGTCGCGATATCGAGGAGGCAGAGACGATGTTGTCGCTACGTCGCCACTCGATTTTCAAGCTGAAGATCGGTCTGCGGCCCGTGCGCGAGGATGTGGCCCATGTCGCCGCCATCAAGCGGGCTCTCGGTGATCGTGGCGCCGTGCGTGTCGACGTCAATATGGCCTGGACGGAAACGGATGCCCGTCTGGGCATGGCGGCGCTTGCCGATGCGGGTTGCGAACTGGTCGAACAGCCGGTGCAGTCGGTGGCAGCCCTTGGCCGGCTCGTTCGCCGCTTTCCGATTGCCCTGATGGCGGACGAATCGCTGCAGGGGCCGGAAAGCGCCTTCGAGCTTGCGCGGAAAGACAGTGCCGATGTCTTTGCCGTCAAGGTGGAACAGAGCGGCGGCCCATTCAACGCGCAACGGGTTGCAGCCATTGCCGATGCGGCCGGCATCGAACTCTACGGCGGCACAATGCTGGAAGGCGCGGTGGGCACGATCATCTCGGCGCAGGCCTTTTCGACATTTGCCAACCTTCAATGGGGCACAGAGCTGTTCGGCCCGTTACTGCTGACCGAAGAAATACTGGAGACGCCGCTCGACTACAGCGATTTCTCGCTGGCCGTTCCAGCAGGGCCAGGCCTCGGCATCGCACTGGATCAGGACAAGCTTTCAAGCTTTACCCGCGACGGGTCCCTGACCGTCACACGCGCATCAGAGTGAGGAGACGATCGTCATGCTCTATCATGTGAGAATGAACGTCGATCTGCCGCGCGACCTGCCGGAAAGCGAGGTGGCGGAGATCTTGCAGCGGGAAAAAGCCTATTCGCAGGATCTGCAACAGAAGGGCAAATGGCGGCATATCTGGAGGATCGCCGGCCAGTACGCCAATATCAGCATTTTCGACGTGGATGACAACGACGAGCTGCATCGGCTGCTCTGCGGCCTTCCGCTCTTCAAGTTCATGGACATCGAGGTGATGCCGCTGCTGCGTCATCCCTCTGCTGTTCGAGACGACGACAGTTGAAACCCTGCGCCTGAATTCGCCCGGCGCAAATTATACCATGTGAGGAGGACATGACATGACTGTAACCATTTTCAATCGCCCTGATATCCAGGAGTTTCTGAAGGTTCTGAGCGGCCTTGATCAGAAGGATGGCAATCCGCGCGTCAAGCAGATCGTGCACCGGATCGTTTCGGATCTGTTCAAGGCCATCGATGATCTCGATGTCACCCCGGATGAATACTGGATCGCTGTGGCCTGGCTGAACGAGCTTGGCGCTGCCGGTCAGGCAGGTCTGATCTCGCCCGGCCTCGGCCTCGATCACTTCCTCGATGAGCGTCTGGACGCCATCGACGAGGCGCTCGGCATCAAGAACGAGACGCCGCGCACCATTGAAGGCCCGCTTTATGTCGCGGGGGCACCGGAATGTCGGGGATTTGCCCGTCTCGACGATGGCAGGGATACGGACGGCCACACGCTCGTCATGCACGGCACGGTGCATGGGGCGGACGGCAAGCCGATGCCGGGCGCCAAGGTGGAAGTCTGGCACTGCGACACGCGCGGCTTCTATTCGCATTTCGATCCGACGGGCTTGCAGGCGCCTTTCAACATGCGCCGCACCATCTTCACGGATGAACAGGGACGCTACAAGTTCCAGAGCATCGTTCCGCACGGTTATGGCGTTCCTCCGGGCAGCCCGACGGAAAAGCTGCTCTCCGCGCTTGGACGTCATGGCCAGCGACCGGCCCATATCCACTTCTTCATCAGCGCCGATGGTCACCGCAAGCTGACGACGCAGATCAACATCGCCGGCGATCCGCTGATCAATGACGATTTTGCCTATGCCACCCGCGAAGGTCTGGTGCCGGATGTCATCGAGCGTACCGATGACGCCAGCATCAAGGCAAATGGCCTGAGCGGCCCCTTTGCCGAAATCGTCTTCGACATCAAGCTGACCGCCTTGGTGGATGGTGTCGACAACCAGGTGAATGCCCTGCGCGCGCGCGCGGCGGCCTGATCATCCGGCGGTCGGCCCATGGCGGGCCGCCGATTTGCTCTCTTTGTTTTCACGCAATTCCGGATGCAAGACCGGTTGACGCTCTTGTTGGAATTGCTCCCGAAACCTCATCGACATCGTTGCAACGGATGGGCCGGAAGGCCTTTCCGGGGCGGGAGAGAAGCCATGTCCAAACTGATCAACAAGCATGCGGCGCTGCAGGATCTGCTGGCAAATGCCGTCGAGGACGACAAGCAGGCCGGCATATTCCGCTGCCGCCGGGATATTTTCACCAATCCCGACCTGTTCGAACTGGAGA
>JAIXTO010000138.1 GCA_027483885.1 Rhizobiaceae bacterium
AGCGATCTTGGCCGCCGCGTCAACGAATTCGGCGACATGGTCAGCGGTGCAGGCAACCGCCTCGGCGAAGTCCTCGATGATCACACGATGGCACTGAGCGCCACGATTTCGATCAGCGAAGACCGCCTCTCCAGCCTCGTGGATGAAAAGACGGCGGCACTGATGTCGACCGTCGAACAGGCCGACCAGCGCATTGAGGTGAGCTTTGCCAGCCGCACGGAAACGCTTCGTGCTGTCTACGGCGAAAACCAGCAGCGCCTCGACCAGTCGCTCGAAAGCCGCAATGCCGACCTCGCGCGCACCCTTGTCATCGGCCACGATGCCATCGACCGTACGATCGGCAGCGCAGCGGACCGCATCGAAACGAGCCTCACCGGCAGCACGCAACGTTTCGAAAACACGCTTGGCCAGGGCATCGGCCGCGTCGAAAGCGTCATCGGCTCCAGCGAACAGCGTTTTGCCGACCTGATAGAAACCGGCAACCAGCGCCTGTCGGACACCGTCTCCACCGGCCATGAGCGCATGCGCTCGACCATCGAAAGCGGCAACGAAAGCCTGTCTGCGACGCTCATCGATGCCCAGGCGCAGCTCAGCGACCTGCTTCTCGATCAGGCAACCTCGCTTGGCACCACGATTGCCACCAGCACCGGCATGCTCGAAATGTCGCTGGAAAACCAGCAGGATGCCCTGCGCGGCGTTATCGACACCGCCGGCATCGAGCTGGAAACCCGCCTGCGTGATACCGCCGGCGACATTGCCGGCAAGTTGGGCGAAGCCGCGCGCGACATCACCGCCTCCGCCGATCAGTTCTCAAGCCGCGTCGAACAGACGGTCGGCGGTGTCTCCTCGACGCTCGACCGCACCGGTCATCGGATCGAAGACACGTTTGTTGGCCTCGAAGACCGCATCCGCAACCAGATCGGCAATGTCTCGGGCATGGTGGAAGGCGTCGGCATGAGCCTGTCGCAGACGCTTGCCGAGCGCACCGCTGAACTGGAACGCGTGAACGCTGAAGGCCTCGAACGCATCGCCGGAACCCTTTCGCAGGGCACCAGCGAATTCGACCGCCTGAGCACGGAAGCCGCCAACCGCATCACCGGCAGTTTTGATGCCGGTACGGCCCGCGTCGATGAGCGCCTGTCCACCATGGACCGCGCCATCACCATGGGCCTCGACAATGTCAGCCGCACGATCGAGGGCAAGGCATCGACGCTTGCCAGCTCGCTGCGCGATGCCGTGACGACTGCGGCGCAGGAATTCGACAACGAAGCCATGCGGTCTGCCGATACACTGAGCAAAGCCGGCGCGCAGTTTGCAGAAACCGTCGACCAGCGCCATCAGGATTTTGCTCGCGCGCTCGAAGAACGCTCCAACGACATTGCCGGCCGCATCGGCGAAACGCAGAACCGTCTCGCAGGCCAGGCCGCTGCCGTGGCGCAGGCCTTTTCTGAGGCCGGCAATTCCATCATGCACAAGGTCTCGGAAGCAGAAGGCCTCGTACAGCGTCAGGTCGGCAGCATCACCCAGGCACTCGGCGATGCCGAACGCACGCTCGATGAGCGCGGCACGGCCATCCGCTCGTCGCTTGCCAACACCGCCGGCAGCATCGAGCAGACGCTTGCATCCGTCGACCAGACGGTTGCCGCCCGCAGCGACAGCATCCGCACGGCGCTCACCGAAACCACCGGCGATATCAATGCGGCACTCGAAGCCGTCGACAAGGCGCTCGAAGCCCGTGGCGAAGCGATCCGCTCCAGCCTCGACACCCGCTCGCGCGACCTCAACTCCATGCTGTCTGCCCGTTCGGCCGAACTGTCGCGCCTTATCGATGAAAAGGCCCGTCCGGTTGTCGAACAGTATGCCGAAACCGGCCGCACCGCAGCGGAACGTCTGGCCGCAGCAGCCGGCGAAAGCGCCGAGCGCCTGATTGCAGCCGCCGAGCAGAATGCCCAGCGCTTGCGCCAGGAAAACGGCTCGCTGGTCGAGGCGATCTCGTCGCGCACCAACGAAACGCTGGCGGCTATTTCCGAGCGCACCCAGCAGGCCACCGGCGCGATTCGCAACAGCGAGCACAGCCTTGCCAACAGCGTCAACGATCTGATCACGCGGCTTGAAAACAGCAACAATGGCATTGCAAGCCTTGTCGAGCATGCCGCGCGCGAAATCGGTGTTACGGTCGAGCAGGCATCCGAAAAGCTCGGTCAGGCCGACCAGAAGCTCGAGGAAACGGCAGCCCGGTTTACCGATGCCAGCACGCGCGCTGCCGATATGGTCTCCACTTCCAGCCGGCTTCTCGAAAACAATGTCGATCGCCTCGGCCAGATTTCCGGCCAGACACTGTCGCAGGTCGGTGCCATCGTCGGTCGCTTCGATGAATATACCACCGTTCTCAACCAGGCCTCTTCGCTCTTGGGCGCCGCTCAGTCGAACCTTGCGAGCACCCTTACCGAGCGTCAGGATGCCCTGCGCGCGCTTTCCGTCGGCCTCGTCAAGCGCTCGGAAGAGATCGAAACGAACATGCGCAACCTCTCGGGCGTCGTTGACGGCGCCTTCCAGCGCGCCGGCGAACGGTCGCTCGAAGTGGGTGCGCAGCTTCGCGAAAACCTCTCCGGCTCGCTCAATGATATCAACCGTTCGCTGGCAGAGACCGAAGGTCGCGCGCAGCAGACGGCAGATGGCATGCGTGCGGCCCTGATGGGTGCCAGCCAGGAAGCCAACCGCGCACTGGAAGGCACGATTGCCGACGCCGAACAGCGTGCCCGCGGCCTTGCCGAACGCATGCGCGGCGGCATTACCGGTTCGCTCTCGGATGTCGAGCGCATGCTCGCCGATGCCGCCGGAAAATCCGATCAGGCGGCCGATCACCTGCGCGACACACTGCGCAAGTCGGTCGAAGAAGCCATCGCGCGCTTTGCCGGTGCCACCGACGAGATCCGTCGCTCGGCAAGCGAAATCCGCAAGGAACTCGACGATACCCGCACAGAACTGAAGCGCGGTGCTTTCGACCTGCCGGAAGAAGCCAAGGAAAGCGCATCCGCCATGCGCCGGGCCGTGGCCGAGCAGATCAAGGCCTTGCAGGATATTTCCGCCCTCGTCGGCCGCTCGGCCCAGACGCTGGAAATTTCCGATGTTGCCGCTCCGCGCGCAAGTGCCCCGCAGCCGGCTGCACGTCCCGCCCCAGTTCCGGCACAGGCACAGGCTCCGCGGCCCACGCCGGCACCTGCTGCCGTCACCGCCCAGCCCGCCCGCGCCCCGGCCGCTCCCCAGGCGCCTCAGCCTGCCCCCCGCAGCGAAACGCTGTCTGGCGGCCTGCGTGGTAGCCTGCCCACAGAAAGGGCGCCTGTTGTTACCCCGCGCGCCGCAGAACCTGCCCAGCGCGGCGAAGGCGGCGGCTGGATCAGCGATCTCCTGCGTGGCGCCTCGCGTGACGAGGCGGAAGCTGCAGCGCCCGCCCGCCAGCCGGCCCAGCGTCCTAGCGAACAGCAGACGCGCGCCGGCGACAGCCGCAACCCGCGTCATATGGTCGAATCGCTGAACTCGCTGTCGGTCGATATCGCCCGCGCCATCGATCACGATGCGTCGGTGGATCTGTGGCGCCGTTACCAGCGCGGCGAACGCGATGTTTTCACACGTCGCCTCTACACGCTGAAGGGCCAGCAGACCTTTGACGACATCAAGCGCAAGTATGACCGCGAACCGGAATTCCGCACCGCCGTCGACCGTTATATCGCCGATTTCGAAAAGCTGCTCGCCGACGTTGCCCGCACCGACCGCGACCGCAGCGTGACGCAAAGCTACCTCACCTCGGATACCGGCAAGGTCTACACCATGCTCGCTCACGCCGCCGGCCGGTTCAGCTGAGCGGCCGCGACGCGGACAAATACCTATCGTCCCGGGTAGATGCCGGGACTTTGCACTGATTGGACAAGGGGGTGGCGCTGCTTCCCCCTTTTCTTTTTTTGGCAGACGCAGCGGACCCTTGTTTGCGCCAGACCAGATTGGGCGGAGCGCCATCAGACCCTCTGCAAAACCGGAGATGCTTCGTGTTCGAAGACCAGTCTTTCAGCATCCCGGCCGATCGGATCGATTGCCACGTGCGCGGGAACTTTCAGCTTTCAGAAGAGGTGGAAGCCGAGCGCGCCGCCCGCTGGCATGCGCTGCGTGCCAGAAGTGCGGCCGTCTTTGACGGCGCGCTGATGCGGATGGCGAGCTACAGCCTTCAGGGCGGCACGCTGACAATCGTCGGAAACCGCACAACCTATTCCGCCTATGTCGCGACACGCCATGCTGATTTTCAGGTTGAGCATCCGCATGCCGAGAGGGCCAATCCGCTCGGCATGACCGCCGTCGTGCTGACGGCAGACGCGCAGGTGATCGTCACAAAACGAAGCCTTGCCGCCGAACAGAACCCCGGCGGACTTTACCTGATCGGCGGTTACGCGGAACCCGTGGAGGGTTTTGATCAGCTGGATCTCACCCTTGAGATTGCGTGGGAAATCGAAGAGGAAATTGCCGTCACGGACCTCGACCGCGCTGAAACTTTCGCCATCGGCCTTGCCTATGATCCGGTCTTCTGCCACCCGGAGCTTTTCTTCCTCACCGTGAGCCGTTCAACAGCCCAAGTGATCCTGGACGGTGCCCGATATGCCCCCGATCGCAACGAGGCCGCGCAACTGCTCGCCTGCCCGCTCTGCGATGTTCTGGCGGAAGACGGCCCAATCCGCGATGCGCCCAGGACCTGGAGCTTCCTCAAGGCCCAGAATTTTCTTGCACGTCATCTGCAGGAAACCGGCAAAGGCTAGGTTTCTCCTGCCGATCGGCCGGCGCCCGTCTCACCCGCAGCGGGCAAGGATATCGTCCACGACATCGTCAATCGGCCGGGTGGCGTCAATGCGGATGCCGTTTTGGGGAATGCCTTCGCGGTTCGCGTGCTGTTGCAGGATGAGCGCCCGTTCGGCAGGCTTTGCGCCCCATTCGTCCGGTCTGCCGTCGAGCCGGCGGTTCAGTGTCTCAAGATCAACCTCAAGCACAAAGACGGCATCGAAGAGATCGATGAAACGTCCGAAATTCCTCGAACCACCACAAAAGAAGGTAACCGGGGACGTGTGATCGGCAACGATCGCCTTCACCTTCTCCACATCCCAGATGTGATGCCGGGAGATGAATTCCGGATCGCCCCGGTGGCGCGCAACCGCGGCAGGGACAAGCCTGTCGCCGGTTTCGGGATCGCCTTGATAGGCGAGCAACCGATCGCCGTGGACGGCGTGAAAACCGCGCCGCTCCAGTTCCGTTGCAACCGTCGTCTTGCCGGCGCCGGAGCCACCTTCGATCAGGAAATTTCTGACACCCATGCCCGCTTCCGTGACGTTTGCTGCTGTCCAGTTCTCGGCAACAGCATCTAGGATGCTGCCGTGACACCCGGAAGACGATCAGCCGGCGGTCGGCAGACATCCGTCAAAGGGCACGACACAAGCGACGGACGAGTGATATGCTGGCGGCCGCGTCTCCGGTGGCCTTGGCTTTTCATCCCGCCACGGCAGCCGGCGGCGGGCGGTAAAAAATAAGTTCCGGGTCACCCGGATCGAGATTGTCGACAAAGCCGCTCTCGTCAAAACCAAGGCTCTGCAACAGGTGGCGCATCGCAAGGTTGGAACGGTTCGTGGAGGTGAAGATCTTTTTATCGTGAAATTTTTGCGAGAGGTGCAGCACCAGCGCGCGGCCGGCGCCCAGGCGCCGTGCCGTTGCCGCCACCATCACCATTTCGATGAAGTGCTGCCCGAGGAAACGCCTGGAACTGACGGCATAACCGATGATTTCATCGCCCTGTTCTGCAACGATGCATTCACCGGACGCGATCCACCCGGCGATGGCCGCCGCACGCAACAGGTCTGTCGCGGCCACCGTGTCGATCGCTTCAAGGCGGTCCTGATCCGCCGCTTCCGCGCGGCGGATGTGAAGGGTGTTGTCGTGGCGCAAGCCGCCCGTCAAAGTGACCGCAGCGTCCAGTCGACGATGTCGGCGCCGACCTTGGCAAAGGCACGGTTGATACCGGCGATCAGTTGGGTATTGCCCTCGCCCGACACCGGCACGCTGGCCCGGAACACGTTCTGCGCCTTGACCGACCCATTGCGGTCGTTGAGGATTTTCACCGAGATTTCGACGTTTGCCGTGCGTGGTCCGGTCGAATTGATCTCGAAGGCGCGGATATCCGTCACCACCTGGTAATCGATGGCCAGTCCCTGTCCGGGCTTTCCGACGCCAGCAAGCTTGCCGGTGTTTTCGAACGCCTGCACCAGCTTCGACTGCACCATGCGCGGCAGGCGGTCTCCCCATTGCGAATCGGCGAGATACTGGATCTCCGACGGCGAGACGCGCACCAGGACCTGTTCGCTGTCGAGCGATTTCAGCGCCGTCGGTTCGGGCACGAGGATCTGCTTGTTGCGCGCTGTCGGCGCATCGGCCATCGGCGTCAGCGACAGATCGAACGTGTCGTTATTGGCCTTCGTGCCGCAGCCGGCCAGAAGCAACGCCATCAGGGGAAGGGCGAGAAAGACGGTGGCTTTGACCGGGCGCTTCAGCATGTGTGTGTCCATCATTGGGTTACTCGCTCCCGTCAACGCCGTGTACGGCCGTCATATTCCTTCACCGAGTCGCCGCCAAAAATCAGCCGTTGCGGATTCTGGTCGAAATTGGTGATGGTCTGGTTGAGGTTGTCAACGGCGCGGCGGGTATCGCCCACCAGCGTCTGCACATCGCGCAGGCCGGTGCCGGAGAAGCGTGCAAGGTTGTCGGCAATCGGGCCGATGCGCGCGTTCAGGTTGTCAGCCGTGGCGCGGATCGATTGCAGCGTTTTTTCCGCCTCGGCAAACAGCCCCTTGGAATCGTCGCCGCTCACCATCGTGTCCACCTTCACCAGAATGGTGTCGACGCGCGTCGAGGCCTGATTCAGTTTCTGCGCCATGTCCGTGAAGTCACGGATGGCATTGTTGATTTCGTCGCGGCGCGCCGAAACGTTATCGACCACCTGACGGGCAGAGGCAATGGCGCCCCGCGCATCGACGGAGGCCGCCGTGATATTGTTGACGGCGTTTCCGATCTGCGTCGGATCGACGGCAGCCAAAAGGTCGTCGGCGCGCTTCAGCACCGATTGCGCCTCGACGCTCGCCTGGTTGAAGCCGCCGGCAGCGTCTCGCACATGATCCAGGATCGGGCCGATCTGGCCGGTCGACTGGGCAATATCGCCGGTGACCTTTTCGGCATTGGTGATGACTTTGTTGATCTTCTGGGCATCCACCGCCCGCACGAGGCCATCAACCGCTTCCAGCGTCGAATCAACCCGTTCGGAGACGCGGTTGAAGGTGACGGAAAGCGTCGAAAGGCTGCGCAGGAAATCGTCGATGGCATCGGAATTGGAGCTGAGCGCGCCGGTAAACGCTTCGGCATGTTCGATGGTGCGGGTCAGCGGCCCGCGCGCATCGGTGACAAAACCCTGGATCTGGCCGATCGCATCATCGGCACGCTGCAGGATCTTGTCGGCGGTGGCCAGAAGGTTGGTCACGCTCGACTGGTCGGCAATGAGCACGGCCGGCCGGCCGGTCTCTTCCGATGTCTTCAGGAGGTTTTCCTCGTCCGTACGCCCGCCCGACATTTCGATATAGGCCGCACCCGTCAGGCCCTGCACTTCCAGCACAGCCTTGGTGGAGGGATAGATCGGGGCAGACGTCTGCACTTCGGTGAAGGCGATCGAGTAGCGCGGATCTTCCGGATCGATCGTCAGGCTGCGCACGGAGCCGATCGGAATGCCGTTGAAGCGCACGGCCGAGCCCACCGAAAGCCCGTTTGCCGAGCCCGGAATGCGGATCGCCACTTCGGCCGTCGGCCCGCTGCGGCCATACTGTGCCATCCAGTAGACGAAACCGAAGGCGGCAGCCACGACCAGCAGGGTGAAAAATCCGACGATGGCGTAATTGGCTCTTGTTTCCATGGCTCTCAAGACTTTCCTGGTACTGTGCCGGTTGCGCCGTGGTCGGTGACGATGGACCGGGCCCGCTTTCCGCGGAAATAGGACTGCACCCACGCATCGTCGCAGGCCAGCATGTCGTCCAGCGTTCCCTCGACCAGAACCCGTTTCTGGCCAAGCACCGCGATACGGTCGCAGACGGAAAACAGGCTGTCGAGATCGTGGGTGACCATGTAGACGGTAAGGCCCAGCGTATCACGCAGCTTTGCAATCAGCATGTCGAATTCGGCAGCCCCGATCGGGTCGAGGCCGGAGGTCGGTTCATCGAGAAAGACCAGCGCCGGATCAAGCGCCAGCGCCCGTGCAAGGGCGGCCCGCTTGATCATGCCGCCGGAAAGCTCGGACGGGTATTTGTCTGCCGCGTCGGCAGCAAGACCGACCAGCTCGATCTTCAGATAGGCAAGCTCATCCATCAGCGACTGCGGCAGGTCGAGATATTCGCGCATCGGCAGCTGGATGTTTTCCTTCACCGTCAGCGAGGAAAACAGCGCACCCTGCTGGAACAGCACGCCCAGCTGCATGTCGAGCGCCATGCGCTGGCGGTTGTCGGCTTTTTCGTAATCGACGCCGAGGATCTCGATCGTGCCGGACCGGTGCGGCAAAAGGCGCAGCACCGTGCGCATCAGCACGGATTTGCCGGTGCCGGAGGCGCCGACGAAACCGAGAATTTCGCCGCGGTAGATATCGAGATCGAGGTTTTCCAGCACCGTTTTGGTGCCGAAACCAACCGTCAGATTGCGCACCGACAGGATCACGCTCCCCGGCTCCGGATGCTCGATCTCGTCGATCACATTGTCCTGAACGGCCATGCCCATCCTAAAAGTCGATTGCGGAGTAGAAGATTGCAAAAAGCGCATCCATCAGGATGACCACGAAAATCGATTTCACCACGGCAGCCGTGACATGGGCGCCAAGCGATTCGGCACTGCCGCCCACTTTCATGCCTTCGACGGCCGAAACAATGCCGATGGCAAGCGCCATGAACGGCGCCTTGATCATGCCGGATGCGACGGAGGAATATTCCACCGCTTCGTGAAGGCGGGCGACAAACGTCTCGAACGTGATGCCGGAATAGAGCCAGACAACGACGGCGGCCCCGTAAAGAGCGGAGAAATTGGCAACGATGGTCAGAAGCGGCAGCGCGATGGTGAGCGCCACCAGGCGTGGAAACACGAGAACGCCGACCGGATTGAGCCCGATGACGGTGCGCGCATCGATTTCCTCGCGCATCTTCATCGAGCCGATTTCGGCGGTAATGGCGCTTCCGGACCGGCCGGCAATCATGATGGCGGTCAGCAGCACACCGATTTCGCGCAGCTGCAGAATGCCGACGAGATCGACGACGAACAGTTCGGCGCCGAAATAACGCAGCTGGAAAGCGCCCTGCTGGGCAATGATGGCGCCGATGAGGAAGGACATCAGCACGATGATCGGCACGGCGCGCACGCCCATCCGGTCGATATGGGTGACGACGGAAGCCGGCGAGATGCCGGTGCCGCGTCCAAGCTTCAGCTGCGCGCCGCCCACGGCAGAGCCCAGAATGTTCATGGCGGCAACGGCATCCTGCCAAAGCTCCACGATGGCGCGGCCAGGCGGCGTAAAGACGCGCTGGAACAGCGAGATATCGGCGGCGGCCTTGGCCGGCGGGGCCGGCGTGTTCTGCGGCATGACGTCGAGCAGCTCCTTCAGCTGCTCGCTTGCCCCCACCACAACGGCATCACCACCCTGCGCGCGGCGCGCATTGATCAGCCGGCGAATGAGCCAGCCGCCGGATGTGTCGACCTGATCGATGGCCGAGACGTCCAGTTCAAGTCTGCCGGCTGCACCCTGCGCCTCCAGCACAGACAGATCTTTCAGAACCCCCGAAATGCCACGGTTGCGCCAGTCCCCCGACAGGAGATAGCGTTCCCCCTCACCAGCAGATTCATCTTTTTCGATTGTGGCAGACCGGTCGTTGACGGGCTTCGGCTTCATGGGCATCTATTACTGCTCGGACGCACGGTTAATCCCGCACTTAAGTGGCGCAATATAGCCGCCACCGCCCGAATTGCCATGCTGTCCATAGCCAAAAAGGCCGAGCAGTAACCTCAAAGCCACAGGTCGGTTTCTGACAGCACGCCACCGGCAAGGCACGGCGTGTGAAAGGTCGGCACAATACAAGGCCAACGGGAAGAAACGCAGCCTTTTCTGCAAATCCGGCTTGATCAGACGCCGGCCTCGCTGCCCGCCCTTGGCGGGGTGCTGCGTGCGGCCTTCAGCGTCAGCGCCAGGCCACCGGCCGCCACAAGCGCCATCAGGTAATAGCTGTTCTGGCCGAACTCGCGGTAGACGAGGCCCGCCAGGAAGGTCGAGGTGGCCAGAAACACGCCGTTATAGAAGAAATAGGTGCCCTGCACCGTCGATTCCTTACTTTCATGCACGCTCTCGACGATCTTCTGCTGCATGCCGAAATGCAGGAAGGCAAAGCTGAAGGCATGGCTGCACTGTAAAAGAGTGGCGCTCACGAAGCCGAGCGGCTGGACGAACAGAACCCAACGCAGCACGGCCACCACCGAGCCGAACACCATCAGCCCGACCGGTGAGACCTTTCGGGCAATCAGGCCGGACAGGAAGAAAAACAGGATTTCCGCCACCACGCCCGCCGACCACAGCACACCGATCTCAGACCCGGAAAAGCCGAGTTGCTGCCAGTGAATGCCGGAAAACGCATAATACATGCCATGCGTGGACTGCACGAGCGTGCAGCCGATCATCAGGAGGTTGAGGTCCGGCGCAGCAATCACCGATAACTGATTTGCACAAACCATTTTTTCCGGCAGTGCGGCAGCGCGCCCGAGACGCGGCACAATCAGCGCCGCCACCAGGGTGAAGGAGAAGGCCGAGGCCGCCACCAGCGGCACGACGGAGGCGGAAAAGCGCGAGATCGCCTCGCCCGCCAGAAGCGTCATCGCCACAAATCCGATCGAGCCCCAGACGCGGATCGTACCATAACGATAGCCCCAGCGGCGCACGCCCATGACAGTGATGCTTTCGAGAACCGGCGTGAAGGGCGCAAAGGCTGCCCCCTGCAGGCTGAACACCAGAAGCACCATCCAGAACCCGTCGACCACCATCAGCAGAAGCGCTGTGGTGATGGAGAGGACGGCGGAAAAGAGAAGGATGCGCACCCGCTCCGACAGCCGGTCGGCCAGAGCGCCGGCCATCGGCCCCGAGAGAACGCGCAGCACGATGGGCACCGACAGGATGAGGCCGATCTGCCACTCGTCGAGCGCCAGCGATTTCAGCCAGACCGGAAAGAACGGCAAAAGAATACCGTTGACGCCAAGTGCTGCCGCATAGGCCAGCGCGCAGCGAACGGGAAACAGACGGGGAATGGCAATCGGTGAAAAAGCCTGGGCCACGGAGGCTCCCATGCTGACGGCGGCGGGTTCGGCGATCGGGAATCGTCTTGGAATCTGATCGCTTTACCACGCACGCACAGCATGCGCCACAGGCTTGGCCCCCTGGGACATCAAGCCCCGCGCACGGCAGGCAAATCTGCCGGGGAAAGCCGGCAGGGAGAATGTTCAGGCCGCCTGCATGTCACTTTTTGCAGCAAGGGGGGCAGCCAGCAGCGCCGGCATTTCGACAGTCTGGCCGGAATGTTGCCAGGAAATCAGTTCGAACGTGCCGTCCATGTGCTCGACGATGGCCGTGCAGCTTTCCACCCAGTCGCCGGTGTTGATGTAGCGGATGCCGTCGATATCCTCCATCACCGCATGATGGATATGGCCGCAGATCACGCCGTCGACATTGTTGCGCCGGGCTTCCTCGGCCACGACCTTCTGGAATTCGCCGATGAAATTGACGGCCTGCTTGACCTGCAGCTTGGCCCAGGCCGAAAACGACCAGTAAGGCAGGTTGAGGCGCCGGCGCACCGCCGCCAGGACGACATTGATGGCAATGGCTGCGTCATAGGCCCAGTCGCCGAGATAAGCGAGGAGGCGGATATTGCGCACGACGACGTCGAACTCGTCGCCATGCAGCACGAGGTATTTCTTGCCGTCGGCGGCTTCATGCACCATCCGGTCCGCCACTTCGATGCCGCCAAAGTGAACGCCCGGAAAGGCGCGCAGGAACTCGTCGTGATTGCCGGGAATGTAGACGATGCGGGTGCCCTTGCGCGCCTTGCGCAGCAGTTTCTGCACCACGTCATTGCAGCCCTGCGGCCAGTACCAGCTGCGCTTCAGCCGCCAGCCGTCCACCACGTCGCCGACAAGGAAAATGGTGTCGGCCTCGTGGTAGCGCAGGAAATCCAGAAGGAAATCGGTCTTTGCCGCCTTGGAACCCAGGTGGATATCGGAAATGAACAAGGTCCTGAAGTGTTTCGTTTCCAGTGTTTCTGCCACGTCGCTCACCCTTTCGTCTCACCGCCCTCCTTTGTCCAAACCAGACTCGTATTTCAGGAGCATGACAGCGGCTGGTTGCGGGTGCTTTCTCCTGTCGCAAACTGCCGGATGCGGCAGCAGGGACACAGGCTTGCGTCATTGCGCCCGATATTTCACTACTGTTCCCCGGCGCCGTTTGATGTAAGAGACAGATCAAGACAAAAGACTGAAAGGAGATGGCGATGGAACACAAGGACAACACACCTGTGGACAAGGACACCGCAAAGGCGGACCTGGATGAGCAGGCACTGTTTTTCCACCGCTATCCGCGCCCCGGCAAGCTGGAAATCGTCGCCACCAAGCCGCTCGGCAACCAGCGCGACCTGGCGCTTGCCTATTCGCCGGGTGTCGCCGCCCCCTGCCTTGCCATCCGCGACAACCCGGATATGGCAGCAGAATATACGGCACGCGCCAATCTCGTCGGCGTCGTGTCGAACGGTACGGCCGTTCTCGGCCTTGGCAATATCGGGCCGCTTGCCTCCAAGCCTGTGATGGAAGGCAAGGCCGTCCTCTTCAAGAAATTCGCCGCCATTGACGTCTTCGACATCGAGATCGCCGCTGAAACGGTGGACGAGATGGTGTCGACGATTGCCGCTCTGGAGCCAACCTTTGGCGGCATCAACCTGGAAGACATCAAGGCGCCGGAATGTTTTGAAGTCGAGCGCCAGCTGCGCCAGAAGATGAATATCCCGGTCTTCCATGACGATCAGCATGGCACGGCCATCATCGTGGCGGCCGCCATCCTCAACGGCCTGGAACTTGCCGGCAAGAAAATTTCCGACGTCAAGATCGTCACGTCCGGCGCCGGTGCTGCGGCACTCGCCTGCCTCAACCTCCTCGTTTCGCTCGGGGCGAAGGTCGAAAACATCTGGGTCCACGATATCGAAGGCCTGGTTTATGACGGCCGCAACGTGCTGATGGACCCGTGGAAGGAAATCTACGCCCAGAAGAGCGACAAGCGGGTGCTCGCCGAATCGATCGGCGGCGCCGACGTCTTCCTCGGTCTCTCGGCCGCCGGCGTGCTGAAGCCGGAACTGCTGGAACAGATGGCTGAAAAGCCGCTGATCATGGCGCTGGCCAACCCGACGCCGGAAATCATGCCGGAACTGGCGCGGGCCGCCCGTCCCGACGCGATGATCTGCACCGGCCGCTCGGATTTTGCCAACCAGGTCAACAACGTCCTCTGCTTCCCTTACATCTTCCGTGGCGCGCTCGATTGCGGCGCAACCACGATCAATGAAGAAATGAAGATGGCGGCGGTCAAGGCGATTGCCGGCCTTGCGCGCGAGGAAATCTCCGACGTTGCCGCCCGCGCCTATGCGGATGAAACGCCGGTCTTCGGCCCGAATTACCTCATCCCCTCGCCGTTCGATCCGCGCCTCATCCTGCGCATCGCGCCGGCGGTTGCCAAGGCTGCCGCAGAAACCGGCGTTGCCTCGCGCCCGATTGCCGATTTCGACCAGTATCTCGATCAGTTGAACCGCTTCGTCTGGCGCTCCGGCTTCGTCATGAAGCCGATCTTTACGAGCGCCAAGCAGGCGGAAAAGAACCGCGTGATCTTTGCCGAAGGCGAAGATGAGCGCGTGCTGCGCGCCGCCCAGGTACTTCTCGAGGAAAAGACCGGCGTGCCGATCCTCATCGGCCGCCCCTCGGTCATCGAGGCCCGCCTCAAGCGTTTTGGCATCCGCATTCGCCCGAACGTCGATTTTGCCGTGGTGAACCCGGAAGACGATCCGCGTTATCGCGATTACGTCGATGATTACGTTGCGCTCGTCGGGCGCGCCGGCATCAACCCGGAAGCGGCCCGCACCATCGTGCGCACCAACAACACCGTCATTGGTGCCTTGTCGGTGAAGCGCGGCGAAGCGGATGCGCTGATCTGCGGCGTCGAGGGCCGGTTCGACCGGCACCTGAAGGATGTCAGCCAGATCATCGGCAAGCAGAAGGGTGTGTGCGCCTTTTCGAGCCTCAGCCTGCTGATCACCCAGAAGGGCCCGGTCTTCTTCACCGATACCTTCGTCAACTACAATCCGACGCAGGAAGAGATCGCCGAGATCACGGTTCTCGCCGCGCAGGAAATCCGCCGCTTCGGCATTACGCCGAAGGCAGCGCTGATCTGCCACTCAAATTTCGGTTCGCGCAATTCCGAAAGCGCCACCAAGATGCGGGCTGCCCTGAAGCTCATCCGCGAGCGGGCGCCGGAACTGGAAGTGGACGGCGAAATGCAGGCGGGTTCGGCACTCTCGGAACAGCTGCGCAAGCGCGCACTTCCCGATAGCAGCCTGACAGGTGAAGCAAACCTTCTGGTCTTCCCGAACCTCGACGCGGCCAATATCTCGCTCGGCATTGCCCGCACCATGATGGATGCGCTGCATGTCGGCCCGATCCTACTTGGGGCAGCCCAGCCGGCACACATCCTGTCGACGTCTGTCACCTCGCGCGGCGTCGTCAACATGGCGGCACTTGCCGTGGTTGAAGCCTCGCATGCGGATTTTGCCGTGACCTCTGGCTAAAACGGCAAGGTGCTCTAGATTTTCCGGTGACTTATCACATTCTCAACCTCGAAGCGGCATCCTGCCGCTTCGAACAGATGTGACAACCGCCGGACATCTTTTTCATGCGACTATCATCGCTGCTGACCACCGTGATTCTTCTATTGCCGGCTGCGGCCCATGCGGCCGAAAATGCCGAACGCTGCCTCAGCCTCGGCCAGAAGATTGCCGCCGCACCCACCACCATCGGCAATACGCAGGAGGCGCGCGGTTTTGCCCAGATGCTGGCGGCCCAGAACCGCGAAATTCGCGGTGTCCGGCTCGAAATGCAGCAATTGCGCTGCCATGTCGGCGCCATCATCACCTATCAGGACGGTTATCCGGACCCTTGCATCGGTCTTGATGAAACACTGTCTGCCATGGAGAAGAACCGGCGTGCGATGATTGCACGGCGCCAGGGGGATCTGTCCGTCGTTCGAGCACCGATCCGTAGCGAAGACGAGATCCGGGGGGAAATGCGGGCACTCCGCTGTGGCGAAATCGATTATGCCGCCGTCGAACAGGAAAAACTGGCGCCGCGCCCAGCCGTTCTGCCGCAGGCCGCGACGTCCAGTGTGCCAGCCTCACCGTCCATCCTCAGCCTGCAGTCAAAGATAGAGCCGCTCCAGGCGGCCCGGCCGCAGGGGCCGCCGGACCGCGACTGGGATGCTTCCAAGCCGGTGCGCACCGTGGGTCCGGTCTTCTTCCCGGACCAGCAGAAAATCGATCTCGCCCATCCCAAAAGCGCAGGGGCGCAGCCGACGCAGTGATACGGCGCTGGCGCGCACAAGATCCCTGTGTCGTCAGGCTCCAGGCTCCCGCCAGCTTTCCGCGCAGATGAGATCATCAAGCGACAACCGCTGGCGCCATCCCTTCACCGCCAGTTCCGGCGCGTCATACAGTTCCTCGACATAACCAAGGCAGAGCCAGGCGACGATCTCGATACGTTCGGGAATATTCAGCAGCGCGCGCACGTCGCAATCGTGAAAAATGCTGACCCAGCCGACACCGACACCTTCGGCCCGCGCGGCAAGCCAGAGGTTCTGCACGGCACAGACGGTGGAATAGACATCCATGCGCGGATTGTGCGTGCGCCCCAGCACCACCGGCCCTGCCCGGTCGGGATCTGAGGTCACGACGATGGAGAGCGGCGCCTTGGCAATGCCCTGAAGTTTCAGGCTGCGGTAAAGCGCTTGGCGCTCATCGGCAAACTGCGCTGCTGCCTCGTCATTGGCCCGGCTGAAGGCCTCCACAGCCCGCGCACGCGTTTTTTCGTCGCGGATCAGGATGAAGCTCCATGGCTGCATAAAACCCACTGATGGCGCCGCATGGGCCGCTTCCAGCAGGCGTCGCACCAGATCGTCCGGCAGCGGCGTCGGCAAAAACTGGTCGCGCACGTCGCGCCGGGTGTGAATGGCCGCATAAACGGCCTCGCGCGCCGTCTCGTCGAAAGGGGCGGCCGGGCAAAGCCCGCCTGCCCCGGTCTCAGGTTTTTCCTGGCTCATGGCAGCGGAAAATATCGGACATAGGCAAAGGCCGATCCGTCCGGCGCCCAGTTTGGCGAATTCATCGTGCCCTGCCCGCCAAACAGTTCGAACAGTGTCTCGAAGTTTTTGCCATCCGGGTCCATCAGCCGCACGCGGACATTATGGTCGCGCGGATGGTCGAACACATCGCCATCATAGGAGACGAAAACAACCTTCCTGCCATCCGGTGACGGGTGCGGGAACCAGTCGCCAAACTCGCCGTCGGTGATCCGCTCGGCCGTGCCGCCGTCTGCCGGCACGCGCCAGATCTGCATGCGCCCGCTGCGGCTGGAGTTGAAATAGATCCATTGTCCGTCAGCCGAATAATCCGGCCCGTCATTGCGGCCCTCGCCATGGGTCAGGCGGGTCTCGTCGCTGCCGTCGATCTTGATCGTGTAGATATCGAAGACATCATTGCGGATACCACAATAGGTGAAACTCTGCCCATCCGGCGACCAGCCATGCCAATAGCTTGGCAGGTTTTTCGTCACCAGTTTCGCAGCTCCGCCCTCCGCCGGCAGCACATAGATCGCCGACTTGCCGAACTCCACCTTGTCGGAAATCGCCATCAGCGTCCCATCCGGTGAAAGTCCGTGATCGTTGTTGCACTGAATGGCAAAACCGGTGTCGAGGAGTTGCGGCTCGGGCTTGCCGTCCAACGCCAGCCGATGCATTCGCCCTTCGCTGTTCAGCACAAGGCTTTGCCTGTCCGGCGCCCAGTTCGGCGCCTCAAACAGAGCATCGGTCTGCCATATCACGCGCGACATGCGGCTTTTCAGGTCATAGATCTCGATCGAACTGCGCATGTTATGTCTCCGGAGACGATGACCCTGTCGAAATCGGCAGATCCTTCGGCGCGAAAAGCCTCACGCCCGGTCGCGGAACCGGTTGGTGATCGGGTAACGCCGGTCGCGGCCAAAGTTCTTCCTGGTGATCTTCACGCCCGGAGCCGATTGCCGGCGCTTGTATTCGGCCAGATAAAGAAGATGCTCGATACGGTGCACGGTTGCCACGTCATGGCCGCGTGCAACGATCTCGTCGGTGCCCATCTCGTTTTCGACGAGGCATTCGAGGATATCATCCAGCACCGGATAGGGCGGCAGCGAATCCTGGTCGGTCTGGTTGGGCCGCAGTTCCGCCGACGGTGCCTTCGAAATGATATTCTTGGGGATCACCTCGCCATCCGGCCCGAGCGCGCCCGTGGGCACATGGTGGTTGCGCCACTCGGCAATCGCATAGACCTGCATCTTGTAGAGGTCCTTGATCGGGTTGAAGCCGCCGTTCATGTCGCCGTAGAGCGTCGCGTACCCCACCGACATTTCCGACTTGTTGCCGGTGGTCACCACCATGGCGCCGAACTTGTTGGAAATCGCCATCAGGATGGTGCCGCGCGTGCGGCTCTGGAGGTTCTCTTCCGTAATGCCCTCTTCGGTGCCCTCAAACATATCGGCAAGCGAGGACAAAAACCCTTCGACGGGTTCGGAAATCGGCACGATGTCATACCGGCAGCCGAGCGCCTTGGCGCAGTCGGCTGCGTCCGAAAAGCTCTCCTCGGATGTGTAGCGATAGGGCAGCATCACCGTGCGCACCCGCTCTTCACCCAAGGCATCGACGGCAAGTGCGGCGCAGACCGCCGAATCGATGCCGCCGGAAAGGCCCAGCACCACCGACTTGAAGCCGTTTTTGTTGACGTAATCGCGAAAACCCAGAAGGCAGGCGCGGTAATCGGCCTCTTCCTTTTCCGGGATATGCACCATGGGGCCGGACGTTGCGCGCCATGTGCCGCCGTCGCGGTGCCAGTCGGTTACGGCCAGCGCCGTCTCGAACTGGCTCATCTGGAAGGCCAGCGTCTTGTCGGCATTAAAGCCGAAACTTGCGCCGTCGAACACCAGTTCGTCCTGTCCGCCAAGCTGGTTGACGAAGATGAGCGGCAGCCCGCTTTCGATGACCTGGCGCAGCGCCACCTGATGGCGCACATCCAGCTTGCCGCGATAATAGGGCGATCCGTTCGGCACGACCAGCAGTTCCGCGCCCGATTCGGCTAGCGTCTCGCACACGCCGAGATCATTCCAGATTTCCTCGCAGATCGGCACGCCCAGACGCACGCCGCGAAAATTCACCGGCCCCGGCATTTCGCCTTCGTCAAACACGCGCTTTTCGTCAAACTCGCCGTAATTCGGCAGGTCGATCTTGTCGCGCAGCGCAAGGATCTTTCCGCCATCGACGATCGCCACAGAATTGTGCCGCCCCTTTTCCCCCTGCCTCGGCAGGCCGATGATAACGCCGGGACCGCCATCCCTGGTGTCCGCGACAATCGTCTCCAGCGCCACCCAGCAGGCCTTTAGAAAAGCCGGCTTCAGCACCAGATCTTCCGGGGGGTAACCGGACAAGAAAAGCTCGGTAAAGACGATCAGGTCTGCCCCCTCACGGGCGGCATCCCGGCGCGCCTCGCGCGCCAGCGCCATATTGCCGGCGACATCGCCGACGGTCGGATTGAGCTGCGCAAGGGCAATACGAAGGGTCTGTGCGGGTTCCTGGGTCATGTCCCTGATTTAGCGTGCGCCTCTCGCTGGAGCAATGCGGCAGAGGTGAATTTTCGATGTCAGGTCTGCGCCTCGTGCGGCCGGCGCGAATGGCCAGCGGGATATTGCGGGGCATCGCCAGCGATCTCGTAAAAATCGGGCTTGTCGGCGCAGTAGATGTGGTAACGCATCGAAAGTCCGCTTGGATCGTCGAAGGCGCCCACCATGACCGACACCCGATCCTCACCATCGGCCTGCCAGAACAGCGCCGAGCCGCAGCGACCACAAAATCCCCGTCCCGCGCTGTCGCTTGCACGGTACCAGTTGAGCGTGCCGGCATCCTCGATGGTGATGTCACGCAAGGCGCATTCGGTCGCGGCATAATAAAGCCCCGTCTGGCGCCGGCACTGCGAACAATGGCAGCCGACGACATCATCCAGCGGCCCCCGAACGACAAACCGCACCGCGCCACAGAGGCAGCCACCCTGATGATCGTCCATTCCATGTCCCTCCGGTCGCGTCAGAAACACCTGACGTTTCGCCGCGTCCGGGTCAAACAGCTTCGGCTGACAGGAAGTGTCAGGGAAATTGATGGCACGCAGAGAGGCGCCGGAGGCGCAGGCGGCCCTCAAAGGCGCCGTCGACTGGAAACGCGTGCTGCAGATCGGCGTGGACAAGCCCACCGGTCTTTCCGCTCGCGCCTTCTCCGTCCTGATGCACCGCGACGATGTTTTGGCACGCCGGTTCTATCGGCGGTGGCAGATGCTCCTATTAAAGGGCCTCGGACTGCAACTCAAAGATATATTCATCTGCGCATCCATACACATGGATGTATCGCCAATATAAATTCAATAAAAAGTCCGAACGGCCCGACAATTTTCCAATTCTATAGCTAAAGATGCGCGAAATAAGGTTTGTCATTCTTAAACGACGTGCCATCATTGAGACAGCGGTACGACGCCGACACCTGATCGTCTCCGGCAGTCTTGCATCTCTGACAGCAGATCAATCACCAGCAGCATGAACACAAGGGGGAATGTCATGAAACATGTGATAAGCCTTACCGTGCTCGCTATCAGCCTCGCGCTGCCGGCAGCCCTTCCCGCATTGGCGAAAAATGATGGAAAACTGCCCAAAACCGCAAAACCTCTGACGGAGGAAGAAGCGAAAGCGATCTACTCGGGCAAGACGATCGATTGGCAGCCATCGCGGGTCTACTGGCGACCGGATGGTACGGCGATCGGGTTCAACCCGAAAAAGGGCCAGGAATATTTTACCGAAGGAACGTGGACCGCCCGCGGCAACGAGGTCTGCTTGCACCTCGAATGGCATGGTCCGGACAAGGCAAAGCCGCCTTATCTCGAAGACCTGTGTGCGAAATATTACAGTGATGGCAAGAAGGTCTGGGTCGAGAACACCAAGGATGACCCGCAATATATGGGCGACATCTGGACCGGCATCGAGAAGAAACTCAAAAAGGGCGATACGGCATCCGAGCAGGCTTTGGCACTGAAAGCCAAGTTCGGCTATTAAGCCTGTCAGGAACCGTAATTTTCCAACGCCCACGAAAAAGGGCCGGATGTTTCCCTCCGGCCCCTCTTCAATCCTGTGCGTGAAAACGGCCGATCAGCCGTTCACCACCATGCGCTTTTCGTCGCGGCCGGTCTTCATGCGCTCGGCCAGAAGGAAGGCCAGTTCCAGCGCCTGGTCGGCGTTGAGGCGCGGGTCGCAATGGGTGTGGTAACGGTCCTGCAGGTCGCCGGCCGTCACGGCGCGGGCGCCGCCGGTGCATTCGGTCACATCCTTGCCGGTCATTTCCACATGGATGCCACCGGGATGCGAGCCTTCGGCGCGGTGGATCTGGAAGAAGCTTTCGACTTCCGACAGAACCCGCTCGAAGGGACGCGTCTTGTAGTTGTTGAGCGTGATCGTGTTGCCATGCATGGGATCGCAGGACCACACGACCTTGCGGCCCTCGCGTTCGACGGCCCGGATCAGGCGCGGCAGATGGTCGGCGACCTTGTCATGGCCGAAGCGGCAGATCAGCGTCAGGCGGCCGGCCTCGTTTGATGGGTTCAGAATGTCGATCAGGCGGAGGAGATCGTCCGCCTGCATGGACGGGCCGCATTTCATGCCGATCGGGTTCTTGATGCCACGGCAGAATTCCACATGCGCATGATCGGCCTGGCGGGTGCGGTCGCCGATCCAGATCATGTGGCCTGATGTGGCATACCAGTCGCCGGAGGTCGAATCGACGCGCGTCATCGCTTCCTCATAGCCCAGAAGCAGTGCTTCGTGGCTGGTGAAGAAATCGGTCTCGCGCAGCGCCGGATTGTTTTCCGAGGTAATGCCGACGGCCTTCATGAAGTCCATCGTTTCGGAAATCCGGTCGGCGAGCTTGCGGTAACGCTCGCCCTGCGGGCTGTCCTTGACGAAGCCGAGCATCCACTGGTGGACGTTTTCCAGGTTGGCATAACCGCCCATCGCAAACGCGCGCAGCAGGTTCAGCGTGGCTGCGGACTGGCGATAGGCCATCAGCTGGCGCTCCGGGTTCGGGATGCGCGCTTCCGGGTTGAACTCGATGCCGTTGATGATGTCGCCGCGGTAGGACGGCAGTTCCACATCACCCTGCTTTTCGATGTTGGACGAGCGCGGCTTGGCGAACTGGCCGGCAATACGGCCAACCTTCACCACCGGCTGCTGGGCACCAAACGTCAGCACAACAGCCATCTGCAGGAAGGCGCGGAAGAAGTCGCGGATCGTGTCGGCGCCATGCTCCTGAAAACTTTCGGCGCAGTCGCCACCCTGCAGCAGGAAGCCGTTGCCTTCTGCCACCTGGGCAAGGCTCTTCTTCAGGCGGCGGGCTTCCCCGGCAAACACGAGTGGCGGAAACGTTGCGAGCTGGGCTTCCGTTGCCTTCAGCGCCTCCATGTCCGGATAATCCGGAACCTGCTGGATCGGTTTTTGCCGCCACGTGTTCGGGGTCCAGTTCTGTGCCATGGTCTTTTATCCGTCCTTCGCACCGGGTCCTGCCGGTGCCGTTCCTCAAGTTGGCGGCTTATAAACCTTTGCAGGCGGCTTGCATAGCCGGGGAAACCACCCTCGCCCGCAGCTCAGGCAGGCATTTGTTCATCCTGTTTCTTCAACCTGTGGCAATCGATGCGTTCTAATCTTGGGCACTTCGGGGGCGAGTCTCGCCCTTCCTGCCGCATGATGCAGCACTTTTTTGGTGGTCTTTTCACGACAGATGGCTTTTTCATGCGCCTCCTCACGCTCCTGCGCGACCGTTCCGGCAATTTCGGCATCACGACCGCCCTCATCGCGGTCCCCCTGATCGGTGGTGGCGGCATGGCGGTCGATCTTGCCTATGCGCTCGACCAGCGGACGGCGCTGATGGCCGCTGCCGATGCGGCAGCTCTCGGCGCCCTGTCGGAAAAGTCCCCGGGCGTGGCGGCAGCGCTTGCCATGGGCGGCGATGGTACGGTGGCGATCGGCGCCCAGGACGCGCTCAGCCTGTTTCGCGGCCAGATGTCCAATATCCAGGCGCAGGTGACCAGGGTCGATATCGATCTCAATCGTCAGGGCAAGGATCTCGTCTCGTCCCTCACCTTCGAGGCAAGCGTGCCCACCGCCTTCATGCGCGTGCTCGGCCTTGACAGCATCACCATCTCGGGCACGGCAACAGCCACCTACCAGACAAATGCCTTTGTCGATTTCTACATGCTGCTCGACAACACGCCGTCGATGGGACTTGCCGCCACCACTGCCGACATTGCAACGATGAAGCGCAACACGTCCGACCAGTGCGCCTTTGCCTGCCACGAGACCAGCAATGCCGATAACTACTACCTGCTGGCCAAATCGCTCGGCGTGAAGATGCGCATCGACGTGGTGCGCGAGGCGACCCAGGCGCTCACCCATGACGCCACCCGTTATGCCCAGATTGCCGATCAATACCGCATGGCGGTCTATACATTCGGTGCGACCGCCGATACCGCCGGCCTGACCGAAGTCTCGCCCATGAGTTCGGACATGGCCAAGGTGCGCACGGCGACCGACCTCGTCGACCTGATGACAACGCCGAAAAACAACTACAAGAACAACCAGCTGACGGATTTCGATTCAGCACTGTCGAAGATGAAGGCGCTGATCGGCAAGGGCGGCACGGGCGACAGCACCACAAGCCGCCAGAAAGTGCTGTTTTTCGTGGCCGACGGGGTGTTCGATGCGGCCAAGCCCACCTGCAGCGAGCCCTTGAAGGGCACCCGCTGCCAGGAACCGATCGATACCAGTTTCTGCGACGCGCTGAAAAAAAATGGCGTGAAGATCGCCGTCCTCTACAC
>JAIXTO010000244.1 GCA_027483885.1 Rhizobiaceae bacterium
GGCCATCGGCCGGATTGACGGCGAACTGCACGTTGGAGCCGCCGGTTTCGACGCCGATTTCGCGCAGCACCGCAATCGAGGCGTTGCGCATCATCTGGTATTCCTTGTCCGTCAGCGTCAGTGCCGGCGCGACGGTGATACTGTCGCCGGTGTGGACGCCCATCGGATCGATGTTTTCGATGGAGCAGATGATGATGCAATTGTCCGCCTTGTCGCGGACCACTTCCATTTCATACTCCTTCCAGCCGAGAACCGATTCTTCGATCAGCACTTCGGTGGTCGGAGAAGCATCGAGGCCGGAGCCGATGATCTCGAAGAATTCCGAACGGTTATAGGCAATGCCGCCGCCGGTGCCGCCCATGGTGAAGGAGGGGCGGATGATGGCGGGCAGTCCGACAACGTCGATGGCCTGGGCGGCAATCGCCATGGCATGGCTGATATAGCGCTGCTTGCGGTCGGTTTCCCCAAGGTTCCACTGGTTTTCCAGCTCGTCCAGCGCCGTGTCGAGATCGGCACCCGACAGCGTCTCGCGCAGTTTTGCGCGCTCGGCCTCGTGGCTCTTGCGGTCGGTGTCCTTGATGTCGGTGGCGTTGGCCAGCATGGATTTCGGCGTTTCAAGGCCGATGCGCTTCATGGCTTCGCGGAAAAGGGCGCGGTCTTCGGCCATGTCGATGGCGGCGGGCTTTGCGCCGATCATTTCGACATTGTAGCGGTCGAGCACGCCCATGCGCTTCAGGGAGAGCGCGGTGTTGAGCGCCGTCTGGCCACCCATGGTGGGAAGAAGCGCGTCCGGACGTTCCTTGGCGATGATCTTGGCGACGACTTCCGGCGTGATCGGCTCGACATAGGTGGCATCTGCAAGGCCCGGATCGGTCATGATCGTGGCGGGGTTGGAGTTGACCAGGATGACCCGGTAACCCTCTTCCTTCAGCGCCTTTACGGCTTGCGTGCCGGAATAGTCGAATTCGCACGCCTGGCCGATGACGATTGGCCCCGCGCCAATGATGAGGATGGACTTGATATCTTGGCGCTTGGGCATATCGTCTTTCCGCTTATTTTTTCCTGCGCGAAAAACCGGCCGGATGAGTGGATCACCGGTCGGGCACAAGAATGGTTTTTTCAGGCTAGAAGCGGCTTATAGGGAAATGTGGACGGGGGGGGAACCCCCGATCTTGCATTGGGCACCAGAAATTTCGCGAAGGTTTTGGCAATTGCGCTGCTAAGGGCTCAGCGCACCGTTTCGGTTGGGAGTTTTACCGCGGCGTCGCTGGCAAAAGCGGCACGGATCTCCGCCTCGTAAGGGCGGCTGACGGGGATGTGCGTGCCATCGAGCGTAACGACAAAAAGCTTGCCGTTCTGGCGGATCAGGCTTTTGACATGGGCATCCGCCACCCAGTGCGAGCGGTGGATGCGCCGGCCGGCCGTCTCGCCGGTTTCGTTCAGCGCATCGGCAAAACGCAACAGAACCAGTTCGCGCCCGCGTGTCGTCACCACCTGGGTATAATGATCCTCCACCGAAAGCCGCAGCAGACGACCGCGATGATCCGGCTTCAACCGCGCAAGGATCGCTGGCGGCGCGGCGGAGGAGGTGGCCGGTGGCGGGGAAGGTTCGTCGTGTTCCTCGTCCAGATGCTGAGGTGTCTCGTTCAGGGCCGGGGCGTCCGGCCTTGCGGTGTCCGCGGCAGCGCTGGTGGTGAGATAGGTGAGGAGGCACAGGGTTATGCAAAGCGGCAGCGAGATGGCCATCTGGTGCAGGATCTCGGCTTGCGTGATGGCATCGCCCATAAAACCCGCCTGCAGCAGGCTGACGCCGACACCGATCGGTATTGCGGCAAGGGCCGCACCGATCAGCATGCGAAAAAGCCGTGAGGGCAGATGCGCCGCAAGCAATCCATCAGCGGCCACCGCAAACAGCGAAGCAATGGCAAAGGCCATGCCGTGCAGCAGCATCCAGAAAGAAAAACGCTGCAGCAGCGGCATGGAGGAGAGCGTACCGAACGGGCCGGTAATGGTGAACACCAGTACCACGACGAAAACCGTCATCCAGTAGCGCGGCGCACGGAAGAAAACCTGCAACTGGCGAAGCGTGGATTGCGCATGGCGGTCATTCACGAAGCTTGCCCCTCCATTTGCGTCAACAGGCTTTGAGCGCGCTTCGTTTTGCCGAAGATCTGAGCCAAATTCAATCGGGCAACCTTGACCATGACACTTGAACCGCTTTTTTCCGCGCCGCTTGCCGTACAGATCCATGTGGCAGCCGTGATGCCGGCCGCCGTCCTCGGCGCCTTCCTGCTTTTGTGGCGGGGCAAGGGCTCAAGCGCGCACCGGCTTCTCGGCAAGATCTGGATGGTACTGATGGTCACCACCGCTTTTTCCAGCTTCTTCATTCATGAGCTGAATGTCTGGCACGGCTTCAGCCCCATCCACATTCTCTCTGTCATGACCATCAGCAGCTGTTTTTATGCCTATCGCATGGCACGGCGCGGAAATATCCGCGCCCATCGCATCGCCGTCATCCAGATCTATGTCGGCGGCATCCTGATTGCCGGCGGCTTCACGCTGATGCCGTATCGGAACATGAACCAGGTGGTGTTTTCTGGAAGTTCGCCGTTGAGCCTTGCGCTGCTGGTGCTTTTCCTCTGCCTGCCGTGGCTGCTGTTTTATCTCTGGCAGAATAGGCTAAGGTCCCCTCTGCGCTGAGTGCGCTGCCGCCGAACAAAACGAGGTTGATGATGATCACCGTCCATTATCTCGACAATTCCCGCGCCCACCGCATTCTCTGGCTGCTGGAGGAACTGGGGCTGGAATATGCGGTAAAGACCTACCACCGTGCGCCGGATATGCGCGCACCGGAAAGCCTGAAGGCTGTGCATCCGCTCGGCAAATCGCCTGTCATCGAGGATGGTGGCCGGGTGGTCGCCGAAAGCGGCGCGATCATCGAATATCTGGTCGGAACCTATGGTGCGGGAAAAAACCTCAAGCCGGCAGCGGGAAGCGATGCGGCGCTCCGTTATACCTACTGGCTGCATTACGCCGAAGGCTCGGCCATGCCGCTTCTGCTGCTGAAGTTGATCTTCCTGCGCCTGCCGGGCCAGCTGCCGTTTTTTCTGCGCCCCGTCGCTTCCCTCATTGCAACGGGCGTGCAGAAAAAGCTGGTTGATCCGCAGCTTGCCGATCATCTCGCCTTCTGGAACGCCGAGCTTGCCCGCGGCGGCTGGTTTGCCGGCGTTGAATTTTCCGCCGCCGATATTGCCATGAGCTTTCCCGTCGAAGCCGGCATGACGCGGATGGAGGCGGTGGGCGACGTCTCTGCCGTGCGCCGCTACATGGAGGCGATCCGCGCCCGTCCCGCCTATCAGCGGGCGCTGGCAAAGGGCGGCCAGTATGATTATGCCCGTAGCTGACCGTTGAGGCCGCGCCGAAGCACAGCCTCAAGGCCAAGAGTTCAATGCTCGCTGTCGAGGTGGGCCATCTGCGCTTGCGCGTACCGGGAGCCTGCGGCAGCACCTTTTGGCACCGCCAGTTCGATGGCGGCGAGATCCTCGTGGCTCAGCACCACATCCAGCGCCCCGAGCGATTCGGTGAGGCGATCTCGGCCACGGGCACCGATGAGAGGCACGATGTCGTCTCCCTGCTGCGCCACCCAGGCGATGGCGATCTGGGCCACCGACACACCGCGCGCTTCGGCAAGTGTGCGCAAGGCATCGACCAGGGCGAGGTTCTGTTCGAGATTGCCCTCCTGAAAGCGCGGGCTCATGGCGCGGAAATCACGGGTCTGGCTATCGCGTGCCTTCTGCCAATGGCCGCTGATCAGACCGCGCGACAGAACGCCGTAAGCTGTGATGCCGATGCCAAGTTCGCGCGTCACCGGCAGGATCTTGTCCTCGAGCCCGCGCGAGATCAGGGAATATTCGATCTGGAGATCGACGATCGGATGGACGGCAGCGGCGCGGCGGATGGTATCGGCACCCACCTCCGACAGGCCGATGTGGCGCACGTAACCGGCCTGAACCATCTCGGCGATGGCGCCCACCGTATCCTCGATCGGCACATTCGGATCGAGCCGGGCAGGGCGGTAGATGTCGATATAATCGACGCCGAGACGTTTCAGCGTATAGGCAAGCGCGGTCTTCACCGCCGCCGGTCGCGCATCGTAACCAAGCCAGCTGCCATCCGGACCGCGCTGCGCGCCAAACTTGACGCTGAGTTGCACTTTTTCCCGCGACGTCTCCTTCAGGGCCTCGCCGATCAGCATCTCGTTATGGCCCATGCCATAGAAATCACCGGTGTCGAGAAGCGTCACGTCGGCCTCAAGGGCGGCATGGATTGTGGCGATGCTCTCTGCGCGGTCGGTCGGGCCGTACATGTCGGACATGCCCATGCAACCAAGGCCGAGGGCTGAAACCTGCAGGCCGGTTTTTCCAAGCGTGCGTGTCTTCATGGCGAATTCCTTTTTCTGAAGGCCGTGAATGTCTGGCTGACGATCTTTTACCCGACAGGGGCCTGTGCGATAATCCGTTGAGAGACGCACACCCTGTTCGGAAAATCTAACAATGCCAGACCTTCCCCTTGCCGAACTCGATGCGTTCGCAGCCGTTGCGCAGAACCAGAGTTTTCGCGCCGCCGCCAAGCTGCGCGGCGTGTCCGCCTCGTCGCTGTCGGATGCGTTGCGGCGGCTGGAGGCGCGGCTTGGGGTTCGCCTTCTCAACCGCACCACCCGCAGCGTCAGCCTGACGGAAGCCGGCGAACGGCTGTTGCAACGGCTGAAACCCGGTCTTCTGGAAATCGAGGCGGCGCTGGATGACATCAACAGCGTGCGCGACACGCCGGTCGGGCGCCTGAGGTTGAACGTGCCCGGCATTGTCGCCCATGCCGTTCTGCCGGATATTGCAGCCCGGTTCCTGGTGCTTTACCCCGGCATCACGCTGGAGGTGGCAACGAACGACGCGCTGATCGATATCAATGGCGAAGGGTTCGATGCCGGTGTGCGCTATGAGGAATCGCTGCAGCAGGACATGATCGCCGTGCCGATCGGCCCGCGCGTGCAATATTATGTCGGCGGTGCCGCCCCTGCCTATCTTAAAGAACACGGCACGCCTCGACATCCGCGAGATCTTCTGGCGCACCAATGCATCCTGCACCGGTTTGCCAGCGGCCGGGTCCTGTCCTGGAGTTTCGAGGAGGAGGGACGCGAATTCACCATCCTGCCGCCGGCCCGGGTGATTGCCGAGACCACATCCCTGGAGGTGGCGCTGGCCTGTCGCGGGCTCGGCATCATCTTCACCTTCGAAGAGTTTCTGGCGCCTGCCTTTGCCTCCGGTGCGCTGGTGCCGGTGCTTGAGGACTGGACGCAGAGCTTTTCCGGCCCATTTCTCTATTACAACAGCCGCCGTCACATGCCGCAGCCGCTCAAGGCCTTTGTCGAGTTTCTGAAGGCAGAGCACCGCCGTAGCGCCTGAGACCGCCAAGGTTTGCGGGCGTGTGGCGGCAATCCATCACGATTGCTGATGGGTTGCGACAATTGTTCTGCTGTCTGGCGCATTCGCCTTGCCTCTCGGGCAGGCAGTGGCTAGATCATGTTTTATGCCGTCTGCCCGAAAATGGGGCAGCGGCTTTTTTCGTTTTGGAGTTTGGTGACATGGCAACCCTTTCAGCCGCGCCCGAAGCGCAGGCTTCGGACAATTCCTGGTCCGGGCATGTGCGGGCGACCGTGGCCCTTGGGCTTCCCTTTGTGGGCGCGCAACTGGCGCAGATGGCGATCAACACCACCGATGTGGTGATGGTCGGCTGGCTCGGCACGACTGAGCTTGCAGCCGTGGTTCTGTCCAGCCAGGTGTTTTTCATCGTGTTCATCTTCGGCAGCGGCTTTGCCAGTGCGGTGGTGCCGTTGGTGGCGCAGGCGATCGGTCGCGGTGATGCGGTGCGGGCCCGCCGGTCCGTTCGCATGGGCATGTGGGTGGTGATTGCCTATGGTGCGCTCACGGCGCCGATCCTGTGGTTTTCCGAACCGATTTTGCTGCGTCTCGGTCAGGAGCCGGATATTGCAGCACTCGCGCAAGGTTATCTGCGCATCCTGCAATGGGGCATGTTTCCGGCCCTGCTGCTGATGGTGATGCGCTCCTTCGTCGGCGCACTGGAGCGCGGAAGCGTGCTGCTTTATGTGACGCTCGGCATGTTCTTCCTCAACATGTTCCTGGATTACGGCCTGATTTTTGGCAATTTCGGCCTGCCGGCGCTCGGCTTGAACGGGGCAGCTATCGCCTCCTTCACCGCCAATGTCGTCGGATTCGGGCTGATGGTCGCTTATGTGCAGAACCGTCCGCAAACCCGCGCCTACGAAATCTTCGTGCGTTTCTGGCGGCCGGACTGGGCGGCGTTTCGGGAAATCTTGGGGCTTGGCCTGCCGATCAGCTTCACGATTCTCGCAGAAGCCGGGCTGTTTACCGCAGCCTCCCTGCTGATGGGGCTGCTCGGCAAGGCAGAGCTTGCCGCCCATGGCATTGCGCTTCAGCTTGCCTCCATCGCCTTCATGATCCCGCTGGGGCTTGCCCAGGTCGCAACCGTGCGCGTCGGTGTTGCCTACGGTCGTGGCGATAATCTCGGCGTGCGCCGGGCCGCGATTTCCGTTCTGCTGATCGGGCTTGCCATCTCGATGGCGGGCAGCCTGCTGTTTGCCGTAGCGCCCGCCATGCTCGGCGGGCTGTTTCTCGATACGACCCAGCCGGATGCGCGCGAAGTGCTGATGCTGGCGGTGCCGCTGATCGTGGCGGCCGGCGCCTTCCAGATGTTCGATGGGCTGCAGGCCGTCGCTGCCGGCCTGTTGCGCAGTCACAAGGATACGACCATCCCGATGATCCTGGCGCTCATTGCCTACTGGCCCATCGGCTTCTTCTGCGCCTGGCTTTTGGGCTTCGTGTTCGAACTGCGCGGCATTGGCATCTGGATCGGCTTCGTGCTGGGGCTTGCAGCGGCGGCAGTCATGCTGTGCGTTCGGTTCTGGCTTCTGGTGCGCCGCCACCAGCACTGAAATAAAAAACGGCCCGCGGGTGAGGCGGGCCGTCTTCATTCACTTGATAGGTCTCAGCGTATCAGCGTTCGGCAAGTGCCGGTTCGCCCTTTTTCTCACGCACCATGTTGAGGAAGCGGCGGAAGAGGTAATGGCTGTCCTGCGGGCCGGGCGACGCTTCCGGGTGATGCTGCACGGAAAACACCGGCTTGTCGGTGAGGCGCAGGCCGCAATTGCTGCCGTCAAACAGCGAGACATGGGTTTCCTCGACGCCTGCGGGCAGCGAGTCCGACGAGACGGCAAAACCGTGGTTCATCGAGACGATTTCCACCTTGCCGGTCGTGTGATCCTTGACCGGATGGTTGCCGCCGTGATGGCCCTGATGCATCTTTTCGGTCTTGGCGCCGAGTGCCAGACCGAGCATCTGATGGCCGAGGCAGATGCCGAAGGTCGGCGTCTCGCTCTCGATGATCTCGCGGATCACAGGCACGGCATATTGCCCGGTTGCTGCCGGATCGCCCGGGCCGTTCGACAGGAACACGCCGTCGGGGTTCAGCGCCATGATGTCTTCGGCAGACGTTGCCGCCGGAACCACCGTCACCTTGCAATCAAGGCCAGCAAACAGGCGCAGGATGTTGCGCTTGACGCCGTAATCGACGCAGACGATGTGGTACTTGGCATCCTCTGGCGACATTTCGCCATAACCTTCGTTCCACACCCAGGGCGTCTCATTCCACTGCGAGGACTGGCCGGAGGTTGCTTCCTTGGCAAGGTCAAGACCGACAAGACCGCTCCAGGCCCGGGCTTCCGCCTTCAGCGCCTCGATGTCGAAGACGCCGTTCGGATCATGGGCGATGACTGCGTTCGGCGCACCGTTTTCGCGGATCCAGGCCGTCAACGCGCGCGTGTCGATGCCCGACAGGCCGATGATGCCGCGCGAGGCCAGCCAATCGTTCAGGTGGCGCGAGGCGCGGTAATTCGACGGCTCGGTGATGTCTGCCTTGAAGATGACGCCGACTGCGCCGCGGCGGGCCGCTGGCGTCAGGTCTTCGATGTCTTCTTCATTGGTGCCGATATTGCCGATATGCGGGAAGGTGAAGGTGACGATCTGGCCGAGATAGGAGGGGTCCGTCAGGATTTCCTCATAGCCGGTGAGCGCCGTGTTGAAGCAGACTTCTGCCGTTACCTTGCCGGTGGCGCCGACGCCATGTCCCTCGATCACCGTTCCGTCGGCGAGGACGAGGAGGGCCGTGGGCTTGCGGGAGGTCCAGGGTGCTGTCTCTGTCATGTCGGTTCGTCTCCGCCCGTTGCCCGGCCACTTGAAGCAGCTGGGCACTAGGGCCATCTATGGTCGCGGTAAAAGGGCGCGCGAAATGTTTTCGCGCTTGGGCTCTGGTTTTTAATCTCGTGCAGGTGCCGGAAAATAACGGAAGCGGTCGAGGTGGTCAATTGCGCGACCTTGCGTCAGGTGGATTTATCCCGTTCTGATGTCAAGGTTCAAAAGGCGCTGATTGATCCTCTTGCCCGTCTCGTCTATGACGGCGGCGCGAAAGACACGGAAAAGCGGCCGGTTTGAAAGTCAAACACAGCTTTTCCCAAGGAGAAGAACAAGATGATGCGCGACAAGCTTTCCAACGCAATGAAGGACGCGATGAAGGCGAAGGAAGCCCGCCGGCTGTCCACCGTCCGTCTGATCCAGACGGCAATCAAGGATCGCGATATCGCCAACCGTGGCCTCGGCAAGGATCCGGTGAGCGACGACGACATTCTGCAGATCCTGCAGAAGATGATCAAGCAGCGCGAGGAATCGGCCAAGATCTATTCCGAAGGCGGCCGCGAGGAACTGGCCGAGCAGGAGCGCGAAGAAATCACCATCATCCGCGGCTTCATGCCCGAGCAGATGTCCGACGACCAGGTTCTGGAAGCCTGCAAGGGCGTGATTGCCGAAATCAGCGCGCTAGGCCTGCGCGACATGGGCAAGTGCATCAGCGTTCTGAAGGAGCGTTATGCCGGCCAGATGGATTTCGCCAAGGCATCGGCCATGGTGAAGGATCTGCTGAAGTAGTTTTTTTCTTCAGTGACTGAGGTAGCGGGCGGCTGCGGCAAGAAATGCCGTCAGCCGCCTTTGCGTTTCTGTTCGGCCACGAAATAACGCAGGACTGCGTTGATCCGCCAGATTGGTTGCTTCGAGACGTCGAAGCACCGCGTCCATTTTTTGATCGGGAAAAGCCTTCTTTAGGCAAGCGAGGCAGGACTGGGGGAAGTCCTGCCTCTGACGCCTGGACATGCACCGCATCCGGGGGGCAGGATGGCGGTGCCAAAGGTGTGCGTTATGGGGGAATACACACCTTTTCTGCGTAGATCTTCCTGTTGAGAGAGTGGGACGTCAGGAAGTCACGAGCACACTAAGAGCCTGTGCAGCGCCAAATTCAAATTACAAAAACGTAATTTTTGCAGTGCACGCGCTGCCTTAAATTTGACGCAACCGGACCTGCAATTGAGGGATTTTTTTATTGGTACTTGTGCGTACCCTGTGAATAGCGGGTGCAAGCTCAGGCAGCTGTGGCGTCAGCGCGCCGACATGCCTATATGAAGATTGGTTCTTGAGGGTCGCGATGCGCTTTTCCAATACATTTCTCGACGAGATACGTGATCGCGTGCCGATTTCGGCCGTGATTGGCCGTCGAGTGACATGGGATCGCAAGAAGACCAATGTGCCGCGCGGCGATTATTGGGCCTGCTGCCCGTTCCATGGCGAAAAGAGCCCGAGCTTCCATTGCGAGGATCGCAAGGGCCGTTACCATTGTTTCGGGTGCGGCGTGTCGGGCGATCATTTCCGCTTCATGCAGGAGATCGAGGGCTTAAGCTTTCCCGAATCGGTCCAGCAGCTGGCGGACATGGCAGGCGTTGCCATGCCGCAGCCGGATGTGCAGGCGGAGCGGCGCGAGAAGGAACGTTCGACGCTTCTCGACGTGATGGAGCTGGCAACGGTTTTCTTCCAGGATCAGCTGCAGACGGCAGGCGGTGCCAAGGCCCGCGCTTACCTGCGGGACCGTGGCCTGACGGGCCGCACCATCGAGACGTTCCGCCTCGGTTACGCGCCGGAAAGCCGTAGTGCGCTGAAAGAATATCTCGCCGGCAAAGGCATCCCGAAGGACCAGATCGAGGCCTGTGGTCTGGTGGTGCATGGTGAGGGCATTGCCGTCTCCTATGACCGGTTCCGCGACCGCATCATGTTTCCCATCCTGTCGTCGCGCGAAAAGGTGATTGCCTTCGGCGGACGCGCCATGGCGCCGGATGCGCCGGCCAAATATCTGAATTCCAACGAGACGGAACTCTTCCACAAGGGCAATGTGCTCTACAATTTTGTCCGTGCCCGAAAAGCCTCCCAGGCGCTTGCCAAGGGCCGCGATGACGAGAGCGCGACGATCATTGCCGTCGAAGGGTATATGGACGTGATCGCGCTGCATCAGGCGGGCGTTGAAAACGCCGTGGCACCGCTTGGCACGGCGCTCACCGAAAACCAGCTCGAACTGCTGTGGCGCATGACGCCGCAGCCGGTGCTCTGCTTCGATGGCGATGGTGCCGGCATGCGCGCGGCAAGCCGTGCGGCAGACCTTGCGCTTCCGCACATAAAACCCGGCCGCACGGTGCGCTTTGCCCTTTTGCCCGATGGCAAGGATCCTGATGATCTCGTGCGCCACGAGGGGCGCGCGCCGTTCGATGCCGTGATGCAGCAGGCCCGGCCGCTTGCCGAAATGATCTGGATGCGCGAAGCCGGCAACGGCCAGTTCGATACGCCGGAAAAACGCGCCGAGCTGGAAGCGCGGCTGAAGCAGATCGTTGCGGTGATCGCCGATGAAAACGTGCGGCGCCATTACCAGCAGGATATGCGCGACCGTCTGAACACTTTTTTCGCGCCTGTGAGGGCCGGGCGTGACAACCGCCAGGGATATTCCGATCAAGGTGGCTTTTCCGGTCGTGGCAACCAGCAGGGCCGGGGGCAGGGCGGTGCCGGCGGTCGTGGCGGGCAGGGCCAGGGTTTTGGCGGCGCGGGCCGCAGCGTTGGTGTGTCCGACAGGCTGGCGCGCTCCGGCCTCGTGCGCGGTTATCAGGACCTGCCGGCGCTGCGTGAGGTGGTTCTTGCCATCACCATCGTCAATCACCCGCAGCTTCTGCTCGACGAATATGACGAGATCGCCGCAATCGATTTCGAAAACCGCGATCTGCAGCGCTTCTGGTCTGCCATGTTGCCGGCAGCCGCAACCGCTGGCGCGAACCTTTCGCGCGAATACCTGATGGAGCGGCTGTCGGCGCAAGGGTTTGAGCCGCTGGTGACGGCGCTTGACCTGCAGGTGCGCAATGCCAGACTCTGGATCGCTACCCAGCAGGCAGCACCGGAAGATGCGCGCGAAGGCTACCGTCAGGCGCTTTCGCTGCACAAACGCACCAAGGCGCTGCGGTTCCAGAAGATGGAACTGGAGCGCGAGATTTCGGCTGCCACCGAAGCCGGTGACGAGCACAATATTGAGCCGCTGCTACGCGCCCTTTCGGAAGTGCAACTGGAAATCGTGCGGATGGAAAATCAGGAGGCGATCATCGACGGTTTCGGCGTCATGTCGGGCCGCGTGAAGGGCGCTGCCGTCGGTCATGGCAGTTGATCTCCCTCTGGTTGTGGTCGGCGCTATGCTTGTATTTAATAGATAAGGCGGCTCTTGTCTTTGGCGTGCGCATCACTAGATATCCTGCAAACGGAGTGACAGGCGTGCGGGAGTGCGCAACAAATCCTCTTTTTCCACTTTTAACTGCGCTTTGCCTGTGGAAAGGCTTGACGGGAAGTAAAATTGTGGGAATCACCGTTCCAGACATTAAAGGGCGAAGCGAGGCGTGCGGGCCACGAGAACAGGGATCGTTGGCGTGAATGCAAAACGATGCTTGAAAGGCCGGAACACGATCCCGGTTAAGCGGGAATTAAATGGCCACCCGGTACGTGATTGATTGCGATTCGCGTCGCTGCCGATAGCTGCGTTGCGGACGGCGATGTGTAAGCGCCGCGAATGACGTCCAAGGAAAGACGAATACATGGCAACAAAAGTCAAAGAAAACGAAGAAGCTGAAAACGAACGCGACGGCGCCACCGACGGTCCGCTTCTCGATCTTTCCGACGACGCGGTCAAAAAGATGATCAAGCTCGCCAAGAAGCGTGGCTATGTCACGATGGACGAGTTGAATGCCGTGCTTCCCTCGGAAGAGGTGACGTCCGAGCAGATCGAAGACACGATGGCCATGTTGTCCGACATGGGCATCAACGTCGTGGAAGACGAGGAAGCCGAAGAACCGGCGGCCGCTGAAGACGACAACAATGACGAAGAGGCCGAAAGCGAAGGCGGAGAGCTTGCTCCCACCGGCAGCACGGCCGTCGCGACCGCGAAAAAGAAAGAACCGACCGACCGCACCGACGATCCCGTGCGCATGTACCTGCGCGAAATGGGCTCTGTCGAGCTTCTGTCGCGCGAAGGCGAAATCGCGATTGCCAAGCGCATTGAGGCCGGCCGCGAAACCATGATCGCCGGTCTCTGCGAGAGCCCGTTGACCTTCCAGGCGCTGATCATCTGGCGCGACGAGCTGAACGAAGGCAC
>JAIXTO010000201.1 GCA_027483885.1 Rhizobiaceae bacterium
ATATCGAAAAGGGTGACTACATCCTGGACGGTAACCCGGCACCGCATGACATTCTGGCGATCAAGGGCGTCGAGGCACTTGCCTCGTACCTGGTCAACGAAATCCAGGAAGTCTACCGTCTGCAGGGCGTGGTGATCAACGACAAGCACATCGAGGTGATCGTTCGCCAGATGCTGCAGAAGGTCGAGATCACCGACAGTGGTGACAGCCATTACATCGTGGGCGACAATGTCGACCGCATTGAACTGGATGACAACAATGAGCGCCTGATCGAGGAAGGCAAGAAGCCGGCTTATGGCGATCCCGTTCTTCTCGGTATCACCAAGGCTTCGCTGCAGACGCCGTCCTTCATCTCGGCCGCATCCTTCCAGGAAACCACCAAGGTTCTCACGGAAGCTGCGATCGCCGGCAAGACGGACACGCTGCAGGGCCTCAAGGAAAACGTCATCGTCGGCCGCCTCATCCCGGCTGGTACCGGCGGCACCATGACGCAGATCCGCCGCATTGCGACCTCGCGCGACGAGATGATCCTCGACGAGCGCCGCAAGGGCACCGGTGCAAGCGTTGCAACGCCGATGCTGCAGGAACTGTCGGCGAGCGACGTTCCGGCAGGCGAATAACATCATCAGATCCGGCGCGGTTTTCTCCGCGCCGGGTTTTGGCCGGTGACGTTTCGACAAGCACCGGACATGCGGACAACAAAAAAAGCGCCTGGAGCAATCCGGGCGCTTTTTTGTTGGTCGGGTCGAGGGTGATGATATCCCGCAAAGGCGGGCGAGGGCGGTTTACTGGAAGCGGATGATCGAGACTTCGCCTTCGAGCGCGCCCTGATAGGCGGCGGCATGCGGTTCCTCGACGGGCTCTTCGGTCATGATGCCGATCTGGTCGAGATCCGCCTCGATGAACCCTTCCTCGGAAAGCGCGTTCAGTGCCTCGCGCACGGCGCTGTCATCGTCGGGCGCGCGCAGCAGGATATGCAGTTCGATGCCCTCGCTGTCTTTTGCCTCATAACCCTTGCCGATGATGATGAAGACCATCGGGGTGTCATGCTTGTTGTCGTTGTCCGGGTCGGTGATCATGAAAAATTCTGCTCCTGGTGGGAGGGGTGGGACCGACTCAGGATTAGCCGGTGGCTGTCGGTTGATACTTAGCGGCTTGCCATGCAAATCCCAGTGGTTAATGAATTGATGCCTGCCTTTTGCACGGTTGCCTTGCCACAAAAGGGCTGGAAAGGCCGCAGATGCGGGGCATCCGAGGGCTAATTCCGGATTCGGCCTTGACGCGCGGGGGGTAAAACAGTAAACGGCCCCTCATCGGAAGCGATGTGAGGCTTGCCCGTTTGGATCGACTCGTTCCTGACTTGGCCTCAAACAAGGTTCCAAACGCACGTTGAAGACAGGTATGCTGCACGCATGACGCATAGGAATGCGTCCTCTGCTTTATGTGGTCCTTTCCAAATTTGGAACGGGCCATATTTTGCGCATGTTGATATGTGTGCCGAGGCCGGAGACGGCGACCACACGGGCCCCAAAAGGGCCTTGAGACAAGATTTTGCAAGGGATGGGTATATGCCTACCGTAAACCAGCTGATCCGCAAGCCTCGCCAGGCACAGGTCAAGCGCAACAAGGTGCCTGCACTGCAGGAAAACCCGCAGAAGCGCGGCGTCTGCACCCGCGTTTACACGACGACCCCGAAGAAGCCGAACTCGGCTCTGCGTAAGGTTGCCAAGATCCGCCTGACCAATGGCTTTGAAGTCATCGGCTACATTCCGGGCGAAGGTCACAACCTTCAGGAACACTCTGTCGTGATGATCCGCGGCGGCCGCGTCAAGGACTTGCCCGGCGTTCGCTACCACATCATCCGTGGTGTTCTCGATACCCAGGGTGTCAAGAACCGCAAGCAGCGCCGCTCCAAGTATGGCGCGAAGCGTCCGAAGTAATTCACCAGATCTGGCGCCGCGCGAGGTTCTCCGCGTGTTAAGGCGCCCACTCCAGTTTTAAAGAGACGGAACGTATGTCCAGACGTCATAAAGCAGAAAAGCGCGAGATCAATCCGGATCCGAAGTTCGGCGATCTTGTTGTCACGAAGTTCATGAACGCCATCATGCTGCACGGCAAGAAGTCGGTTGCAGAAACCATCGTTTACGGTGCGTTCGATGTGGTTCAGGGCAAGGCCAAGTCCGACCCGTTGCAGACCTTCCATCAGGCGCTCGAAAATGTGGCTCCGCATGTGGAAGTCCGTTCGCGCCGCGTTGGTGGTGCAACCTATCAGGTTCCGGTTGATGTTCGTCCCGAGCGCCGTCAGGCGCTGGCGATCCGCTGGCTGATTGCGGCTGCCCGCAAGCGCAACGAAACCACCATGGTCGACCGTTTGTCCGGCGAGTTGATGGATGCAGCAAACAACCGCGGCAGCGCTGTCAAGAAGCGTGAAGACACGCACAAGATGGCCGACGCCAACCGCGCATTCTCGCATTATCGCTGGTAATCTTCATCCGATCGAATTTCGAAAGGCAGTCCTATGGCTCGCGAATATAAAATCGAAGACTACCGTAATTTCGGTATCATGGCGCACATCGACGCCGGCAAGACGACGACCACCGAGCGTATCCTTTATTACACCGGCAAGTCGCACAAGATCGGTGAAGTACACGACGGCGCGGCCACCATGGACTGGATGGAGCAGGAGCAGGAGCGTGGCATCACGATCACCTCTGCTGCCACCACGACC
>JAIXTO010000128.1 GCA_027483885.1 Rhizobiaceae bacterium
GACGAGTTGCGCGACATGCTGGTGCCGATCAACAAGAAATATCCGCTGAAGGACCTGATCGAGGCCTGCCGCAACTATCCGGGGCTTTCCAATGCACGCCGCATCACCTTCGAATATGTGATGCTGAAGGATGTGAACGACAGCCTGGAAGACGCCAAGGAACTGATCAAGCTGTTGAAGGGCGTGCCGGCGAAGATCAACCTCATCCCGTTCAACCCGTGGCCGGGCACCAATTACCAGTGCTCCGACTGGGCGACGATCGAGAAATTCGCCGATTTCATCAATCAGGCCGGCTATGCCTCGCCGATCCGCACGCCGCGCGGTCGTGACATTCTGGCGGCCTGCGGCCAGCTGAAATCGGAATCGGAGCGCATGCGCAAGACGGAACGTCTGGCCTTCGAGGCGATGATGATCGCCGGCCATGGTGAAGACGACGATTGATTTTTTATGACGGCATGGCGGGTATGGCAGCCCGCCGCCGTCACTTCGCCTGTGTCATCAGGATCTTGACGGCAAAGATCGAAAAGATGCCGGCAAAGCTGTAGTCGATGCCGCGCAGCACCTTTCTGTTGTTCTGCAACCAGCCCGACAGAAAGTCTGCGCCGTAGATGATGCCGATGCCAATCGGCAGCGACAGAATGATCGACCATATTCCGAGAAACATCAACTTGCCCGTGACATGCGGATCGTCTGCCGTGACGAACTGCGGCAGGAAGGTCATGAAGAAGATGATGACCTTCGGGTTGAGAAGGTTCACCCAGAGCCCGTTGACGAAGGCGCCGGTGCGCGACGCCTGTGCCGCGCCATCCGCCTTCACCACGAAATTCGAGCCATGTCGGATGGCCTGCACGGCAAGCCACAGGAGATAGGCCGCCCCGCCCGTCTTCAGCATGGTGAAGGCGGTGGGGGAGGCAATGATCAGTGCGGAAATGCCAAACGCCACCAGGATCGTGTGGATGGCGATACCGAAGCTGGTGCCGGCAAGCACCATCAGGGCGGTTGCGCGCCCGTCGCGCAGCGAGCGGCTGATCCAGAGCGTCATGTCAGGACCGGGCGTCAGCGCCAGCGCAAGGATCGCCACGCTGAAGGCGAGGATGATGGCAAGGCTTGGGATAAAGTCCATGACGGGCACCGAGGATGGAGAAAGCCGGACGAGGCAGATCACTCCTCCTTATCCGGCTTCGCGGTGCTTGCCAATCAGTGGCCCTGTTCGAGATGCGCCTTGAAGGCGTCCGCATAATCCTTGTGCCAGCGTGAGAGCGGCGGGCGGTTTTCGATGATGTCGCCGGCAGCCCAGGCGATGCGCTTTTCGTCAAGCGCCCGGTCCACGTCATTGTCGGGGCAGAGGATGTAGAAATCGCCTCGGCCAAGGCTTTCCAGCATGAAATCCACCGTCTGTTCCGGCGTCCAGGCGGCGGCCGGCTTTTCGGTGCGGCCATTGGCGGTGAGCCCGGTATAGACGAAACCGGGTATCAGCAGGTGAGCTGTCACATTGGCGCCTTCGGTGTTGCGCAGATCGTGCTGCAGCGCCTCGGTGAACGCTTTGACGCCGGCCTTTGCGACATTATAGGCGGGATCGCCAGGCGGCGTGGTGATGCCCTGCTTGGAGCCGGTGTTGATGATGAGGGCCGGATCACGATGGGCGACCATGCCGGGGCCAAAGGTGCGCGTGCCGTTGATCACACCCATCAGGTTGACGGCAAGCACGCTCTCCCAGTTCACCTGCGGGCCAAACAGCGCGCTACCCGGCTGGATGCCGGCATTGTTCATCAGCACATGGACGCGCCCGAACCGCTGGATGACGGCGCGCTCCAGCGCTTCCAGCTCATCAAGGCGGGCAACGTCGGCGCCGATCGCCACCACATCAGTCTCGCCGTTTTCGGAAAGGGCTGCCACATCAATCGCCGCCTGCGCCAGCCGGTCACCTTCGAGATCGACAAGAACCACGCAAAGACCTTGGCGGACAAAGGCCTTTGCCGCGGCAAGACCGATGCCGGAAGCGGCGCCGGTAACGACGGCCACATGGCCCTTTGCCAGTGCCGGGTGCTGAAGGATCATGGCCGAACTCCTCGATGCGTTTCTTCTAACGTCGTGCGGCATATGGTATCGTGGCCCTATGTCGTCAACACGACGCGCCAATATGAGGACAAGGCATGGGCAGGGTTGCAACGATCACCGTCGATGAGGAACTGGCGCAGTTCATCGACCACAAGGTCAGCGCCGGCGACTACGCTTCCGAATCCGATGTGGTTGCCGCAGCCCTTGAGCTGCTGCGCGAGCAGGAGGAGGAAGGGCTTGCTGCCATCCGCGCCGCAATAGACGAAGGGGAGGCGTCGGGCGAGCCGCAGCCGTTCGATTTCGATGCGTTTCTTGAAGGAAAGCGTCAGCGCAATGCTTCGCGATGAAGACGTTGATCATATCTCCGCGCGCTGCCGCCGATATTGACGACACCTATGATTACACCGAGGAGCGCTGGGGGCAGGATCAGGCAGAGGCTTACACCTTGGGCATCAGGCAGGTCTTGCAGGAGGTTTGCCGGGGAAGTCGGGCCGGAAAGCCGATCGGTCATATAAGGCATAGTGCCATCTCGCTTTCGTATCGCTCCCATTACATCGTCTACCGGCAGGAGTTTGGCTCCATTATTGTGGTCCGCATCCTCCACCGCCGCATGAATATCGGCCGCCATCTCTGACGTTTTGGCGCCTGTCCCGCCCTTGCGTCGCGCGGCAAACTCGCTAAAAGTGCCGCCATTCAAGATCTCAGGCGGGTTTTCGGCCCGCACTCCCAGACGGAACTCATTGCCATGGCTCTCCCCAAAGACGTGAAGAAAGTCGTTCTCGCCTATTCCGGCGGTCTCGACACCTCGATCATCCTGAAATGGCTTCAGACCGAACTCGGCGCCGAAGTCGTCACTTTCACCGCCGATCTCGGTCAGGGCGAAGAGCTGGAGCCGGCGCGCAAGAAGGCCGAGATGCTCGGCATCAAGGAAATCTTCATCGAGGACGTGCGCGAGGAATTTGTGCGCGATTTCGTCTTCCCGATGTTCCGCGCCAATGCCGTTTATGAGGGCGTCTACCTGCTCGGCACGTCGATTGCCCGCCCGCTGATCTCCAAGCACCTGATCGATATCGCCAAGAAGACTGGCGCCGATGCGATTGCTCATGGCGCGACCGGCAAGGGCAATGACCAGGTTCGTTTCGAACTGTCGGCCTATGCGCTGAACCCCGATATCAAGATCATCGCGCCGTGGCGCGACTGGGCGTTCAAGAGCCGCACCGACCTTCTGGCCTTTGCCGAAGAAAACCAGATCCCCGTCGCCAAGGACAAGAAGGGCGAGGCGCCGTTCTCCGTGGACGCCAACCTTCTGCATTCCTCGTCCGAGGGCAAGGTGCTCGAAGATCCGTCCGTCGAGGCGCCGGAATATGTGCATATGCGCACCATTTCCCCGGAAGCCGCCCCCGACAAGGCAACCATCATCAAGGTCGGTTTTGAAAAGGGCGATGCCGTATCGATCAACGGCGTGCGCATGAGCCCGGCAACGCTTCTGGCCGAGCTCAACACCTATGGCCGCGACAACGGAATCGGCCGTCTCGACCTCGTCGAAAACCGTTTTGTCGGCATGAAGTCGCGCGGCGTATACGAAACGCCCGGCGGCACGATCCTGCTTTCGGCGCACCGCGCCATCGAATCGATCACGCTCGACCGGGGTGCCGCCCACCTGAAGGATGAGCTGATGCCGCGTTATGCGGAGCTTATCTATTACGGCTTCTGGTTCTCGCCGGAGCGCGAAATGCTGCAGGCGATGATCGACAAGAGTCAGGAGCATGTGGAAGGCGAAGTGACGCTGAAGCTCTACAAGGGCAATGTCATGGTCATCGGCCGTGAATCGGCAAAGTCGCTCTACTCCGACCAGCTCGTTACCTTCGAAGACGATCAGGGCGCCTATGACCAGAAGGATGCGGCTGGCTTCATCAAGCTGAATGCCCTTCGCCTGCGCACGCTCGCCAAGCGCAATCTCGGCAAGTAATTTTATCTTCTGACGACATCAGACCCGTCTGCTTCGGCAGGCGGGTTTTTTTGTGGGTGCTTCAGGCGCGTCGCGCCAGCCAATGCAGCCAGATGAAGCCTGCCACGGCGGACAATTCCATGATCGGGATGATCGTGCCGAAGGCGGTCAGCGGATCGCCGATGGCAGCGGCCGCAATGCCGCCGATAAAACCCGCCGTCATCTGGATGAAGCCGGTCATGGCCGAGGCGGAGCCCGCGACATGCGGGAAGGGCGCCATGCTGACGGTGATCACATGCGGCGTCAGGAAGGCAAGGCCGAAGGTGCAGATGGCAACCGGCCCCATGATCGACAGAAAGAACGGCGGCACGAAGGCGACGGACAGGGCCATGACAAGTCCGCCGATGCCGCAAAGACTGATGCCGGTCAGGGCTGCCCGCGGACCGCCAAGGCGCCTGACGACGAGTTTCAGGGTCAGCGAGCCGAGCAGGTAGAATCCGGATTGCATGAGCATGCCCACGCCGAACTGTGTCGGCGAAAGGCCGACCTTGTTGATGAGCACGAAGGGCAGCATGGTCGCCTGCGCATAAAGCGCGCCGACGGTGCCGGCGAGAACCAAGCAGGCAGCGAGGAACTGCAGGTTGCCGGCCACCTCGCCATAGGCGCTGAGAAGCCGGGCAGGCTGCAGCCGGGCAAGATCCGGCTTCACGGTTTCACGCAGGAAAATCAGGGTGCAAAGCCCGGCCAGGATGCCGAAGCCGACCATCAGCAGAAAGACCGCATGCCAGTTGAAGGCGGCAAGCGTCAGCCCGCCAAGCGTCGGGCCCATGGCGGGGCCGACCGCCAGGAATATGCCGATGGTGTTGAGGATGCGGGCCGCCTCCGGCCCGACGAAGAGATCGCGCACGATGGCCCGCCCGACCACGACACCGACGGAGGCCCCGATGCCCTGGATGAGGCGCGCCGCCAGGATGAATTCCACCGAGGGCGCAAGCACGGCAAGCGTCGAGCCTGCCAGATAGATGGCGAGGAAAATCAGCGTTGCGGCCTTGCGGCCCAGCGCATCCGACAGCGGCCCCGCCACCAGTTGCGCCAGTGCAAAACCGGCAAAGAACATCGACAGGCTGAGCTTGATGGCGGCTTCCGTCGTTCCAAACGCCCGCACAAGCTCGGGCATAGCTGGCGTATAGATCGCCATCGAGATCGGCCCGAGTGTCGTCAGCAGCGCGCCGAGAAAGGTGGTGCGCCGCTCGCTCATGCGGTGGGCGGCGGCGGGCGGCTGCTGAATTACGGACACTCGGGAGCCTCTTGGGCAGGGGTGGCGTCCGCCTGCAGGTTGGCGTTCATGCGATCAAGCGTCCGGCAGAGCACGGCTGCTTCTTCTGTTGCCATGCCTGCAGTTGCCATGTCGATCACGGCGTCCAGTTCCGTTCGGATGGCGAGGATCAAGGGACCGGAAGCCGGTGTCAGCGTCACGCGCTTGGCGCGCCGGTCACTGGGGTCCGGCTGGCGCTCGATGAGGCCAAGGCCCTGCAGCTTGTCGAGAAAGGTGCAGACCGTCATCGGCTCGATCCCCATGCGGGCGGCGATGTCCAGCTGGCGGCAATCTTTCAGGGCATGGATGTTGAGAAGGGTGCGGGCTTCGGCGGGCGTCACGCCCAGTCCTGCTTCGGCAATGCGGCGTTCGAACGCGCCGCGCAGAAGGCGCGCGCCATCAGTCAAAAGAAAGCCTAATCTGTGAATGTCCGTGCCTGGAGCCATGATGCCTTGACCGTTGCTAAGGCACCCTTACTATCTTTCCCGGGCGAGGCAACCGGAAACGGATCAGGCGTCGATGAAATCGAGCACCGATGAGAAGGTGAGCGCCTTGTCTTCATCGCCGAGGACCTGCGCCAACTCGTGCTGGTGGCGGAAATAATTCTGGAAGTCGAACTCCGTATCGTCGGTCACGCCGGAGAGATCGAGAACGCGGCCGGCTGAATCGACGGCCTCGATTGGCAATTCCTGGGCAAGAGCGATGTAGACGTCTTGTTCTATGGTGCCGGAAATATATCTCTGCAAGGCAAGTTCACGCAGAAGACGCGGGGAGATGGCCGAGAAGTCTATGTCGCGCGCGGCAGCACTGGGCCGTTCGAAAACGCGCTGCGTTTCCGGCCTCGGGATAAACTGCTGTTTGTCTTGTCTGGTATTGAAACCCTGCTCTTGTTGAAGCAAGCTTCCGGACCAGTTGTAGGAAGTGATTTCCACGGACACTATCCACGCTCATCGGATATGGTTGCAGAAAATAACGAATGGTTGCAGGGCGTCAATTATTAATAATCAGCTAATACTTCTTGTAGTTGAGCGATGGGCACCTTCATAGACCCGCCATCTTCCCCTGCTGGAATGGTGCTTTCTGAAAAATGATCGAGGATAATGAGATGACAGTGCATATGACGATCAATCCGGCGCTCGTGACGTGGAACGGGGTTCACAACCTGCCGCTGTTCGAAGCGGTGCGGGACGAGGATTTTGCGGCCGGCTTCGATGCGGCACTTGCACTGCATGATGCTGAAATCAAAGAGATTTCTGAAAACCCGCAAGCGCCTGACTTTGCAAATACCATCGTGGCGCTGGAAATTGCCGGCGATGAACTGTCGCGCATTTCCGCATTGTTCTGGAACAAGGCCGGCGCTCACACCAATGACGTGATCCAGTCCCTGGAACGCGACATCGCGCCAAAGATGTCGCGTCACTACTCGCGCATCGCGATGAATGTGGCGCTCTTTGCTCGCGTTGATGCGCTGTGGCAGACGCGCGATACGCTGGGGCTCACGGTTGAGCAGACGCGCGTGCTGGAACGGCACTGGAAGGGTTTTGTGCGCGCTGGCGCAAAGCTTTCCACGGATCAGCAGGAGCGGCTGGCCAAGATCAACGAAACGCTGGCAAGCCTTGGCGCCCAGTTCGGGCAGAATGTGCTGTCGGATGAAAAGGCCTGGTCGCTGATCCTGACGGCTGAGGAAGACCTTGAAGGCCTGCCGGCTTTCTTGCGGGACGCGATGGCCTCTGCCGCGCGCGACCGGGGCGAGGCCGAAGGCGCCTACGCCGTCACCCTGTCACGCTCGATCATCGAACCGTTCCTGACCTTTTCCAGCCGCCGCGACCTGCGCGAGCAGGCGTTTCAGGCCTGGGTAAAGCGCGGTGACAATGGCGGCGCGACCGATAACATCGCCATCGTGCGCGAAACGCTGTCGCTGCGCGCCGAAAAGGCAAAGCTTCTCGGTTATGACAGCTTTGCGGCCTACAAGCTCGATGACACGATGGCAAAGACACCGTCGGCCGTGAACGATCTGCTGATGAGAGTGTGGACGAAGGCCCGCGCCAAGGCTTTGGAAGAGGAAGCAAGCCTTGCCGGCCTCATTGCCGAAGAAGGCGCCAATCATTCGGTCGCCCCCTGGGACTGGCGTTATTATGCCGAAAAGCTGCGCGAGCGGATGTTCGACTTCTCCGAATCCGAACTGAAGCCTTATCTCCAGCTCGAAAAGATCATCGAGGCCTGCTTTGATGTGGCAAATCGCCTGTTCGGCGTCACGATTACCGAGTTGAAGGGTGTCGTTGCCTACCATCCGGATGTGCGCGTGTTCGAAGTGCGCGATGGCGATGGCACGCTGAAGGCGATGTTCCTGGGCGATTATTTTGCCCGCTCCTCCAAGCGCTCCGGCGCCTGGATGAGTTCGTTCCAGAGCCAGCACAAGCTGATGCTGAAGAACGGCGCAAAGGGCGAGTTGCCGATCATCTACAATGTCTGCAACTTTGCAAAACCAGCAGCCGGCAAACCGGCGCTGCTGTCGCTCGACGATGCCCGCACGCTGTTTCATGAATTCGGCCACGGGCTGCACGGCATGCTCTCGGATGTCACCTACCCCTCGGTTGCCGGCACCGGCGTCTCGCGCGATTTCGTCGAACTGCCCTCGCAGCTTTACGAACACTGGCTGACGGTGCCGGAAATCCTCACAAAATACGCGGTGCATTATCAGACCGGCGAACCCATGCCGAAGGTGCTGCTTGACAAGGTTCTGGCTGCCCGCACCTTTAATGCCGGTTTCAACACGGTGGAATTCACCTCTTCGGCGCTGGTCGACATGGCGTTTCACACCCGCGCTGAACCGGTGGATGATCCGATGTCGGTGCAGGCCGATGTGCTCTCCGGCATCGGCATGCCGTCCTCCATCGTCATGCGCCACGCCACGCCGCATTTCCAGCACGTGTTTTCAGGCGATGGTTATTCGGCCGGCTATTATTCCTACATGTGGTCGGAGGTGCTCGATGCTGACGCATTTGCGGCCTTCGAGGAAAGCGGCAATGCGTTCGATCCGGTTATGGCCCGAAAGCTGAAAAACAACATCTATTCGGTCGGCGGCTCCATCGATCCGGAGCAAGCTTATACCGCCTTCCGCGGCAAGCTGCCTGATCCGGCGGCCATGCTGAAGAAAAAGGGTCTTGGCATGGTGACGGAGCTTTCCGGCGGGGATGCGTAAGGCTCCCTTCCTCTGACTGGATGCCAGCCATTCCGATCCGGCATGGCTGGCATCAAAACAACTGTCGTGTCGGCCATGGTTCTGTCGCATAAGCTTCATGCGACTCTCCTAGGGGGAGATCTTCTCCCGCGGAGGTTCCCATGGCTGCCATCATCAGCGCTGAAGGCGTCGGCAAGGTCTTTCAACAGCGCGTGTCGCAGCCGGGTATCCTCGGCGCCATCCGCAGTTTCGTGGCGCCGGTGACAAGGCCGGTGCATGCGGTCGCCGATATCACCTTCTCCATCGCAGCCGGCGAAGCCGTCGGTTATCTCGGGCCGAACGGCGCCGGTAAATCCACCATGATCAAGATGCTGACGGGCATCCTGACGCCGAGTGTCGGCGAGGTCACCGTGCTCGGGCGAAAGCCGCAGCAGGAGCGCGTTGCCAATGCGCGCGATATCGGCGTGGTGTTCGGCCAGCGCACGCAACTCTGGTGGGACCTGCCGCTGTCGGACAGTTTCGAGCTGCACCGCAGGCTTTACCGGGTGCCGGATGCACTGTTTTCCAAAAACCGTGCGGCCCTTAGCGACATGATGGAGCTTACCTCCTTCATCGAGCGGCCTGTGCGTCACTTAAGCCTTGGCCAGCGCATGCGCGCCGAAATCGCCATGGCGCTGATGCATGATCCGAAAATCCTGTTTCTCGACGAGCCCACAATCGGGCTCGATGTGGTGGCCAAGGACGTGGTGCGAAAATTTCTGTCGCGCATCAACCGCGAACGCGGCACCACGATCATTCTCACCACCCATGACCTGCAGGATATCGAGGAAATCTGCCCGCGGCTGATCATGGTGGATGAGGGCAGGCTGCTGTTTGATGGCACGCTTCCGGCTTTGCGAAAATCCTTCGGCGCAAGGCGACGGTTGACGCTGGAATTTTCAGGCGATCCGGGCGAGGTGCGGCTTGTCGGCGCGAGGCCCTCCGGCGGCGAAGGGTTGCTGCGCGAATTTTTGCTCGAAGACGATGGCCGCTCGCTGGTGCAATTGCTCGCAGCGCTTGAGGCATCCAGCGACGTGCGCGACGTGCGCCTGCATGAGCCGAGCATCGAGGAAGTCATCCGCACGCATTATCAGTCAAAAGGGTCGGCCCCGGCGCCGGTGACTGGCAGACCAGCGGTGCCGGCATGAGCGCTTTCCTCGCGCTGGTTTCCGCGTCCTTTCGCCGGGAAGCCCATCACCGATCGCAAATGATGATGCGCATCGTCGGCACGCTCATCGAGATCCTCGCCCGCATTTCCATCTGGCATGCGGTCTATGCCGGACGCGGTGCGGTGGACGGGATCTCGATCGGCCAGATGATCGTCTATGCCTTGATCGGCGGAACGCTGTTGTCGAGTTGGGATGCCACCATGATCGTGCGCGATATCGGCACCACGATCCGGACCGGTGCCATCGGCTCGTCGCTGCTGCGCCCGGCGAGCTACCCGATGATGCTGATGGCCGAACAGCTGGGCACGCGCCTGTTCGACTGGCTGTTCATATCCGTGCCGGTGATCGTCATCATGGGGCTGATCTATGGCCTGCAGCCGCCGGCAAGCCTGCCGCATTGCCTGCTGTTCATCGGTTATCTCGCGGTCTCCGTGGTCATCGTCATGCTGACGGCCATGCTGGTCGGACTTTTTTCCTTCTGGGTGTTTGATGCCCATTCGCTGGAATGGTTCATGCGCGGCCTTCTGGCGGTGCTCTCAGGCGGGCTGGTGCCAATCTGGTTTTTCCCCGGCGGCCTTGCAGAGGTTGCCCGGGCGCTGCCGTTTTCGTGGATCACCTATCACCCGATGGCGGTCTATCTCGGGCAGCACGATCTTTTCTGGTCGGTGCAGCATCTGCTGATCGGGCTTGGCTGGGTGGCCGCGCTGGCACTTGCCGTCGTGGTCGTCTGGTCGCGGGCCTGCCGGCAGGTTGTGGTACAGGGAGGCTGAACCATGCGCGAGACCCTGTCCCTTCTGTTCTATCTGGTACGTCTGCGGGTGCGCACGCGCCTGGAATTTCGTGCGAGCCTTGTCATTGCCTGGACGGCGCAAGGTTTTGGTTATGCCGGGGTCTTCACCTCCATCTGGATCATTCTCACCCGGTTTGAGAATATCGGCGGCTGGAGCTGGCCGCAGATGGCGCTGTTCCTCGGCTTCCACACACTGGGTTATGCGCTCGGCGCCTGTTTTACCCTCGTGCAGCTGCGCGGCATGGAGGAGATCGTGCGCGGCGGCGAGTTCGACATGCTGCTGGTGCGCCCGATTAACCCCTGGGCCTATCTCGTTTTCTCCGGCTTCAACATCGAATATGGCGGGCATATCCTGCTCGGTCTCGGCCTCATCGTCTGGGCCTTGCCACAGGTGGGGATCGTCTGGAGCCTGCCGTCCGCGCTCATGCTGTTTGGTGGGCTGATCAGTTCCGCCTTCATCACGGCATCCTGCATCACCGTGGTCAGCGCCTGTGCGCTGGTTCTGCAGCGGGCGCGTTACCTGTTTGGCCTCTATTTCGATTTTTGGGAGCTGTCGCGGTATCCGGCGAGCATTTTTGCGCCCGTGTTCCAGCTGGCGCTGCTCACCGTCATTCCGCTCGGCTACATGGCCTATGTGCCGGTGTCGGTGCTGCTCGGGCGACCGGTGCCGTATCTAGGGGCATTCGCCCCCTTCGCCTCACTGGCCGCCGGCCCGCTTGCGGTTCTCGCAGCCGCCGCGTTCTGGCGTTTCTGCCTCAGGCGTTACCAGGGCGGCGGCGGTTAAGGCCGGGGGGGCGCCGGTCTGACACCATCATCATGGATGGCTTGCCGCTTTATTCCCGGCGAATATTTCAGTAGCCTCTTGTCACGGTCGATTCGGGATGTGCGGCACAACGCGGTTGCCATCAGCCGGTGACACGTCAAAAAATACGCCTGAAGTGGCGCATCCCTTGCCCTGAGACGCGGCTCATCGCAGCCGCCCCCTTTCGCATCTGCGAAAAACAGGGTATGGGGGCGCCAACGAAAATTGGCGCGGTCTGTTGGATCATGTGCGCCACAGCCCAGAGAACCCAATATGAAGATTCGCAATATCGCGATCATTGCGCACGTTGACCATGGGAAAACGACCCTTGTTGACGAACTCCTGAAGCAGTCCGGCTCGTTCCGTGAAAACCAGCGCGTTGCAGAACGCGTGATGGACAGTAACGATCTCGAAAAGGAACGCGGCATCACCATTCTTGCCAAGGCAACTTCGGTGGAATGGAAGGGCGTTCGCGTCAACATCGTCGACACCCCCGGCCACGCCGACTTCGGCGGCGAAGTCGAGCGTATCCTGTCGATGGTGGATGGCGCCATCGTTCTCGTCGACAGCTCCGAAGGCCCGATGCCGCAGACCAAGTTCGTGGTCGGCAAGGCGCTGAAGGTTGGTCTTCGCCCGATCGTCGCGATCAACAAGATCGACCGTCCCGATGGCCGCCATGAAGAAGTCATCAACGAAGTGTTCGACCTCTTCGCAAGCCTTGACGCCACCGACGAACAGCTCGACTTCCCGATCCTCTACGGTTCGGGTCGCGATGGCTGGATGAACGTTGCGCCTGAAGGCCCGAAGGATCAGGGTCTCGCCCCGCTTCTCGATCTCGTTCTGCAGCATGTTCCGGAGCCGAGCGTCGGTGACGAAGACGGCGCCTTCCGCATGATCGGCACGCTTCTGGAAGCCAACCCCTTCCTCGGCCGCGTCATCACCGGCCGCATCCATTCCGGCTCGATCAAGCCGAACCAGCCCGTCAAGGTTCTGGGCCAGGATGGCAAGCTGATCGAAAACGGTCGTATCTCCAAGATCCTTGCCTTCCGCGGCATCGAGCGCACTGCCATCGATGAAGCCCATGCCGGCGATATCGTGGCGATTGCCGGTCTCTCCAAGGGCACCGTTGCCGACACGTTCTGCGATCCGTCCGTGACTGAAGCGCTGGAAGCCCAGCCGATCGATCCGCCGACGGTGACCATGTCCTTCCTCGTCAACGACTCACCCCTGGCTGGCACCGAAGGCGACAAGGTGACGAGCCGCGTTATCCGCGACCGCCTGTTCAAGGAAGCCGAAGGCAACGTTGCGCTGAAGATCGAAGAAGCCGAAGGCAAGGATTCGTTCTTCGTCTCCGGTCGTGGCGAATTGCAGCTGGCCGTTCTCATCGAAACCATGCGCCGCGAAGGGTTCGAGCTTGCCGTATCGCGTCCGCGCGTCGTCATGCACAAGGACGAAAACGGCGTCCTGATGGAGCCGATCGAAGAAGTCGTCATCGACGTCGATGAAGAAC
>JAIXTO010000204.1 GCA_027483885.1 Rhizobiaceae bacterium
CGACAAGATCGTCCTCGGCATCAACCGTGCCAAGCTGAACGGCGCCATGATTGCCCGCATGCAGGACACCAATTCGATGAACATCACCATTTCGGTGAAGGTGGAAGAAACCATGGTGCCGGTCATCGGCCTGTCGCTGACACGCGACATGGACCAGATCGCCGTCGGCTCCATCGAACAGTAATTTTCTTCTCCCAAGGTGGCGCTCGGCGGAACAGCCGCTCAGCGCCACCAGTCGCGGCTGTCGTCCGCGATCTCTATGCCTGCGAGATCGGCCGAATCGGCCCAGTCCGCCACAGTCTTTCCAGACACGATCATGCCCGCTGCGATATCGACAAGCGGCAACAGCACGAAACCGCGCTCCACCATACGCGGATGCGGCACATCCAGCCCCTCGACATGGATTTCCCGGTCGCCATACGTGAGCACATCGATATCGATGGTGCGCGGCCCCCAGCGCTCAATGCGCACACGCTTCATGCCCCGCTCTATGGAGAGACAGAGATCGAGCAGCGCCGTCGGCTGAAGCTGCGTTTCGAGAAGCGCGCACGCGTTGAAGAAATCCGCCTGGTCGGTTTTGCCCCAGGGCGGCGTGCGGTAGAATTTTGAGACGGCAAGCACCCGACAGTCGGGGCGGGCATCAAACTGCTGAAGCGCTGTCGCCATCGCCAGGCGGGGATCGCCGAGATTGCCGCCCAAGCCGATTGCGGCAACAACGCCGGTATCAGGGGCGATGCTCAACGCGAACCTCCACGTAATCGAGAATGCCGGCAATCGGCACGCTCGGCTTGCGCACGGTGATGGCAGCGCGGCGGATCATCGGAAACTTTTCGCACAAGGCCAGCGCCACATCCTGCGCCAGCGCTTCGATCAGCGCCCGACGTGTCGTGGTCACCACCTGTTCGATCACCTCGAAGGCATGGCCATAATGCATGGTGTCGGTGAGATCATCATCGGTCAGCGCCCGGCCTGCCGGCACGTCGAATTCCGCATCGACAAAAAAACGCTGGCCGAGAACCGCCTCTTCCTGAAACGCGCCGTGGTGCGCGAAAAAGGCACAGTTCTTCAGGGTAATGGTATAGATGCTCAAACTCTCGTTCCCCCTTCGGCGGCAAGCACCGCATCGGCAATGCGCAGGGCATCCCTGTTGGTTGCCACGTCATGCACGCGAAAAATCGAGGCGCCGGCACGCCGCAGCAGCGCCGTGGTTGCCGCCGTCCCCACATCGCGATCACCGGCAAGTTCGCGCCCGGTCGCAGAACCAATGAACCGCTTGCGCGAGGTGCCGATGAGGAAGGGCAGCTTCAGCGCCCGCAATTCGGCAAAGCGCGCCATCAGCGCAAAATCCTCATGGGCGTTCTTGGCAAAACCGAACCCCGGATCAAGCACGATATTTTGCCGCGCAATTCCGGCCACTGAGGCAGTGTTCAATGCGTTTTCGAAAAACCACAGCTGGTCGTCCACCACGTCGGCACGTTTGTCGGCCTCGCGCCCGCGTCCCGTATGCATCATCACCAGGCCCGCCCCCGTCTCGGCCACCACGCGGGCCATATCGGCATCATGGCGCAGACCATAGACGTCATTGACGATATGAGCCCCGGCGGCCATCGCAAGCCGCGCCGTTTCGGCCCTGTAGGTATCGACGGAAATCAGCGCGTCGGTCTGTTTCGAAAGGGCCTCGATCACCGGCAGCACGCGCGCCTGTTCCTCGCCGGGATCGACGGGCTCGGCACCCGGCCGTGTCGATTCGCCACCGATGTCGAGGATGGAGGCCCCTGCCTCGACGCATTCGAGCGCATGACGAACAGCCGCTTCCACCTGCAAATGCCGGCCGCCATCGGAAAAGCTGTCAGGCGTCACGTTGATGATGGCCATCAGATGGCCTTCGGCGCCAAGAGCCAGCGACCGCCCGCCGCCAACCTGCCAGATGGTGTTGCCGCACGATGTCACGTCAAAGCCGATCCTGTTTGCCACAAAGAATTTCGCAAGCATGTGTTGCGATCCCAAGGCCTATGCCCCAAGCTCCCGCCAAACTCAATGACACAGGCATCAGAATGTCCTTAATGCGCCGTCGCACCCTGATTCTGAGGACATGCCTAGCTTTTCTGGCGCTTCCGGTTGCCGCCGACAGCGCGCCGCAGATCACCAAGAGCTACTCCTATTTTTCCATCAATGGCCGCACCGCGGAAGATCTCGATACGCAACTGTCCCAACGCGGGCCATTGACCGGCGGCACGGGTTTCCGCCACCCCGGCGCCACCGAAATCAAGTTCGGCGGCGATATCACCTATCACGAAAGCGAGGGCCGCTGCTCGATCGGCGATGTCAACGTCACGCTCTCCACCCGGATCATCCTGCCGCGCTGGAAGAACCGCAAGCGCGCCGATGGCTCGCTGGCGCTGATCTGGGACACGCTGTCGGCCGACATCAAGCGGCACGAAGAACGCCACGCTGAAATTGCCCGCCAGCATGCGCGCGCGCTGGAGCAGGCCTTGCGCGCCCTGCCCGCCACCCGTAGCTGCGCGACGCTGGAGCAGCAGGTCGGGGTCACCAGCCGGCGGATCATCGACGCCCACGATGTTGAACAACTGCGATTCGACATGGTGGAAGCCAAGAACTTCGAGGCGCGCATGCTGCGCCTTCTCAGGCATCGCACCGGCTCTGCCGAGTAACCCCCTGATCAGACACAGGATCTGACGCCCGCAAGACCGGCGTGAAACGGCCGGCACGCAATGCCTGCTTTTTCAGCCAGGGCGGGAGCTTGTCCGAAGCTTGCGCAACCTATGGTGAATGACTGGTTATTTCTTCCAGTATCGAATATTTCTGGAACCTTATATAGTCAAAATCACTGAGGGGCTGGACGATACGAGGTTCCCTGAAGTTTGGTTCCGTTGTCGCCATCGTGGCGGCGTTGGCGACAACGGTGACCACTGCCCCTCAGCTCAATGCCCCGATGCCTATGCAATGACACAAATCTATCGCATGCAGGCCTGCACGGACTGGCGTCCGCGTTTTTGATTTTTCCCGGTGTTCTCCTGGCGTATCGACAAGCTGTAAGCGCTCCCTCCCTCGCTCGACAGTGATACGCCCGCCTTCGCCTCGCTTGACGCAACCGCGCAAGCGAGGCGTTTTTTTTGCCTGCCATCCTGACATGAGTGTGCCGACGTGACGGGTGGCTGGCGGCCTCAGCCCTGACGTTCGGGAATGTTGACCACCAGCCCATCCAGGGCATCGGTGATCTTGATCTGACAGGAGAGCCTGGAGGTCGGGCGCACGTCGAAGGCGAAATCGAGCATGTCTTCTTCCATCGGTGCCGGTCCGCCCACAGTCGCCGTCCAGGCGTCGTCGACATAGACATGACAGGTGGCACAGGCACAGGCGCCGCCACATTCGGCATCGATGCCGGGGACGGAATTGCGGACGGCGTTTTCCATCACGGTGGAGCCGGGCTCCGCATTGATGTCAAAGCGCGTTCCGTCGAAGGCGACGATGGTGAGTTGCGTCATGTCGGATCCTTGCAAACTGAAGTCAAAACGGCGATGTCTTCCGACAATTCGCCGCTTCAGTCAACGTTGAGAACCCTTTTAACACCAGCACCCGGCCTTGCGGAGTAGATTTGCCGCAGACGTGTTCGGGAAACGCTGCGGAACCGTTTAGCGCGAAAGCTTCAGGATGAAATTTTCCGCCTCGATCACCGTGGCAGCAACGCTTGCGCGGGCGGCTGCATTAACCGGATCGGTTTCCACGCCAAGGGCAGCCGTTGCCACGGCAAAGGCGCCGACGGCATTGGCAGCACTGCGCAGCTTGTGGGCCGCTGCAACCACCTGCTCGTTCGCGCCGCCGCTCATTTCGTGCAGAGCAGCGCGCGCCTGGCGGGCGAAGAGCTGTAGCACCTCCGCCTCAAGCTCCTTGTCGCCCATCGTCTGCACCGCAAGGTGCACGAGATCGATGGGACGGGATGTCGATGAGTGTTCGCCTCTTCCGTTTTCGGGCATTTCGAAAGCAATACTGACCGCGGCCATGAACCGGTTCATCCTCTGTTGCCGTGCGGAACAGACGGGCGCCGGCGCGAGAGCCGCGACGGCAGGCTGTCAGTTCCCTTCTTCTGCCGGACTGCTGGGCATCGCGACTGTTCGTCCCTTGCCTCTCCTCCGGTCCCCGACGGTGTCAGGGCCGGCTCGCTATCCGGTTAAATTCCGGCGCAATCGCGGCAGTTTTTCTCATGTTATGGTTAATTTCCCGTAACCCGCGCGAAATCAAGGGGAAAGTCGTTAAAGTGCGGTTTAAAATCTGTTAACAACGAAACAGCACCCAATCCATGACGGCGGGCCGAATTGTGTCTGGAAGGCTAATGTGCCACTACAGTACGACTGGAACTGGTGTGGGCATGTGCCCGGCACCAGCCCGGATACCGGTCAAGCCTTTCTTATGACGTCTTTGCGACGGAAGGCTCCCCGGGTTCGAGAGTGAACGGGACACTGAGCCGGCTGTATGCCCGGTATTGGGGCCCGGTACGGCCGGATCGACAGTTTCGCCTCACGCGGCAGGGTGAGACCCACGATCAGCCGGACGAGTATGGTAACGAGGCGTAACCGCATGGCGAAGAATCCGAACAACGAGTCGATCGACGAAACCGCGTTTCAGGCGCTGGAAGACGCGCTGAAGATCGACTTCGAGGAAGCGATGCAGCCGGCAGCGTCGAAAAAAACCGTTCCCCCTGCCCGGGAGGCCACCAAGGTGCCAGAAACGCCGACGCAGCGCCCAACCCAGTCATCTGGCCAGTCCTCAGGCCAGTCATCCGCAGCGCGCCCTCGCCCGCCGGAACAGAGCCGCCCGGCGCTGCCGCCGGAGCCCGGCGCTGCGAAATCGCCGAGCTTCGAGCCCGCCAATGACAGCGGACGCCGCAGCACGCCGGCCATCCTTCGCTCGCTGGAAAGCGGCTCCATGCGCTCGTCGCTGCGCAATGCCGGCATTGTTTCGCTGCTGTGGGCCATCGGCGGCGCGGGCCTTGCCCACCTCCTCTATGGCACGCAGATCTGGCAGGTCTCATCCGTTGCCGATCTCGTCGCCATGCCCGGCGTCGTTGCCGTCTTTATCGGCGTCTTCGTGCCGGTCATGCTGTTTTTCGCCTTTGCCATCATGATGGCGCGGGCGCAGGACCTGCGCAATGCGGCCCGCTCCATGGCCGAGGTCGCGCTTCGCCTGTCCGAACCGGAAACGATTGCGTCGGAACGGATCATGACCGTCGGCCAGGCCGTGCGCCGCGAAGTCTCGGCGATGAACGAAGGCATCGAGCGCACCATTGCGCGCGCCACCGAGCTGGAAACGCTGGTTCACTCCGAAGTCAACGCGCTGGAACGCAGCTACGCCGATAACGAGATGCGGGTGCGCGGCCTTGTCCACGAACTGGGCTCGGAGCGCGACGCCATTGTCAACCATGCCGAGCGCATCCGCAGCTCCATCGTCGGAGTGCACGAGAATATGAAGGAAGAGCTGTCGCTGGCCACCGAAGAGATTGCGGTGCGCCTGGCGACCTCCGGCGAGGCCTTTGCCTCGATGATCGATACCCGTGCCGCCGTCCTCATGGAAAAAACCAATGCCGCCGGTGATGCGCTGGGCTCGCTTCTGTCTGCCAAGACCGAAGGCCTGATCGGCGCTCTCACCGCCTCCGGCTCGTCGCTCGCCACCGAATTCGATACACGGCTTGAAACGCTCGGCTCGAAGCTGTCGTCGCGCGGCAACGAAATCCTCGGCCAGTTCGAGACCCGCGCCTCGACGCTCGATGCCAGTACCGAAAAGCTGAATGCGGCGCTGAATGAGCGCACGCGGCTGCTCAACGAAACGCTGCTTGCCCGCACCCGTGATATCAACGAAACTCTGACGGACGGCGAGCGCACGATCACCACGTCGCTTGGAACCGTGCTCTCGACGCTCAACCGCTCGCTCGACGAAAAGGGCGCCGGCTTCCGCCAGACCCTGCAGAATGCCGCCGACGATACGGTGATGGATTTCGACCTGCGCACGGGCCTGTTCGAGGAACGCCTGCAGGGCACGATCGGCCAGCTCAGCGCCACCTTCGATACCGGCCTTGAAGAATTCACCACTGCCTTCGATCAGCGCGCTGGTACGCTTGGCTCCAAGCTCACCGAAAGCCTTTCCAGCATCCGCGAAACCGTCTCCGGCGGCTCCGATGCCTTGGAAGGCATTTTGTCCACCAGCATCGAACGGCTGGGCTCGGCCTTTACCGATCATTCCCTGACGCTTGCCACCACGCTCGGCACCAGCCAGGAAATGCTCGAAAACACCATGGAAACCAGTACCAGCCAGCTGGGCGAGGTTTTGGACAGCCGCGCGCGCCGGCTCGCCGCCGAGCTGGAAGAGCGCAACCGCGCCCTCAACGAAGGCCTCGACACGCGCGCCAACCGGCTGGTCGAGGATTTCGACAGCCGCAGCAACCGCCTCGTCGAAGACCTGGATGGCCGCAGCCGCACGATTGCCGACACTCTGGCGGAGCGCGCCCACGCGCTTGGCGAAACCATGGACACCCGCACGCGCCAGCTGACGGACGGCTTCGACACACGCGCCAGCCAGCTGGACGAAAGCCTCGACGCCCGCAGCCGCACGCTTGATGAGACGCTCGGCACCCACGCTCGCGACATCACCGGCACGCTGGATGGCCATGCCCGCACGTTTGCCGACACCATGGATGCGCGCACCCGCCAGTTGACCGAAGGGTTTGACGCCCGGGCCCGCGTGCTCGACGAAAGCCTCGACAACCGCAGCCGTATCCTGATCGAGGATCTCGATACCCGCGCCCGCAGCCTCGACGACAACCTGGAGGCGCGTTCGCGCACGCTGACCTCTGGCATTGATGAGCGCAGCCGTGGCCTGATCGACGGGCTCGACAGCCGCAGCCGCGCACTGGACGAAAACCTCGAAACCCGTGCCCGCACCCTTACCGAAAATCTTGATCAGCGCAGCCGCGGTCTGGTCGAAGACCTCGACACCCGCACGGCAGCGCTCGACGAAACGCTCGGCATGCGCGCCCGCTCGCTCACCAACAGTATCGACCAGCGCAGCCGTGGCCTCGTGGAAGACCTCGACACGCGCACCGCTGCCCTCGACAGCAGCCTCGAAAACCGCGCCAAGACCATTTCCGAAACTATCGATGAACGCAGCCGTGGCCTGATCGACAATCTCGATACGCGCAGCCGTGTGCTCACCGATAACCTCGACAACCGCAGCCGCCAGATCACAGGCAGCATCGAGCAGACAACGCGCGAATTTGCCGACACGATGGACGAGCGCACCCGCGCGCTCGCCGAAGGTTTCGAGCAGCGCAGCCGCGATTTCAACGACGATCTGGAAATCCGCAGCAGCATCTTCATCGAGAGCTTTGATACCCATGCGCAGGACCTGATCGAGGGTATCGACGGTCGCCACGCCGCCATGACCGGCGCGCTGACCGAGCGCACTGCCGAAATCACCGGCAGCCTCGGCAATGCCCATGAGCGCATGGATGCGGTTCTGACCGAACGCAGCCACCTGCTTGCCAATGCCCTTTCCGAAAGCCAGGGCCGTTTCGAGGAACGCCTGACGGATCGCTCCACCTCGCTCATCCAGTCGCTCGAGGCTGGAAACCAACGTTTTGCCACGGTGATCGGCGAAAAGGCCGAAGCCATCGAACAGACGGTTGCCGGCGCGCCGGAGCGCCTGTCCAGCCTCATCGACAGCCGCATCGATACGATGTCGCGCACCCTGTCTGAAGGCCATGAGCGCATCGACAGCGATCTCGGCCGCCGCGTCAACGAGTTTGGCGACATGGTGGGTGGCGCCGGCACGCGTCTCGGCGAAATGCTCGATGATCAGGCCATGGCGCTGAGCACCACAATCTCGCTCAGCGAAGACCGTCTGGCCAACCTTACTGAGACCATGTCGCGCGCCCTGTCCGAAGGCCACCAGCGCATCGACAGCGATCTTGGCCGCCGCGTCAACGAATTTGGCGAAATGGTCAGCGGCGCCGGCACACGTCTTGGCGAAGTGCTCGATGATCAGGCTATGGCGCTCAGCACCACGATCTCGCTCAGCGAAGACCGGCTTGCCAACCTCACAGAGACCATGTCGCGCACGCTGGCCGAAGGCCATCTGCGCATCGACAGCGATCTCGGCCGCCGCGTCAACGAATTTGGCGAAATGGTCAGCGGCGCCGGCGCGCGTCTTGGCGAAGTGCTCGATGATCAGGCGATGGCCCTCAGCACCACGATCTCGCTCAGCGAAGACCGTCTGGCAAACCTTGCCGACACTATGTCGCGCACGCTGGCCGAAGGCCATCTGCGCATCGAC
>JAIXTO010000241.1 GCA_027483885.1 Rhizobiaceae bacterium
AAAGCCATGGACAAGGATCTCTACGACCTGCCGCCGAAGGAACTGAAGAAGATCCCGACCGTCTGCGCCAGCCTGCGCGAAGCGCTCGACAGCCTCGACAAGGACCGCAAGTTCCTGACGGCCGGCGGCGTCTTCGATGACGACCAGATCGATGCCTATATCGAACTGAAGATGCAGGAAGTCATGCGTTTCGAAATGACCCCGCATCCGGTCGAATTCGACATGTACTACTCGATCTGATCGACGCTCGATCGCGATCTGGAATTGAAAACCGGCAGGTCTCACCTGCCGGTTTTTTCATGGATGCGAGAGATCCGTCCGACTGCGCCTTGATACTGAAAGCGCGATTTTCTCTGCAGAACCCTGAATTCTCATGGACCTGCCAGCCACTTGATGTCAGTTTGATGAATAACCACATGTCATGCGAAAGGAAGTTCGCATCATGAAACAGAGAAACGCAAAATTCACGATCGGCGAAGTCGTTCGCCACAAGGTGTTTCCGTTCCGCGGTATTGTGTTCGATGTGGATCCCGAATTCGCCAATACCGAAGAATGGTGGAATTCTATCCCGGCAGAAATCCGTCCGCACAAGGACCAGCCTTTTTACCATCTGCTCGCTGAAAACGACGAGACGGCCTATGTCGCCTATGTCTCGGAGCAGAACCTGATGCATGACGAGAGCGGTGAACCGCTGCGCAATCCGCATGTATCGCAGATCTTTGATCGGGCACCGTCCGGGCAGCTGCGCCCGAAAGCGATTCTTGCCCACTGAAGGCAAGCCGGCCGATCGCCCGAAGGGCTCAACAAAAAACGACGCTGCGATGATCCGCAGCGTCGTTTTTCATTGAGACGAATGACCTTTCAGCCAGTCGTTTATCAGTTGCCAGCCTTGGCAGCGTTCTGGGCGTCTTCAAGCTTCTTGCGTGCTTCTTCGGCCTTCTTCTGCATGCTTTCCTGCAGGCTGCGCTGGCTTTCAGCCAGCTGCGACTGCGAGATAGCCGGGCCGTCGAATACGCCGGTAAAGCCGGTGAGAGCCACCTTGATCGGGTTCGGCGCGCGGCGGAAATTGATCGAGGTGAAGACCACCTCATTGCCCTTCTTCAGGCTTGCGATCATCGGATCGGTCAGCGGTATTTCGGCCGTGCAACGGTCGGGAATGCAGAGCACGTAATCGAGCTTCTGGCCCTTACCGCCATCGATCTGCATCATCACGCCGGGCTGGATGAGGCGAGCGGACGGGACCGAAACCTGCAGGATCTTGCGGTTGACCTTGCCTTCAACGGTGATCAGGCCAACGGCCGTGATCAGCTGGCCGTTCTGCGACAGAAGCACGTTCTGCACGGCGCAGACATCGCTGTCGTCCTGCTTTTCGCACGTCTTGAACCAGCCAAGCGGCGGAGCGCCAGCCGGGGCAGCAGCGTTCTGGGCGAAAGCTGCGACCGGAAGAGCGCCGATGGAAAGTGCGAGAGCGGACATTGCCGTCCGCAGAACGTTGTTTGCCTTAAGCATCATACCAGAATCCGTCTCCTGAAAGCGGTTTTTCGAAGCAGTTGTGCCGCTCCGTGCCGGGGTCGTGGTCCCTCACCTGTCGTTTAAATAAGGCAATTGAATGACCCGCGTGTTCGGCCAAATCTGTTACATCGCAGCGCCTGCGATATCCAGCACTAGTTTTGAAATTCGCCCCGCCCTTTCCAAGTTTCGCGGCGCTATATTGGTTTTTGACGGTCCTATGCGTTAGTTTGAGCCGAATCGCGAAGAGACAATGAGGTAGAGGATGCGCCACCTGATCACCCTGTCGCTGGCAGCACTCCTGCTGGCCGGCCCTCCCCTGGCGGGTTCTGCAGGTGCCGCCCCCCAGCATGGACTTGCCATGCATGGGCAGCCGGCACTGCCGCCTGATTTTCAGCATTTCCCTTATGTCAACCCGGCGGTGAAGAAGGGCGGCAGCATTGCCTACGGCGTCGTCGGCACCTTCGACAGCCTCAATCCGTTCAACCTGAAGAGTATCCGCACCACGGCGCGCGGCATCTGGGACAATATCTTCGGCAACCTGATCTACGAAACGCTGATGGTACGCTCGTCCGACGAGCCGTTCACGCTCTACGGGCTGCTCGCAGAAAGCGTCGAGACGGACGAGGCGCGCAGTTTTATCCAGTTCAACCTCAATCCCAAAGCACGCTGGTCCGACGGCGAGCCGGTGACGCCTGAGGATGTGATGTTCTCGCTGGAGGTGCTGCGCGACAAGGGCCGCACCCCGTTCAGCAACCGCATGCTGCCGATCGAGAAGATGGAAAAGGTCGGCGAACACGGTGTCCGCATCACCTTCAACGGCAAGGCGGATCGCGAGTTTCCGTTGATATTGGCGACGGGCACGCCGATCCTGCCCAAACATGCCGTGGATGTGGACAGCTTTGACCAGTCGACGCTCAAAATTCCGGTCGCCTCCGGCCCCTATCGCATCACGTCGGTCCAACCCGGCCAGAAGATCGTCTACGAGCGCCGCGCCGATTACTGGGGCAAGGACATTCCCTCCAAGGTCGGCTTTGACAATTACGACCAGATTTCGGTTGAATATTTCCTGCAGGAAAACACCCTGTTCGAGGCGTTCAAGAAGGGCGCGATCAACGTCTATCTCGAGGGCAACCCCACCCATTGGTCCCGCGCCTATGATTTTCCGGCCGTGACCAGCGGCGAGGTGGTGAAGGACGTGTTCAAGCCGCAATTGCCGACCGGCATGCTGGGCTTCGTCTTTAACCTGCGCCGCCCGATGTTTGAAAACCCGGATGTGCGTGCAGCGCTGACGCTGGCCTTTGATTTTGAATGGGCCAACCGCAACCTCTTCGATGGCGCCTATACCCGCACGCAAAGCTACTGGCAAAATTCCGAGCTTTCCTCGCTTGGCCATGCCGCCGACAACAAGGAACTGGCGCTGCTCGGACAGGCAAAGGACCGCATCCCCGCCGACATTCTGGCCGGCAAGCCCGTCCTGCCGCAGACAGACGGTTCAGGCGGTGACCGCAAGGTGCTGCGCCAGGTGGTGGAGCGGTTGAAGAAGGCCGGCTACAGCATCGACAAGGGCCGCATGCTGGATGGCAGCGGTCGCCCGCTTGCGTTCGAAATCATGACACAGAGCCAGGACCAGGAAAAAGTCGCCATTGCTTTCCAGCGCACGCTGAAGATGATCGGCGTTGACGCCGCGATCCGCACCGTTGATGACGCGCAGTACCAGGCACGCTCCGGCAGCTTCGACTATGATGTGATCATGAAGTCCTATCCCTCGTCGCTGTCTCCGGGCATCGAGCAGGTCGGGCGCTGGGCGAGCGATTCGAAGGACCGGCAGGGAAGCTTCAACTTTGCAGGCCTTGGCGATCCCGATGTGGACCGCGTGATCCAGGCCATGCTGAATGCCCGCTCGAAAGAGGACTTTACCACCGCCGTGCGCGCCTATGACCGGCTGCTGCTTTCCGGCTTCTACATGGTGCCGCTCTACCATATCCCCGAGCAATGGGTGGCGCGCTGGCGCACCATTGCCCATCCCGACACGGTGCCGCTCTACGGCTACCAGTTGCCAACCTGGTGGGACGCCCGCGCGCAATAGCGCCACGCCCGCATCGCCTGACCAAAGGACCCTTGCGATGGAAAAACTGACAATCGACCTCGTTTCGGACGTGGTCTGCCCCTGGTGTTATCTCGGCAAGGCGCGGCTGGAACTGGCCATCGCCGAAGTGCAGGACGAGGTGGGCATCGACATCAACTGGCGCCCCTATCGCCTCAACCCGGACTATCCGGCAGAAGGTGTCGACCAGAAGGCAGCGCTCGAGGCAAAGCTCGGCGGGGCAGAAGCCGTCAAGCGCGGACACGAGATGCTGACCGGACTTGGCCGTGAAGTCGGCATCGCTTTTGATTTCGATGCGATCCGCATTGGCCCGAACACGCTGGACGCTCACCGTCTGATCCATTGGGCGATGATCGAGGGCCGCGTAATCCAGGACAAGCTGGTCGATCTGCTTTTCAAGGCCAATTTCGAGCAAGGACGCAATGTCGGTGATCACACAGTCCTTCTCGACATCGCCGAACAGGCGGGGCTCCAGCGTGCCGTCATCGCTCCGCTGCTTCAATCAGAGGCAGACAAGGACACGGTGATTGCCGAGATCGAGGCCGCCCAGACGATGGGCGTCAATGGCGTTCCCTTCTTCATCATCGACCAGCAATATGCGGTGAGCGGTGCGCAGACGCCGGATGTGCTGGCCAATGCTTTTCGCGAAATCGCCAAGGCGAAAACGGAGGCCCGTGCCGGCATGAACTGACCGACACACGGGTGTGCGTCCACCGCGACATGACATTGCGAATTGACGGACAGGCGCATCGGACCTATCCCGGCAGGACAAGAACCTCGCCGGGATATTTCGTTTGCGTGCTTCCGATTCGACCTTGAAGGGCGTTCTGATCGCCTTTGCCTGTTTTGCCGCCTATTCCTTCAGTGATGCCGCCATCAAGATGGTGGAGGGGCGCGTGCCGCCGTTCCAGGCGGGCTTCCTTGGGACGCTTGTCGGTGTTCTCGCCGTGCCCTTCCTGCTGAAGTCCGGCGATCACTGGACGGACATGGTGCGCACCACCAACCGGCCGCTCTGGCTGTTGCGGTTTTTCTGCTCGGCCATCGGCACGGTCGGCAGTGTTGTCGCCTTCACGCATCTCTCCATGGCGGAAGCCTTCTGCCTGATCTTCCTGCTGCCGTCCTTTGCCACGATCATGTCTGTGATCTTTCTCAAGGACAAGGTCGGGGCAAAGCGCTGGACGGCGGTGGCTGTCGGCTTTCTCGGGGTTCTGGTGGTGCTTCGGCCAGGTTTTCGCGAGCTGTCCTTTGCCCACCTGACGGCCCTTGCCTCCGGCTTTACCGGGGCCGTTTCGGTCATCATCTATCGCTATCTCGGCCCCAGCGAAAAGAACATCTCGATGTATGGCGCGGGGCTTCTTGGCGGCCTCATCGTCTGCGCCATCGCCATGCTGCCGAACCTGATGGTGCCTTCAGCCTATGACGTGTTTCTGATTGTTATTTTCGGGCTTCTCGCGGCTATCGGCACTGTGCTGCTGATGGTCGCCTCCTTCTATGCACCCGCCGCCATCGTCACCCCGATCCAGTACAGCCAGATGCTCTGGGCCATCCTCCTCGGTTATCTGATCTTCGGCGATCACGTGGATCTCTGGATGGGCCTCGGCATTGCCCTCATCGTCGGCTCCGGGCTGCTCACCCTCTCACGCGAACGCATCCGCGGCGTGACGCTTCCTCCACCCGTTGCCGGGCAGAGTGAAGCCACAATTGCCGTGAAGCCGGAGGATGCCGACACGCGGGGCTGAGGCGCGACCTCAGCTCTTCCTTGCAAGCTCCGCCAACTGCGTCATGATCTGGGCTGCCGTCGTCAGGCGCTTTTCCGGTGTAGGCAGGTCGCGCAACAGCATGATCGAGTGGTCCGGGCGGATTTTGGCCATCGAGCCTTGCTTCGCGATATAGCCGACGAGGCCGGCCGGGTTCGGGAACAGCTTGTCGCGCAGTTGCAGCACGATGCCCTTCGGGCCTGCTTCCACCTTCTCGACATTCGCTGTGCGGCAGAGCGACTTGATGTAGACCACCTTCAACAAGTTCTGCACCTCGACCGGCATCGGACCGAAACGGTCCATCATCTCGGCGCCGAAACCATCGATTTCGGAGAGATCCGTCAACTCGCCAAGGCGACGATAAAGGCCCATGCGCAGGTGAAGATCCGGCACGTAGTTTTCCGGGATCATCACGGTGATGCCGACGGAAATCTGCGGCGACCAGCCGGTGTCGAGGATCTCGTCGTCGCCCTTCACTTCGGCAACCGCTTCTTCCAGCATCTGCTGGTAAAGCTCGAAACCGACTTCCTTGATATGGCCGGACTGTTCTTCGCCCAAAAGGTTGCCAGCGCCGCGGATGTCGAGGTCGTGGCTCGCAAGCTGGAAGCCGGCGCCGAGCGTGTCGAGCGATTGCAGCACCTTCAGCCGCCGCTCGGCCGTCGTCGTCAGCGTCTTGTTGACCGGCAGCGTGAAGAGGGCAAAGGCGCGCACCTTGGAACGACCGACACGGCCGCGCAGCTGGTAAAGCTGGGCCAGACCGAACATGTCGGCGCGGTGAACGATCAGCGTGTTGGCTGTCGGCACATCAAGGCCCGATTCGACGATGGTGGTCGACAGAAGCACGTCGTACTGGCCGTCATAGAAGGCATTCATGATGTCTTCCAGCTCGCCCGCCGCCATCTGGCCATGGGCGATGGCGACCTTCAACTCCGGCACGTCGGACTGGAGGAAAGCCTGGATTTCCGGCAGGTCGGCGAGGCGCGGGCAGACATAAAAACTCTGGCCGCCGCGATAATGCTCGCGCATCAGCGTTTCGCGGATGACGAGCGCATCAAACGGCGAGATGAAAGTTCTGACCGCCATGCGGTCGACCGGCGGCGTGGTGATCAGCGACAGTTCGCGCACCCCGGTCATCGCCAGCTGCAGCGTCCGCGGAATGGGCGTCGCCGAGAGCGTCAGCACATGCACGTCGCTCTTCAGTTCCTTGAGCTTTTCCTTGTGCTTCACGCCAAAGTGCTGCTCCTCATCGATGATGAGAAGGCCGAGATTGGCAAACTTGATGCCAGTGCCGAGCAGCGCGTGGGTACCGACGACGATATCCACCTTGCCCTCGGAGAGATCCTTCTTGGTCTGGTTCAGCTCCTTGGTGGTGACAAGGCGCGACGCCTGCTCCACCCGGATCGGCAGGCCACGAAACCGCTCGCGAAACGTCTTGAAGTGCTGGCGGGCGAGGAGCGTGGTGGGCACGACGACCGCCACCTGCGCGCCGTTCATGGCAGCGAAGAATGCGGCGCGGAGCGCCACTTCCGTCTTGCCGAAACCGACATCGCCGCAGACGAGGCGGTCCATCGGACGCCCGGCGGCGAGATCGCCGCGCACCGAATCGATGGCGCTCGCCTGATCTTCCGTCTCGTCATAAGGGAAACGCGCGGCAAATTCGTCGTAGAGCCCTTCCGGCGTTTCAAGCACCGGCGCGCGGCGCGTGATGCGCGTTGCCGCAAGCTTGATCAGCGCGTCCGCCATGTCGAGCAGGCGTTTCTTGAGCTTGGCCTTGCGGGCCTGCCAGGCGCCGCCGCCGAGCTTGTCGAGCTGGGCTTCGGCTGCATCCGAACCGTAGCGCGACAGAAGATCGATGTTTTCGACCGGCAGGAACAGCTTTGCCTGGTCGGCATAATGTAGTTCGAGGCAAGCACGCGGCGCACCGGCCGCCTCGATGGTGATGAGACCGACAAAACGGCCGATGCCGTGTTCGGCATGCACCACAAGCGAGCCTTCATCGAGGCCGGCGACTTCGGCAATAAAATCGGCACCGCGCTTGCGGCGCTTGGAGCGGCGCACCATGCGGTCGCCAAGAATATCCTGTTCGCCGATGACGACGAGATCACCGGTCTCGAAACCACCCTCGATGCTGAAGACGGCCGACGCCGCCTCACCTTTCTGGAGCGTCTTGATATCGGAGAATTTTTCGATCTGGCGGATGCGCTTCAGGCCGCGCTCGTCCAGCACCTGCAGCAGGCGGTCGAGCGAGCCGGCGGACCAGCCGGTGATCAGGACTTTCGACCCCTCAGCGCGCTTGTCGGCAATGTGCTTGACGACGAGATCAAAGACGTTGACGCGCTCGTCACGGCTTGCCCGCTCCGCTTCAGCCTCGGCCTGCGCCTTTGCCCAGCGCGGGCCGGCATGGGCATCGAGCGTCACGACGCGGCGCGCCTGCCCATCATGCTCGTTGAACGGCGTCAGACGAAGGGCGCCGGCAGCATCCAGCAGATCGGCAAAGGCACCGCCCGTCAGGTAAAGCTGCCCCGGAGACACCGGCTTGTAGGGTGCCGATTGCGCCGTCGTGCCCTTGCCTGTGGTCACCGTGTTCTGGCGCGCATCAAAATAGTCGAGGATCAGCTTGGAGCGTTCCTGGGCTGCCTCGCGCGCCGTGTGGTCGGTGACGATGCGAAACCCCTTCAAATATTCGAAGGCGGTTTCCAGATGCTCGTAAAACAGCGGCAGCCAATGCTCCATGCCGGCATAACGCCGTCCCTCGGAGACGGCCTGATAAAGTGCATCGTCGCGGGTCGCCGCGCCAAAGGTGGAGAGGTAGGATTTGCGGAAACGGCTGATCGTATCCGGTGTGAGCGTCACCTCGCTCATGGGGTTGAGGTCGAGCGAGCGGGCCTGCCCCGTCGTGCGCTGGCTTGCCGGGTCGAAGGTACGAATTGTCTCCAGCGTATCGCCAAAGAAATCGAGCCGCACCGGCTCTTCGGTGCCGGGCACGAAGACATCGAGAATGCCGCCGCGCACGGCAAATTCACCCACTTCGCGCACGGTCGACACCCGGTCGAACCCGTTGCGCTCAAGGCGGGCGGCAATATCGTCCATGCGCACGACATTGCCGGGGCGGGCCGAAAACGCCAGGCTGTCGATCACCTGCGCCGGCGCGATCTTCTGCATCATCGCATTGACGGTGACGAGCACGATGGCCGGATGCGGCTTTTTCGCATGGGCAATGAGGCCAGACAGCGCCGTCAGCCGCCGCGCCGACACATAAGCGCTCGGCGACACACGGTCATAGGGCAGGCAGTCCCAGGCCGGCAGCGTCAGAACCGGAATATCGGGCGCGACGAAAGACAGCATCTGCTCGATATCGGCCATGCGCTGGCCATCGGAGATGACATAGGCAACCGGCTGGCCGGTGCGCGCCAGTTCCGCCAAAAGCAGCGGCTCCATGCCGGCCTGAACATTGGCAATGGTCAGCCCCGCCGCAGAAGCAGCGATCTTTTTCGCGTCGAACCCTGAAATCATTCGCTCAGTCCGTGCTTTGCTTTCAAAGCCTCGATCGTCACGATATCGAAGTCCGGGCGATAGGCGGCAAGCCGCGCGAACATCACCTTGGGCAAATGCTCCGGCACGGGATCGGCACCGGTGATCCAGCGGTTCAGATCCTGGTCCTCTTCCGCCATGATCGTCTCGAACTCATCGAGTTCGGCGTCCGACAGTTCGGAAATATTGTTCTCGGCAAATTCGCCGAACACAAGATCCATTTCGCGAATGCCACGATGCCAACAGCGGTAGAGAATCCGGCGGCGGCGGGGATCGAGATCAGCGCTGGTGCGTGTCAGTCCAGTCATGGAATTCAAACCTTTGTTGAGCCGCTGATATAGGATGAAAACTTCTCCGTGTCAGCCTTGCCAAGCGGCCAAATTCCAGCGCATTTTGCCGGCCATGCGTCCTGCCCTGCTTGATCCCCTGTTTGCCCCCGTCGGAAGCCTTGCCGGTATCGGCCCTAAGCTCGCCGAACTGATCGCCCGCGTCACCAATCGCGAGGATGCAGACGATTGCCGCGTGGTGGATGTGCTCTTCCATGCGCCCTCCTCGATCATCGACCGGCGCAACCGGCCGGGCATTGCGCTTGCCCCGCAGGGCGCCATCGTTACCATCGAAGGCCGCGTCGACCGGCATCAGCCACCCCCACCGGGCTCCAACATGCCCTACCGCGTTTTCCTGCATGACGAGACCGGCGAACTGGCGCTGACCTTCTTTCGCGCCAAGGGCAACTGGCTGGAAAAGGCGCTGCCGATCGACGAACAGGTGATGGTGAGCGGCAAAGTGGACTGGTTCAACGGCCGGCCCTCCATGGTGCATCCGGATTTGATGATGAAGGTGTCCGAGGTTGGCGACATGCCGCTGGTGGAGCCGGTCTATCCGATGACGGCCGGCCTGATGCCCAAGGTCTTGCGCCGGGCGGTAGAGGGCTCGCTTGCCCGCCTGCCGGAATTTCCCGAATGGATGGATCTGGCGCTGCAGCAGAAACAGGGCCTGCCGTCCGTTTCGGATGCCTTTCGCCAGTTGCACGATCCACGCGACGCCCATGATCTCGATCCGCAGGCGCCCTCACGCCGAAGGCTTGCCTATGACGAGTTCCTGGCGGGTCAGGTTTCGCTTGCGCTGGTGCGCCAGAAGCTGCGAAAAGTCGCCGGCCGACCGATCCGCGTCGAAGGCCGGCTCTCCGCCGCGATCAAGGCCGCCCTTCCCTTTTCGCTGACCGGCAGCCAGCTTCAGGCCATCGCCGAAATCCGCGCCGATATCGCCAAAGACGAGCGTATGCTGCGGCTGGTGCAGGGAGACGTCGGTGCCGGGAAGACGCTGGTGGCGCTGATGGCCATGACCGATGCGGTGGAGGCCGGCGGCCAGGCGGTGCTGATGGCGCCGACGGAAATTCTGGCGCGGCAGCATTTTGCAACGATCAGCCGTTTTGGCGAAGCGGTCGGCCTGAAGGTCGAGGTGCTCACGGGCCGCGTCAAGGGCCGCGAGCGCGACGCGGTGATGGAGCGCATCGCGTCCGGCGAAGCGCAGATCATCGTCGGCACGCACGCGCTGTTTCAGGATGCCATCGTCTACAAGAATCTGATGCTGGCGGTGGTGGATGAACAGCATCGCTTCGGCGTGCATCAACGCCTGCGCCTGACCGCCAAGGGCATTTCCCCGCATATGCTGGTGATGACGGCGACCCCTATTCCGCGCACGCTGGTGCTCGCCGCCTTCGGTGACATGGACGTCTCGAAACTCACCGAAAAGCCGGCCGGCCGCAAGCCGATCCAGACGGTGACGGTACCGACAGAGCGGCTGGATGACATCATCGGGCGCCTGCGGGCCGCGATTGCCGATGGCAAGAAAGCCTACTGGATCTGCCCGCTGGTTGAAGAATCGGATGCGTCGGAGCTGATGTCGGCGGAAGAGCGTCATGCGGTGCTGGTGAAGGCGCTGGGGCCGCAGCTCGGCGCCCGGGTCGGCCTTGTCCATGGCCGCATGAGCGGTGCTGAAAAGGATGCGGTGATGGCAGCCTTCAAGGCCGGAGACCTGCGCCTGCTCGTTGCGACAACGGTGGTCGAAGTCGGCGTCGATGTGCCGGATGCCACGATCATGGTCATCGAGCATGCCGAACGGTTTGGCCTTGCCCAGCTGCACCAGCTGCGCGGACGTGTCGGTCGCGGTGACGAAGCCTCGTCGTGCATCCTCCTCTACAAGGGGCCGCTCAGCGAAACCGGCAAGGCCCGCCTCTCGATCCTGCGCGACAGCGAGGACGGCTTTCTGATTGCCGAGGAAGACCTGAAACTGCGCGGCGAAGGCGAGTTGCTGGGCACCCGCCAGTCCGGTACGCCGGGTTTTCGCATCGCAAGCCTGGAAGCCCATGCGGATCTTCTGGAAATCGCCCGCAAGGATGCAGCCTACCTGTTGGAAAAGGATCCGGATCTCACCGGTGAACGGGGCCAGGCACTGCGCGTGCTGCTTTACCTGCATCGTCGCGACGAGGCGATCCGTTTCCTGCGTGCCGGCTGACAAGGCCACAGTCCCCCCTCAAATCATCGCGCCCAACAGGCCGCGTCCGGCGATCGCACATTTTTTTAGGAAATCGACAAGACGACATGCACCTTTCGGCGTTTAGATTGACGAAAGCCAAGTTTTGAACATTTTTCGGGCCTGCGGTCGCCGGAAGCATTTGGAGTCTCTCATGTCCAGTAAAAGACCCTCAGGCATCAAGAACTATGATGCCCCGGCAGGCGGATGGGGCGCTTTGCGCGCTGTCGCCAAGGCCCTTTCCCAACAGCAGATCGTCGCCCAAGGCAGCGCAACGCTGCTGAAGGCCAACCAAGCGGAAGGGTTCGATTGCCCCGGCTGTGCCTGGCCCGACCCGAAACACACATCGTCCTTCGAGTTCTGCGAAAACGGCGCCAAGGCGATCACCTGGGAATCCACCGCAAAGCGCATCGGCCCGGAATTTTTCGCAGAGCATACGGTGAGCGAATTGTGGACCTGGACCGATCACAAGCTCGAGGATCAGGGGCGCCTCACCCACCCGATGCTCTACGACGCCAAGCTGGACCATTACCAGCCGATAGACTGGGCAGAGGCCTTCAGGCTGATCGGCGAAGGCCTTAGCGCGCTGGACAACCCGCATCAGGCAGAATTCTACACGTCCGGCCGCGCCTCCAACGAGGCAGCCTTCCTGTTCCAGCTTTTTGTGCGCGCCTACGGCACAAACAATTTTCCCGACTGTTCGAACATGTGCCACGAGGCGACCAGCGTCGGCCTGCCAAAATCGATCGGCGTCGGCAAGGGCACGGTGCTGCTGGAAGATTTCGACCATTGCGACGCCATCTTCAGCTTCGGTCACAACCCCGGCACCAACCATCCGCGCATGATGGCGACCCTGCACGAGGCCGCACGGCGCGGCGTGCCGATCATCGTGTTCAATCCGCTGAAGGAACGGGCGCTCGAAAAGTTTGCCTCGCCGCAGGACCCGGTGGAGATGGCGACGTTCTCTTCCACACCGATTGCATCCGCCTACCATCAGGTGAAGGCCGGCGGTGACCTCGCCGCCCTCAAGGGCCTGATGAAGGCCGTTTTCGAGCGCGACGATTCTGGCCGTGCCGCCGGTGGACCGGGCGTTCTCGACCGGGATTTTCTCACCGAACACACGATCGGGCTTGAAGCGTTGCGGAAAGATATCGATGCAACCTCCTGGCAAGCCATTGTTTTGAAGTCAGGCCTCACGGAAGAGGCTTTGCGTGGCGCAGCGGATGTCTACATCAAGGCGAAGAAGGTGATTGCCTGCTACGGCATGGGCATCACCCAGCATGCACATGGCACGGAAAACGTTCAGCAGCTCGCCAATTTCCTGCTGCTGCGCGGCAATATCGGCCGTGAAGGCGCCGGCATCTGCCCCTTGCGCGGCCATTCAAACGTGCAGGGCGACCGCACCGTCGGCATCACCGAAATTCCGACACCGGCCCTCCTCGATGGCATCGAACGGGCTTTCGGCTTTCGCCCGACCGGCGACAAGGGCCACAATGCCGTGGAAGCGGTGGACGCGATCAATGACGGCACATCAAAAGCCCTGATCTGCCTCGGCGGCAATCTGGCCGTCGCCATGCCCGATACGGAGTACACGTTCGAAGCGATGCGCAAGCTGGATCTCTCCGTCCACATCGCCACGAAACTCAATCGCTCGCACCTTTTGACGGGCAAGACAACAATCGTCCTGCCCTGCTTCGGGCGCACGGATCTCGATGTGCAGGCATCGGGTCCGCAGTCGGTGACGGTCGAGGATTCCATGTCGATGGTGCATGCCTCGCGCGGCTTCCTCAACCCGCCGGGCGAGCTGCTTCTATCGGAGCCGGCCATCGTTGTCGGCATGGCAAAGGCGACGCTGGGTGACCGTTACGGCATCGACTGGGAGGGCATGCTCGCAAACTACGACCGCATCCGCGACAAGATCGAAGTGGTGTTTCCCGATTTTGCCGATTACAACACCCGCGTCCGCGTCAAGGGCGGTTTTCGCCTCACGGTCGGCGCGTCAAACCGTGTCTGGAACACGCCGTCGGGCAAGGCGACGTTTCTCGTGGCGCGCGGTCTTGAGGAGGATGGGGCCGGTCTTTCCGCGGATGCGCTGGTGCTGACGACACTTCGTGCGCATGACCAGTACAACACCACCATCTACGGCATGGACGACCGCTATCGCGGCGTGTTCGGCCGCCGCGACGTGGTGTTCATGAACGCCGAGGATCTGGCTGCCCGCGGGCTTGCCGATGGCGACCGCATCGACATCCGCTCGCTGTTTTCAGGGGACGATCGCCCGCGCGGCGTGACCGGTTACACCGCCGTCGCCTACGATATCCCCAGGGGCTCGATTGCCGGTTATTATCCGGAGATGAACGCGGTGATCGCCATGGCCGATCACGACAGACGCTCCGGCACGCCAGCCTACAAGGGCGTGCCCGTGCGGGTCTTGCGCTCAGCCTGATGAAAAAAGGCCCCGGCGAGACAATCGCCGGGGCCTTTCACAACGTGTCGGTACTACCGGAAAGCTTTACTTCTTCATGCCCGGCAGGGTCACGCGAAACACCTGGAACATGGTGTCGACGTCAGCACCACCTTCGGCCTTGTAGGCGGCGCCCACCTGGAAACCATCCTGCGTCAGGAAATCGTTGTCATTGGCGACGAAGAGGAAATAGTCGTCCGGAGCCGACGGATCGAGAGCGCTTGCAATCGACATCGCCTCCCACTTTTCAGAGAGGTTGTTGCGGTCGTTCGGCGCGCCATTGTGCAGGCCAAAACGGGCAAGCTGTGCTGCATCGTTCAAGTCGATGAAATCGGAGAGCTTGGCCGGCGTAACGGACGAATCCACAACGCCCTTGGGGGCGACCGGTTTCAGGGCATCAAAGTCACCGTTTGCGATGTCGGTGGCGGAGGACAGATCGACCAGATCGATCTTGCGATAGACGGAGGTGTCGCCCTTCAGGCCCTGGCCATTGTTGCTGTCGCGGGCAATCATCAGGAAAGCCTTGTCGGAGAGCGCCAGGATCTCGCTCTGCGCGGCGACGGCCACCTTGCCCTTGTTGTCGAAGGTCGGCAGCGGCACGACATATTCATGCACCAGCTTCAGCTTGGACACGTCGCTGGCATCATAGACGAGCGCGCGGGTGTTCATGCGGGTCGAGGACGAATCGCCGCCGTCCTGGCGGGTGGCCGATTGCAGCACGGCAATCGCGAACTTGCCATCCGGCGTCATCGACAGGCCTTCCAGGCCCTGGTTGTTCTGGCGGCCGGTATCGGGATCCTTCGGGTCCGGCTTCTTGCCGCCGGCATCAACATTGTTGGAGGAGAAGTTGAGCGCATCCTTGCGCATCGGCAACAGCGCCTTCGGCGGCTGCGTGGCGGAGAGAAGCTTGCCGTCCGCGCCAAAGCGATAGATGTAAGGGCCGTATTCGTCGCTGATCAGCATCGAGCCGTCATTCAGAAGCACGACGGCTTCCGGATCGAGCGACACCTTGCCGGTGCGGGCTTCCGGAAGCGCCGGCAGCGCGCCGGTGGCGGCACGAACGCCTGATTCCGGATCAAGCCCGGTCATGCTCTTGCCCTGGTTGTCGAGAAGCAGAACCGTATCGGCAAGCTTTGCTTCAAGGCCCGTTTGCTGCTTGTCAGCGGCAACGGCCGCACCTGCCGCTGCCGGCGTCAGGCGCAGGTCGATGCGGTTGATTCGGGTGTTGTAGTCGGTGGTGCCTTCGACGTTATAGCCACGGTCCGGCAGCAGCCACAGCGCGCCCGTATAGGCATCGCCATCCTTTTTCCAGCTCTTTGTGTCGAAGGCCATGCCGGAACCGGAGCCAAAGGTTTCGCCGAACTTGTCCTTGAGGTTTGCCGGCATGCGGCCGATGGCGACAAGGCCCTTGTTGGTGACGGTCACGCCGGCGGCGCTGACACTGCCCTCGGCAAATGCCGCAACGGGCGACAGAAAGATCGAGGCGGCAAGCGCCATCTTCAGGCAATGCGAAACACGGGTGTTGGAAGTGCGCATGGATGCGGCCCTCTGGAAAAATTTCGGGAGGGGTTCCGTTCGCCACGCCCTTGGACCCGGTAAAGGAGCTTTTGCCCCTTCATCCTCCAGCAGTCGAACGCCCCCAGCCCTTGTCTCTAGGCGGGCAATATGACGGCTGGATGAAGCCTGGCACCGCTTGCGATGCTCAGGCGGGTTGCGGTGCGATTTCGCTTGGTGGATGCAGTTCCACCGGTGCCTTCGGCGTCCAGGGCGGGGTGATGAGCGCACCTGAGATCAGGAGCTTTGCGGCATCCTCCGGCGTCATGTCGAGCATGACGATGCGGCTTTTCGGCACGAACAGCAAAAAGCCTGCGGTCGGCACCGGCGTCGGCGGCAGGAAAACGGCGATCATCTCTTCGCCGGTCTCGTTGAGGCGCGCGGCCACCTCGCCTTGCGCTTCCGCGGAGATGAACACCAGCGCCCAGGTGCCGGGGCCCGGAAATTCGATGAGCCCGACCTTCTTGAACGACGTGGACTGGTCCTTCAGCACCGTCTCGAAAATCTGCTTCAGGCTCTTGTAGAGCGTGCGCACCAGCGGCGTGTGATGCAGGATCGATTCGCCGAACTTGACGACAGAACGGCCGATCAGGTTCTTGCCGAGAAAACCGATCACGGTGATGAACACCATGGCGATCACAAGCCCGGTGCCGGGGATGGCGATATCGAAATAATACTGCGGGTTGTAACGCTCGGGAATATAGGGCGTCACCCAGCTGTCGGCCCAGTCGATAAAGGCAAATGTCAGCCAGATGGTGATGGCAAGCGGTGCGCAGATGATGAGACCGGTCAGGAAATTGTTCCGCAGCCGGCCGGCGAGCGTTATTCTTTCCGGGATTTCTGCCATTTCAATCCGTCAATCATGCTGCATCGCCGTAAAACGCCGGGTGAAACCGGACAATGCCGGAGGGCTCCTGCCCCCGCAAGGGCAGAACCATGAAATATTGGACAGGCACACCGGGATAGAGGCACCGCAACGCCGGGCAAAACCCGAAACGCGGATAGAATTTCGGGCTGCCGACAAGCAGGCAGCCGGCCGCACCGAGCGCTTCAAGATCGGCAAGTCCCGTCTTGATCAGCGCAGTGCCGATCCCCTCTCCCTGTCGATCCGGGCGCACGCTGACGGGTCCGAGCCCATACCAGCCCCCGGTGCCGTCTTCGATCTCGACAGGAGAAAAGCCAACATGTCCAATGATCTCGCCGCCGTCTTCAGCAACCAGCGACCGGAAGAGCGCACCGGCCTTGCGAAGCCGCTGAACGATCAGGTGCTCAGACTGATTGCTATAGGCCTTTCCGGCAAAGGCTGCCTGCGTCACCTGGCCGATAGCCTCGGCATCATCGCTCTGTTCGAGGCGGATGATCATTCCACCGTCACCGACTTGGCAAGATTGCGCGGCTGGTCCACGTCCGTGCCCATGAAGACGGCCGTGTGATAGGCCAGAAGCTGGATCGGTAGCGCAAAGATCATCGGCGAAATCACCTCGTCCACAACAGGCAGCACGATGGTCGCCATGGTCGGAAGTTTTGAGGCGGCCGCTCCCTTTTCGTCGGTGATGAAGATGATCTTGCCGCCACGGGCTGCCACTTCCTGCATGTTGGAGACGGTCTTTTCAAAGAACCGGTCATGCGGGGCAATGACGATGACAGGCATGTTTTCATCAATCAGCGCAATCGGCCCGTGCTTCAGCTCGCCCGCCGCATAACCTTCCGCATGGATATAGGAGATTTCCTTGAGCTTCAGCGCGCCTTCCAGCGCCAGCGGATAACTGGTGCCGCGCCCGAGATAAAGCACATCCTTGAAGCGCGACAGATCCCGCGACAGCGTTTCCATCTGCGGCTGGATGAGGTTCAGCACATGGCTCATCACGCGCGGCATCTCGATCAGATGGCGCACCATCGCCTTTTCGTCCACCTCGGACAACGTGCCGCGCGCGCGACCTGCCTGGATGGCAAGCGATGCCAGAACCGCCAGCTGGCAGGTAAAGGCCTTTGTCGAGGCAACGCCGATTTCGGGGCCGGCCAGAATCGGAAACACCGCATCGGCTTCCCGCGCAATGGTCGATTCGCGCACGTTGACGATGGCGCCGATAGGAAGACCGGCTTCCTTGCAATAGCGCAGCGAGGCCAGCGTATCAGCGGTTTCGCCAGACTGAGAAATGAACAGCGCCGCCTGATCGGACGACAGCGGCATTTCCCGGTAGCGGAATTCCGAGGCAACATCGATTTCCACCGGCAGGCGCGCATAACGCTCGAACCAGTATTTGCCGATGAGACCGGCGAGATAGGCCGTGCCGCAGGCGGAAATCGCAAGGCTTCTGACCTTCGCAAAATCGATGGCGGGGCCTTGTGCCTTCACCGTACCGCTTGCGAAATCCACATAGTGGCTGAGCGCATGCGAAATGATTTCCGGCTGCTCGTAGATTTCCTTTTCCATGAAATGGCGATGATTGCCCTTGTCGACCATCAGGGCTGCGGCCTGCGAGATCTGCATCGGCCGCGAGACCGGCTTTCCGGCATAATCCATGATCGACACGCCGCGCGCGGTCATCACGGCGCAATCGCCATCCACGAGATAGGTGATGCGGTTGGTAAACGGCGCGAGCGCAATCGCGTCGGAGCCCAGAAACATCTCGCCCTCACCATGACCGATGGCAAGCGGCGGCCCGAAGCGGGCGCTGAAAATCGTGCCGGGATCATCGGCAAACATCACCACCAGCGCATAGGCGCCACTGACGCGGTTCAGCATAGCCAGCATCGCCGCCTGATGATCCATGCCCGCACGGATAAATTTGGCCAGCAGATGCGCCACCACTTCCGTATCCGTCTGGCTTTCGAAGACAGCCCCTTCGGCCAATAGCTCGTCACGCAGCTCGGAAAAATTCTCGATGATGCCGTTATGGACGACGGCCGCGCCCTCGACGAAATGCGGATGGGCATTGGTCTCGTTCGGCACGCCGTGCGTTGCCCAGCGGGTATGGGCGATACCGATTTCGCCCGGAAGCGGTTCCAGAGACAGCTTCTTTTCGAGGTTGAACAGTTTCCCCTCGGCGCGGCGACGCTCCATCACACCGTCATGGATCGTGGCGACACCTGCCGAATCATAACCGCGATATTCCAGCCGCCGCAACGCATCGACCAGCCGTTCCGCCACCGGTGCCTTGCCGACGATGCCAACGATACCGCACATATGAACCTCTTTCGTTTTCTCGAATGCGCGAATTCCTACCGCACCGCACGCAATGCGCAATTGGCGCGCCGGTCAAATTCGATTTGTTACGGTAATCTATCTGAGTTTACCGGCTGTTCTTGCGCGACGCCTTCAAGGCCTGCGCCCGTTCGCGCACGGCTTTAGCCCGGTCCGGCTTCACCTCCTGCCGGGCGCGACCAAAGGCCAGCGCATCCTCGGGCACATCCTCAGTAATCACGCTGCCCGAGGCGATATAGGCGCCGTTTCCGATGGTGACAGGAGCGACCAGCGCGGAATTCGAGCCGATGAAGGCGTTTTCGCCGATCCGCGTCTCGCTCTTGTTAAAACCATCGTAATTGCAGGTGATGGTGCCGGCCCCGATATTCGTACCCGCACCAATGAAGGCGTCGCCGATATAGGTGAGATGGTTCACCTTCGCGCCAGCGCCGATCTCGGCCTTCTTCACCTCGCAGAAATTGCCGACCTTGGAACCCTCGCCGAGATTGGCGCCGGGGCGCAGGCGCGCGAACGGGCCAACCGTTGCACCGGATGCCACATGGGCCCCTTCCAGATGCGAAAAGGCATGGATCACCGCGCCTGATTCCACCGTCACGCCGGGGCCGAAAACCACATTCGGCTCGATCAGCACATCGGGCTGAAGCTCGGTGTCATGGGCCAGAAACACCGTTTCCGGCGCAATCATCGAAACGCCTGAGAGCATCATTTCGTGACGGCGGCGCTGCTGCCAGCTTGTCTCCAGAAGCGCCAGTTCGGCGCGTGTGTTGCAACCGGCAAGTTCGGCCTCGGGAGCATCGATGGCAACCACCCGGCCGCCGTCTGCACGCGCGATTTCCACGAGATCCGTCAGGTAATATTCACCCTTGGCATTGCTGTTGCCGATCTTTTCCAGCCATTCCAGCGCACGCGCACCGTTGATGGCCATCAGGCCGCTATTGCACCAGGTGACCTTGCGTTCCTCGTCGGTTGCGTCCTTTTCCTCGCGGATCGCCACCAGTTGACCATCCTCGACCAGCAGCCGGCCATAACCGAACGGGTTTTGCGTGTGAAAACCGATCACCACCACATCGGCGCCTTCGGCCAGTGTCTCACGGGCTGACAGGAATGTTTGCGGGCGCACCAGCGGCACGTCGCCATAGGTCACCACCACATCGTCGAACCCTTGCGAAATAGCCTCGCGCGCCGTCAGCACCGCATGGCCTGTCCCCCGCCGCTCGACCTGCAGAAAAGTGGTGATCTCGATGCCAGCGGTCTCGCCAGCTTTCGCCACCGCTTCCGCATCCCGCCCGAGCACAAGGGCCGCATTCTCCATGCCGGCATCGCCGATGGCGCGCATGACATGGCCGATCATCGGCAGCCCGGCAATCGGATGCAGAACCTTCGACATCGACGACTTCATCCGGGTGCTGTCGCCGGCGGCGAGGATCACGGCAAGGCAGGTGCGGGTCATACAAGGCTCCGTCGAAGGCATGCGGCACGTTTCAGCCGAGAACCGGCACCATTAGCAGGACAGCGCCGGTTTTACCAAGACGGAAGCCGTAAATTTGCACATCTATGCCGGATGCGCGGCCCGGTAAAAGGCGATCATCTCATCCACCGGGATCCCGTCTATGCGAGCGCCGGCAAAGCGGCAGTGAACAAAATCCACGCCAGACAGATTGGCGTTCTCAACCTGGGCGCCCGAGAGTGTGACATCGTTCACGACCAGACCGGAGAGATTGGCGTCATTGATCTTCCAGCCGGTCATGTTGCTGTCGTTGAAGCGGGCGCCGGAAAATTCGATCTGATTGAAGGATGCGCTCGACAGATTGCAATTGTTGAAATTGGAGCCGGACAGATTGCTGTCGTCGACATCAAGCACCTCGGTTGTTCTGTGCAATTTCATGCTCATCTCCGCAATCACATGACCTTAAAAACAGAAAGCCCGCGCAGATGATCATGCGCGGGCCAGCAAATCCAGTCGGGATCGATGCGCTTACTGCGGCAGCTTGTCGTCGACGCCCTGCACGTAGAAATTCATGCCGAGGAGCACGCCGTCTTCAGCCTTTTCGCCAGCCTTCAGCCAGGGCGAACCGTCCTGCTTGTTGATCGGGCCGGTGAAGGGATGCAGTTCGCCGGACTTGATCTTGGCTTCGGTTTCTTCCGCCATCGCCTTCACGTCGTCAGGCATGTTGGTGTAGGGCGCCATGGTCAGGATGCCGTCCTTCAGGCCATCCCAGATCTGTTCCGACTTCCAGGTGCCGTCCAGAAGCGCCTTGGTGCGCTTGATGTAATAGGCGCCCCAGGTGTCGACGATAGCGGTCAGCTGCGTCTTCGGGCCAGCGGCAATCATGTCGGAGGCCTGGCCGAAGGCCATGATGCCGCGTTCGGCGGCAACCTGCATCGGAGCGGTCGTGTCGGTGTGCTGCGTCATCACGTCGACGCCCTGGTCGATCAGAGCCTTGGCGGCATCGGCTTCCTTGCCCGGGTCGAACCAGGTGTTGGCCCAGACGACCTTCAGCTTGAATTCCGGATTGACCGACTTTGCGCCGAGTTCAAAGGCGTTGATGCCCATGACGACTTCCGGGATCGGGAAGGAGGCGATGTAACCGGCAACGCCCTTCTTCGACATTTTTGCGGCGATCTGGCCCTGGATATAACGGCCTTCGTAGAAACGCGAATTGTAGGTGGCGAGGTTTTCCGCCGCCTTGAAGCCGGTGGCGTGCTCGAACTTCACCTTCGGGAACTTTGCCGCAACCTTCACGGTCGCATCCATGAAGCCGAAGGACGTGGTGTAGACGAGAGCGCAGCCGGAACGGGCCATGCGCTCGATGGCACGTTCGGCATCCGGGCCTTCCGGCACGCTTTCCAGATACGGCGTTTCGATCTTGTCGCCGAGCGCCTTCTGCAGTTCCTGGCGGCCGATGTCATGCGCCTGCGTCCAGCCGCCATCGGTCTTGGTGCCGACATAGATGAAACACACCTTGGTTTTTTCCTGCGCCTCAGCGCCCACGGTAAAACTGCCCAGCGTGGCAGCCGTGGCGGCGAGTGCGATAATCAGCTTCTTCATTGTACAACCCCTGTTTGGCTCGAAGCTACGGTATGGATGGTGCCGCCTCAGCGGTCCGGAACGAAGGGTTTCCCCAGGCAAGCCGGCGTATTGATGAGCGTTGTGCGGCGATTATGCGAGATCACGATGAGAACGACAATAGTCACGGCGTAAGGCAGCATCGAGAGAAACTGCGAGGGCACACCGATGCCGAGCGCCTGGGCATGCAATTGCAGGATGCCGACCGCGCCGAAAATGTAGCCGCCGGCCAGAACCCGCCACGGCCGCCAGGAGGCAAACACGACGAGCGCCAGTGCAATCCAGCCGCGACCGGCCGCCATGTTCTCCACCCATTGCGGGGTGTAGACAAGCGACAGCTGTGCGCCGGCAAGCCCCGCACAGGCGCCGCCGAACATGACCGCCAGATAACGCGTGCGCACCACATGGATGCCGAGCGCATGGGCCGAACCGTGATTGTCGCCGATGGCGCGCATTTTCAGGCCCGTGCGGCTCTTGAACAGAAACCAGTGCACGCCGATGATAAGCGCAATCGACAGGTAGAAGGTAATGTCCTGCGCAAACAGCAGGCGGCCAATGAAGGGGATGTCCGAGAGGATCGGGAACACGATCGGCTGCAGCTTGACGCCGGGAATGCCGACGAAACTTTCGCCGATCTGGCCGGAAAGGCCAAGCCCGAGCAAAGTCAGCGCAAGCCCCGTCGCCACCTGGTTTGCCACCAGCGTCAGCGTCAGGAAACCGAACAGCAGCGAAAACGCCGCGCCGCCCAATATGCCGCAGAGCACGCCGAGAAGCGGCACGCCGGTGAGGTAGGAGCCCGCAAAGGCGCAGACCGCGCCCATGATCATCATGCCCTCGACGCCGAGGTTCAGCACGCCGGCCCGTTCAGTGACCAGTTCGCCGACGGCGGCAATCACCAGCGGCGTGGCGGCCGTAACGATGGTCAGAAGAATGGCTTCAAACATCGTCAGGACCTCGCTTCAACATTGCGGCCGGCGCCGAAGATCAGGCGCACGCGGTAGAGAATCAGCGTGTCGCAGGAGAGGACGAAAAACAGAATGAGGCCCTGGAACACCCGCGTGACCTTGTCCGACACGCCGATGGAGAGCTGCGCTGCCTCGCCGCCGAGATAGGTGAGTGCCAGCACGAAGCCGGACGCAATGATACCCAATGGATTGAGGCGTCCCAGAAAGGCAACGATGATGGCGGTAAAGCCGTAACCGGGCGAAATGCTCGGCTGCAGGTGGCCGATGGAACCGGAGACTTCGGAGATGCCTGCAAGACCGGCCAGCGCGCCCGACAGCATCATCGAAAACCACACCATGCGCCGCGCCGAAAAGCCGGCAAACCGCCCTGCCCGTTCCGAACGCCCGAGAACCGTCACTTCAAAGCCTTTCAGCATGAAGCGCATCATGAACCAGATGGCGACGGCAGCCACGAGTGCAAAGACGATCGACCAATGGGCACGCCCCGATTCCAGCAGCTCCGGCAGCACCGCTTCCGGCGCAAAGCTCACCGTCTGCGGAAAATTGAAGCCTTTCGGATCGCGCCACAGGCCGCGCGTCAGCCAATCCAGGAACAACTGGGCGATATAGACCAGCATCAGGCTGGTCAGGATTTCGTTGGTGTTGAAGCGGGTCTTCAGGAGCGCCGGGATGCCAGCGTAGAGCGCGCCCCCCAGCATGCCCATCAGAAGCATCAGCGGCAGCACCATCGGCGAATGCCACTGCGGCACCATGACAGGCAGGATCGAGCCGCAGATGGCACCGATGGTGAACTGTCCTTCGGCGCCGATATTCCAATTGTTGGAGCGATAACAGACGGACAGGCCAACCGCGATGAGGATCAGCGGGGCTGCCTTGATCGCCAGTTCATGCAAAGACCACACTTCAAGCAGCGGATCGATGAAGAAGCTGTAGAGCGCGTGCAAAGGGTCCTTGCCGAGCATCAGAAACAGCAGGGCGCCGGATAAAAGCGTCAGCGTCAGTGCGAGGATCGGCGAGACGACGGAAAACAGGCCGGATGCGCTGGCGCGCCGTTCCAGTTCAATGCGCATGGACGGCCTCCCGACGGCTGGTGGAATCATGAACGCCGCCCATCAGCAGGCCGATCTTTTCAAGTGTCAGTTCGCTGGCCGCATAAGGACGCGACATGCGCCCCTCGGAAATCACCGCAATGCTGGTTGCCACCTCGAAAATCTCGTCGAGATCCTGGCTGATCACCACGACGGCAGAGCCCGCCCGGGCAAGATCGACCAACGCCTGACGGATGCGGCTCGCAGCGCCGGCATCGACACCCCAGGTCGGCTGGTTGACGATGAGGACTTGCGGCTTGCGGTCAAGCTCGCGCCCGATGATGAACTTTTGCAGATTGCCGCCTGACAGCGAACCGGCGGCTGGATTATCACCGCTCTTGCGCACATCCATCTCGCCACAAATACGTTTCGCGATCGAGCGGATCACGTCGTGGCGGATGACATTGGCAAGACCGCCCGACAAAAATGTCTTGCGGTCGGACTGGCTGCGCGACAGCAGAAGATTGTCGGAAAGCGCCATGTCGGACACCGCGGCATGGCCGTGGCGTTCTTCCGGCACAAAACCGGCACCCAGCAGCCGGCGCCCGTTGATACCCTTGCGCCCGACCGGTTTTCCACAAAGCCTGATCGCATCATCGTCGGCAACAGGATATTCCCCCGACAGGGCATCGAACAATTCTCCCTGCCCGTTGCCGGCAACGCCTGCAATGGCCAGGATTTCACCGGCACGCACCTGCATGGAAATGCCCGAAAGCGTGATCGCAAACGGCGTGCGGGCGGGAACGGCAAGGTTCTTCACATCCACCAGCACGTCGCCAAGCGGCGTGTCAGCCGCGCGTTCGACACCGGCGACATCAGATCCCACCATCATGCGGGCAAGTGAGCCCGGCGTTTCCTGTCTGGGATCGCAGGCACCGGTCACCTTGCCATGGCGCAGCACGGTTGCGCGGTCGCAGATGCGCTGCACCTCTTCCAGCCGATGGCTGATATAAAGCACCGAGCGCCCCTCGGCCTTCAGCTTGAACAGCGTCTCGAACAGCCGGTCGGCTTCCTGCGGCGTCAGCACGGACGTCGGTTCATCCAGAATGATCAGCTTCGGGTTCTGCAGCAGCGCGCGCACGATCTCTATTCGCTGGCGCTCGCCAACGGACAGATCCGCCACATGCGCATTCGGATCGAGCGGCAGCCCATAGGCGCGCGACAGATTTTTCGCCTCTTCGGCAATCTTTGTCAGCGGGATTTTAGGATCGAGCGACAGCGCGATGTTTTCGGCAACCGTCAGCGCCTCGAACAGCGAGAAATGCTGGAAGACCATGCCGATGCCGAGCGTTCTTGCATGGCCGGGGGACTGGATGGTGACCGGCTTGCCGCCCCAGACGATCTCACCGTCGCTCGGCTGCAGTACGCCAAACAGCATCTTGACGAGGGTGGATTTTCCAGCGCCATTTTCGCCGAGCAGGGCATGGATCTCACCCGGAGCAATCGACAGGTCAATGCCGTTACAGGCAGCAAAACTTCCGAAATATTTGGTCAGTCCCCGGACCTTCAGAAGCGTTGCCGCCTCCGGAACCTGCGCTTCACTCACTCACATCCCCTCATGCACCTCGCGCCCACCTTCTGCGAGGTTTTGATGGCTGCCAAAGTGTCCTGTGTTTGCCGTTCACTCCCGGCGCTTGACTAGATTGATACTCGTTTTGGTGCCGCGCACAACAGGAAAGTCCAGCTTTCCCGGCGCTTTACTTGGATTTCCCAAGGTTTGGGAAAAGTTGCAGCACGCCGCCCACCGCATAAAGATAAAGGCCCGTCACCACCACGCCCCAGACCAGCCAGGCGGGCGATTCAAAATGCAAAAGCAGCGAATAGGCCGACAGCGCGCACCACAGCAGGAAGATGCCGAGATTGAGCCGCCGCAGCCGTTTCACGCGCACCGGATGCAGGAAATTGATCGGCAGGAAGGTGAAGAACACCGACACCATCACCACAATCAACGCCGTGATCTCGCTTGCCTCGATGACAAAAAGGGTGAGGATGACCATGTTCCAGACGACAGGAAAGCCGGAGAAGAAATATTCGTCCGTCTTCATGCCCGTATCGGCGTAATAGATGGCGCTGGAGACGACGATCATACCGGCCGCCACAAAGGACCAGGTCTCGCCGATCATGCCGCTCTGGTAGAGCGCAAAAGCCGGCAGCAGCACATAGGTGACGTAGTCGATGATGTTGTCGAGCGTATCACCCGACCAGTTGGGCAGCACTTCCTTGACGCGCACCTTGCGGGCAATCGGCCCATCGATGCCATCGATCAGAAGCGCAAGCCCCAGCCACCAGAACATGTCGACGAACCGGTGTTCGGCTGCGGCCACCACGCCGAGAAAGGCGAGGAACGACCCGGATGCGGTCAGCACATGCACCGAAAATGCCCGGATTTCGGCATAGGGCACTTTGCGGTAATTGAAGATTCGCCTGATCACGCCCTGCTCCGGAGCTTAAAAATCGAAGGGCTGATATGCGGCCAATCGGCGCGCATTGCAACATCTGCGTCTCAAACGGAGGACACCCATGGATAAGTGTTACAAGTTTGCCTAAATAGGAAGCGCGCGACAATGTCCCTTTAACGGGTCTGTACACCGCGTTTTCGGGTAGGCCGCAAGCGGCATTGGACATGAAGAAGATCGAGGCCATGAACGAGTTCGACATCGCAGTTGTGGGTGAGGGTCTGGCGGGGTCTGTGGCAGCGCTTGCGCTGGCGCGCGCCGGCCGCAAGGTGGCGCTTGTGGCGCCACAGACCAGCCGGCAGGACCGGCGCACGACGGCGCTGATGGACCAGTCCGTGCGGTTCATGGACAGCCTTGGCCTGTGGGAGAAAATTGCGCCGGATGCCTCCGCCTTGTCGACCATGCAGATCCTGGATGGTACCAAGCGGCTGTTTCGCGCACCGCCCGCGCAGTTTCGCGCCGCCGACCTCGGGCTTTTGGCTTTCGGCTACAATATCCCGAACCGGGCGCTGATGGCAGTGCTCGGCGAGGCACTTCTGGCCGAGCAGAATGTCATGCGGGTCGATGCAAGCCTCGCGCATCTCGACCTGTCGGGTGACCGCGCCGTTTTGACGCTTTCCGGCGGTGAAACGCTTGAGACTGCCTTTGTGGTTGGCGCGGACGGACGATCCTCCACGGTGCGGGAAAATGCCGGCATCGGCACGCGCCGCTGGGCATATCCACAGACGGCCGTCGTTCTCAATTTTTCCCACGAGCAGCCGCACGGCAATGTCTCCACCGAGTTTCACACCGAAACCGGTCCCTTCACGCAGGTGCCGCTTCCCGGCAGCCGCTCCAGCCTTGTCTGGGTGGTAAAGCCCGCGGAAGCCGAGCGGCTTCTTTCCCTGCCTCTCGAAGCCCTGTCGCAGGAGGTGGAGCAGCGCATGCAATCCATGCTCGGCAAGGTGACGGTGGAAGAGGGTGTCGAATCCTGGCCGCTGTCGAGCCTCATGTCGGACCGGTTCGGCAAGGGCCGTGTCGCGCTCATCGGCGAAGCCGCCCATGCCTTCCCGCCCATCGGCGCGCAAGGCCTCAATCTGTCGCTGCGCGACGTGATGGAGCTGGCGGACCTTCTGAAGACGGATGGAACCCGGGCGATTGCCGCCGATACCGGCGACCGCTTCAACCGCCACCGCCGGCCCGACATCATGACCCGCACATTCGGCGTCGATCTTCTCAACCGGTCGCTGCTGTCGGATTTTTTGCCGATGCAGGTGGCCCGCGCCGCCGGCCTCCACATGCTGACCGCCATCGGGCCGCTGCGCAACGTGCTGATGCGCGAAGGCATCGAGCCGGGCCGCAGCCTGCGCGAATTTGCAGAGACGCTACGGCATCCCTTCGGCTCCAAGAAAACCGGATGAGATGAGATAAAGCACCACCGGCAGCGTGGCGATAGAGAGCACGGTGGTGATCAGAACGGTTGCCGATGCCCGCTCCTGCCAGACGCCGTAATGCTGGCTGATGACAAAGACATTGGTTGCCGTCGGAAGGGCCGCCAGCAGCACGGCCGCCTGGATCCAGGACGGCTCGATGCCGCCCACGGCCGTCAGCGCCAGATAGACGACAGCCGGCAGAGCGACGAGCTTTGCCACGGCAATCACACCGATTTCCGCTGGAATGCGCCTGAGGGGCCGCAAGGCAAGCGTCACGCCCATGGCAAACAGCGCGCATGGGGCGGCCGCCTGCGCCAGGTAATCCACCAGCCGCATGGCGGCAAGCGGCGGCTGGACGCCAAGTGCGGCCACCAGAAAGCCGGCCGCCGTGGACAGGATGAACGGATGCAACGCCACCTTGCGCAGCACGTCGAAAGCGAGTGCCAATGGCGGGCGCCTGTCACCGCCGGCAAGCGCCATCATGGCGGGGGCTACGATGAAATGCATGGCGTTCTCAAAGCAGACGATGAGCGCCACGGGCACCGACACCGTATCGCCGAGGACCAGCAGCGCAAGCCCCGGTCCCATATAGCCGATATTGCCATAGGCGCCGCCAAAGGCCTGGATGGTGGAGGCAGCCGTGCCGGCCTTGCGGATGAAAAAGCCGAAGGCGAACACCAGCGCATAAACCAGATAAACAGCGGCAAGCTGTGTGACGATAAAATCCACCCGCGTCAGATCTTCAATCGGCGTGCGTGAGACAAGCTTGAAAAACAGCGCCGGTAGGGCCGCATAAACGATGAACGTGTTCATCCAGCCCAGCGCCTCGGCGCCCTGCCCGCTGGCCTTGGCCGCCACGTAGCCGATGAGGATCAGCCCGAAAAACGGAAGCAGCAAAGCAAGAATGGCAGCCATCTCAACCCTCCGCCCCCGCGGTCATACCATGGGGCAAGACTTCGCTTAGCCGATTTGCATGAGGATTGGAAAGCTCTGCTGAAACCAGATGGCCATATAGCTGACCAGGCCGAAGATGAAGGCAAGCCCGGTCAGCACCAGAAACGCCCCCATCAGCTTTTCCACCAGGCCGAGATGGCGACGGAATCGCGTCAGAAAGCGCATGAAGGCCCCGGAAAATGCGGCCGCAATCCAGAAGGGAACGGCAAGCCCGAGCGAATAGATGGCCAGAAGCAGCGCGCCATCCCCAACCGTCTGGCGCGAGGCGGCAACGCCGAGGATGGCGCCCAAAACCGGACCGATGCAGGGCGTCCAGCCAAACGCGAAGGCAAGCCCCATCACATAGGCACCGGAAACGGTGGCCGGTTTTCCGCCCGACTGGAACCGCATTTCGCGCGAAAACAGGCCTATACGAAACAGCCCGAGAAAGTTCAGTCCCATGATGATGATGATCACGCCGCCGATCTTGGCCAAGAGATCGATGTGCTGGCGCAGCATCACGCCAATCGTCGTGGCACCGGCGCCAAGCGCAATAAAGACCGTTGCAAAGCCAAACGTGAAGAACAGCGACGACAACAGCACTGCCCGCCGCACGGAGAGCGTTTCCACCTTTGCCTCACCGCGAAACTGATCGACAGACACACCGGCCATATAACAGAGATACGGCGGCACCAGCGGCAGAACGCAGGGAGACAGGAACGACAGGGCGCCGGCGATCAGGGCGCTGAACAGCGATATTTCGGCAATCGACAAGGCACTCTCCGCATCCGAATCTGCCTCTTCCTAAAGCAGGCTAAGCCCCGTCTGCCAATGACCTATTACGCCCGTCGCGCAAAAGTGTGCGGCGAGCAAGCGCAAAGAGGGCGCGGCGCCGCGCCGGCGCCTCAGGCATGGCGCCCGACCTCGCTATTGGGCCTATAGAATATGCGACAGCCGAGCCCGAATATGCTCGTTCGGGATCACATGCGCATATTCGGCGGCATGATAGGCGTCGCGGGTTGCGTCAAACGACAGCACCCACATGATCATGCTCAGCAGAAAGGCGATCAGGAAATATTGGACACGCATGCCGCATGGCTCGGACCAGGCGGTGGCAAAATTATGGCGCAACTGGAAAGGGGGAAGACACCGCATCCGCGGTGCAAGAGGTGGAAGCTTTCTAGAAAAATCTGGAAAGTGGTGAGAGCGCAGGGGTTCGAACCCTGGACCTACTGATTAAAAGTCAGTTGCTCTACCGGCTGAGCTACGCTCTCCCGAGGTGGCTTTGGCTGCCCTTCGAAAGTGCGCGGAACATAGGCAGGTCGCCTCCCGCGGTCAACCCGCGAAAGGCGAAAATTTGGCATGTTTCAACAGCCCCATGCCTCAATGGGCGTTGCTGCCGTTTTCTTCCTCCTCATAGGACACCGAAACCGAACCATTGGACGAAAGCCGCACCACGCCTTCATCGGCATAGGCGACCAGCGAGAGCGGGATAAAATGATGGTGCCCTTCATGGCTGCCTTCGCCGCTGTCGCGCTTGGTGAGTTTGATTCGGCCGTTTTCCACGCGATCCACCGTTCCGACAGGAATGCCATCGGCACCGATGACCTTTGCATGTTCCTGAATGCGTTCTGCCTCGATCATGACCATCTCCATGTTTGAATTCGATACTGGTCAACGCCCGGCTGCTGAAAAGGATGCATGGCGATCGCATCCGGCGCATGCGCTGTCGGACATACGCTGCAAACACATGGCGCACCGGAGTTGCCGCACGCCGGCCCGTCTCCTCACGCCGCTCAGCCATAGTGCCCCGTATGCGCCGTTCAGAACAGGGATACGGGCCGTCCCGAGAACGACCTGATATATCAGCGACCGCTAGGGTCGGATTGCGTGCGCTGGCTATCTGATATATCAGCTACGCGATGGAAACCCTCGATACACCTTCGCTTTCCGACTCGCTGGCACGCCAGGCCTACCGCGTCCTTGAGCAAATGATCGTCATGCTGCATCTGGCGCCCGGCGCATATGTGACGGAAAAGCAGCTGATCGACGTGTCAGGCCACGGCCGGACGCCGGTGCGCGAGGCGATCCAGAAACTGGAATGGCAGGGGCTGATGCTGGTGCGTCCTCGCGTCGGGCTACAGATCAGCGATATCGCCGCGTCCGACCATGCCGACATCATGACCGTGCGGTGCAGGCTGGAACCGCTGGCGGCAGCGCTCGTCGCCACCCATGCCGATGAGCGCCAGCGCGAACGGCTGGTGGACTGCGCCCGCGATATGAGTGCGGCCGCGGCCACCGCGGATATGGCCGGGTTTCTGGCGGCAGACAAACGATTCGACGATATCGTGGAAGAAGCCTGCCCCAACCGCTTCGTCACCGGCGCGCTTGCGCCTTTGCGCAGCCACTCGCGGCGCCTCTGGTTTTCCACCGCAACCGTAGAGGCAATGGACCGGTCGGTGAGCCTGCATGTCGGGGTCATCCGCGCCATCGGGCGAAAGGATGCCGCAGGCGCCGCTGCCGCCACGGAAAAGTTGCTGGATGATCTTTCTCACTCCGCCTGACGTCGGAGATGTCGAGCAGAGTAAGCTGCAAGGGCGGCAATCGACCAGCACCCCGGCGCGCCAAAAGATCGGCGCGCGAGGGAGGTCGTCAGGCGGTCGTCGCCTGCCCTGCCCGTTCCCGGGCAAGAGCTGCCAGATCGGCAGGCTTCAGCTCCACCGATTCGCCGCAGCCGCAGGCAGACGTCTGGTTCGGATTGTTGAAGGTAAAACCGGAGCGCATCTTGGTGATCTCGAAATCCATCTGTGTGCCGAGAAGATAAAGCACGGCCGACGGTTCAACCCAGACCTTTGCACCGCCATGCTCGATCAGGTCGTCCTTGGCATTTGGTTCGGTCACCAGATCGATCGTGTATTCCATACCCGCGCATCCGCCCTTCTTGATGCCGACACGGATGCCGAGCGCATGGGGTCCGGAATTGTCAACGATCGCCTTCACGCGGTCTGCGGCGGCATCGGTCATGGTCATTACTGCAAAGCCCATCGGCTCATTCTCCTTCACGCAACCGGGGTCAAGGCCCGGCGGTTTCGTCTGTCAATGTAGGCGCATGGCATCGCCTGATCAATAAGTGTCCTTCACCGAACAAGTTTTGGCCAGTCGCGGGCAGCATGCAGCACCCGCAGGATATCTATGTTCGCCTCGTTGACCTGGTAGAAAATCAGATACCCGTCTTTCGGGAACAGACTCACCTTCACCTGCCCGCTTTGTCGATACGATCCGGCGCCTGGCATCGAGGCCAGAAAATCGAAGGCCGCATATATGTCTACCTGCCAGCGCAAAGCAGCATGGGGATTGCGGCGACCGATATAGGACATGATCTGATAGATATCGCGCTCGGCCAAGGGCCTGAGACGATAGGCCATCAGGCCTTCACCCCAAACTCACGCTCAAATTCAGCACGAATACGCCGGAAGGATTCTTCGCCATCGGCAGGATCGCCGCTATCCAGCCCCTCCTGGATCAAGCCATCAAGCTCTTCCACCGTAAAATTGGCGAGCATGCGCTGCACCTGCCAGGCATTCAACGCCGCCGCCACCACTTCGTCGGGCGACTTGAAATCGCCCGACTGCACGACGCTCTCGACCAGTTCGCTCATGTCTGGCGAAAGCTCGATACGAATGGGGTGTGCGCGCGCCATAAAAGGTCTCTCCGCTTCGGATACGAGATTAGCGCATCGCCGCCGTCAATACCAGCCGACGGCCACCTGCGCCTCTTCCGACATGCGCTCGGGCGTCCACGGCGGATCAAACGTCATCGAGACCTCGACGCCGGACACACCTTCGACGGCGCCGACGGCATTTTCCACCCAGCCCGGCATTTCGCCGGCCACCGGGCAGCCGGGCGCCGTCAGCGTCATGACGATCTTCACCATGCGGTCATCCTCGATGTCGATCTTGTAGATCAGCCCGAGTTCAAAGATATCGGCGGGAATTTCCGGATCGTAGACCGTCTTCAGCGCCGAAATGACGTCGTCGGAGAGGCGCGCCAGTTCCTCATGCGGAATGGCAGACTGGATCAGCCCTTCGCGGGCATCCCATTTCAGTTCTGGTTCATCGATAGCCATGGCAAAATCCTCAGGCAAAGAAGTTTCGCGCGTAATCGAGCGCATCGGCCAGCGCGTCCACTTCGGCGCGCGTGTTGTACATCGCAAAGGATGCACGGCAAGTGGAGGTCACGCCGAAACGTTTCAAGAGCGGCATGGCGCAATGCGTGCCGGCACGCACCGCCACACCCTTGCGGTCGATCACCATCGAAACATCATGCGCATGAATGCCGGCAAGTTCGAACGAAAAGATCGCCCCTTTGCCCGGCGCATTGCCGATGATGCGCAGCGAGTTGATCGCCGTCAGCCGCTCGGTGGCATAGGCTGCCAGATCCGCCTCGTGGGCGGCAATCTCGGCGCGGCCGATGCTTTCGATATAGTCGAGTGCGTAACCGAGACCGATCGCCTGCACGATGGGCGGCGTGCCGGCCTCGAAACGGTGCGGCGGGTCATTATAGGTGACGAAATCCTGGTCGACGTCGATGATCATCTCGCCGCCGCCCTGGAAGGGGCGCATCGCAAACAGGCGTTCTGTCTTCCCGTAGAGCACGCCGATGCCGGAGGGGCCGTACAGTTTGTGCCCGGTCATCACATACCAGTCGCAGCCGAGATCCTGCACGTCGACGGGCATGTGAACGGCACCCTGGCTGCCATCGACCAGAACCGGAATGTCGCGCGCATGCGCCACGCGGCAGACATCCTTGATCGGCACAACGGTGCCGAGCGCATTGGACATCTGCGTGATCGCAATCAGCCGCGTCTTATCGGTCAGGCACTTTTCCAGGTCTTCCAGATGGAAGGCACCATCCTCGTCCACTGGCACCCAGACCAGCTTGACGCCCTGACGCTCGCGCAAGAAATGCCAGGGCACGATGTTGGAGTGATGCTCCATGATCGACAGAACGATCTCGTCGCCTTCCTTCAGGTGCGTCATGGCCCAGCCATAGGCGACCGTATTGATGGCTTCCGTCGAATTCTTGGTGAAGACGATCTCATCGACGGTCGGCGCGTTCAGGAAGCGCCGCACCTTTTCGCGCGAGGCTTCATAGGCTTCCGTCGCCGCATTCGAGAGGTAATGCAGGCCGCGATGGACATTGGCATATTCAGCCGAATAGGCGTGCGAAATGGCATCGATCACGCTTTTCGGCTTCTGCGCCGAGGCACCATTGTCCAGATAGACCAGCGGCTTGCCATGGACCATGGTGGAGAGGATCGGAAAATCCCGGCGGATTGCGTCGACATCATAGGCCATAGGCGGTGATCTCTGTGCTTGCCCGCCGTTCCTGCGGATGCTGCAGGTCAAAGGGGCGAAAAACGTCACGATGCGATGCTCCGGCAATAGGCGCCGGAGCATCGGTCTGATCAGGCGTGCTTTTCGAGCCAGCTGGAAATGATGGCTTCCAGCGCTTCGACCAGCTGCTCGTCTTCCAGTTCCTCGACGATTTCGGCAACGAAAGCGTTGACCAGCATGGCACGCGCCTTGTTGCGCGGCACGCCGCGCGCCATCAGGTAATAGAGATGGTTGGCATCGATATCGGCAACCGTTGCGCCATGGCCGCACTGTACGTCGTCGGCAAAGATTTCCAGTTCCGGCTTTGCCGAAAACTCGGCATCGTCAGACATCAGAAGCGTGTTGCAGGCCATGCGGGCATCGGTCTTCTGGGCATCAAGCGCCACCTTGATCATGCCCTGGAACACGCCCCGGGCGCGATCAAACACCACGTTACGGAAAATTTCCGTAGACGTGGTGTTGGGCACATGGTGGCCGAGAACCAGCGTCACATCGGTATGCGTCTCGCCACCGAGAAGGTTGACGCCGCGCAACTGAAGGTCCGAGCCTTCACCGGCCACGTCAATGCGCAACTCCTGGCGCACCAGCCTACCACCGGCATTGATGACGTAGAGCCGCAGTTTTGCATTGGAGCCGACGCGCACCCGCAACTGGCCAAGATGCGTATCGGATGCGCCCTGCTGCTGCAGGATGATCCAGGTCACATCGGCGCCGTCCTCCAGCGAGATATCGCTGACGGAGGTAACGAAGGCGTCGCCCTTGCCGGTCGGCAGATGCCGCTCGATCACGGTTGCCCTCGATCCGGCACCGAAGCTGACCGGAAAGCGCGTATGCACCTGTCCATCGCCATGCAGGACCTGGATTTCCACCGGCTTTTCGATCTGGGCACCGGCTGGAAATTCCAGCACGAAGCCATCGCGGACAAAAGAACCGTTGATCTTGCCGATCGTGTCGTCACGGTCGATCACCGAAAGGCCAGGCGCGGCCGTTCCTTCCGACAGCATCTCGGAAAACGCATTCACCAGCACGTCGCTGACGCTGACCTTAGGGTCGGCATGGCCGTGGCGGGTGGTGATGACGGCAGATCCCTCCACCAGAGGTTCCGGCGTATCGATCACGGCGGCCGGCACCGCGCCCGGGATGGCGCGCAGCAATGTCTTCAGGTCGGTATAATGCCAGGCCTCGACGCGGCGCGTCGGAAGCCCGTTGGTCTTCAGGTCGTCGACCAGGCGGTCGCGGGCGCTGATCACCGCGCCATTGCCGGGCAGGTCACCCAGCTGGGCATTGTAGGCCTCGATCAGCGCAGATTCGGCGGCGGTCTGCCGGCTTGTCGTCTGCATGTTCATGGCAAGACTCCTCTTACTGGCGCCTTACGCCGCTTCACCGATGATGTCGGCATAGCCATTGGCTTCCAGTTCATGCGCCAGGCTCTTGTCGCCGGTGCGGATGATCTGGCCCTTGTAGAGAACGTGGACGGTGTCAGGCACGATGTAATCGAGCAGGCGCTGGTAATGGGTGATGACGATGACCGCACGGTCAGGCGAGCGCAGCGCATTGACGCCATCGGCAACGATCTTAAGGGCGTCGATGTCGAGGCCCGAATCGGTCTCGTCGAGCACGCAGAGTTGCGGCTCGAGCAAGGCCATCTGCAGAATTTCGGCGCGCTTCTTTTCGCCACCGGAGAAACCGACATTGAGCGGGCGCTTCAGCATGTCAGGATTGATCTTCAGTTCGGCAGCGGCTTCCTTGACGCGGCGGATGAAATCCGGCGTCGTCAGTTCCGCCTCACCGCGCGCCTTGCGCTGCTCGTTCATCGCCACCTTCAGGAACTGCATGGTGGCAACGCCCGGGATCTCGACCGGATACTGGAAGGCCAGGAAAATTCCCTTGGAGGCACGCTCGGCCGGGTCCAGTTCCAGAATGCTTTCACCGTTATAAAGAATCTCGCCCTCAGTCACTTCATAGTCTTCGCGGCCAGACAGGATATAGGACAGCGTCGACTTGCCCGATCCGTTGGGGCCCATGATAGCCGCCACTTCGCCCGCCTTCACGGTGAGGTTCAGGCCGCGGATGATTTCGGTGCCATCTTCGGCGATGCGGGCGTGCAGGTTTCTGATCTCAAGCATTTTTCTATCCTTCCGGACAAATGGGAGCGCACAGAGCGCGTCATGTTGTTTGCAAATGGATGGAGGACTGGATCAGCCCACCGACCCTTCCAGCGAAATCCCGATCAGCTTCTGGGCCTCGACCGCAAATTCCATCGGCAGTTCCTGAATGACTTCCTTGACGAAGCCGTTGACGATGAGGGCAATCGCCGCTTCCGTCGGAATGCCGCGCTGCAGGCAATAGAACAGCTGGTCTTCCGAAATCTTCGACGTGGTCGCCTCGTGCTCGAACTGGGCGGACGAATTTTTTGCCTCGATATAGGGCACGGTATGGGCGCCGCAGCGGTCACCGATCAGAAGCGAGTCGCACTGGGTGAAGTTGCGGGCGTTGGTGGCCTTGCGATGTGCCGAAACCTGGCCGCGATAGGTGTTCTGCGACACGCCGGCGGCAATGCCCTTCGACACGATACGGCTGGACGTGTTCTTGCCGAGATGGATCATCTTGGTGCCGCTGTCGATCTGCTGATGGCCGTTGGAGACGGCAATCGAATAAAATTCGCCGCGACTGTCGTCGCCGCGCAGGATGCAGCTCGGATATTTCCAGGTGATGGCCGAACCGGTTTCCACCTGCGTCCAGGAGATCTTGGAACGGTCACCACGGCAATCGCCACGCTTGGTGACAAAATTGTAGATGCCGCCCTTGCCCTCCGCATCGCCCGGATACCAGTTCTGCACCGTCGAGTACTTGATCTCGGCATCGTCAAGCGCGACCAACTCGACAACAGCCGCATGAAGCTGGTTTTCATCGCGCTGCGGCGCCGTGCAGCCCTCGAGATAGGAGACGTAGGCGCCCTCTTCCGCGATGATCAGCGTGCGCTCGAACTGGCCGGTGTTCTTTTCGTTGATGCGGAAATACGTCGACAGTTCCATCGGGCAACGAACGCCCTTCGGCACGAAGACGAAGGAGCCGTCCGTGAAGACCGCCGCATTCAGCGTCGCGTAATAATTGTCGGTCGTCGGCACGACGGAGCCGAGATATTTCTTCACCAGCTCCGGATACTCGCGAACGGCTTCCGAGATCGACATGAAGATCACGCCGGCCTTGGCCAGTTCCTTCTTGAAGGTGGTGACGACCGAGACCGAATCGAACACGGCGTCAACCGCCACGCGCGGCTTTTCAACACCGGCCAGGATTTCCTGTTCCCGCAGGGGAATGCCGAGCTTTTCATAAACCTTCAAGAGTTCCGGATCGACGTCTTCGAGCGAGGTCGGGCCAGGCGTCGTCTTCGGCGCGGCATAATAATACAGGTCGCTGAAATCGATCTTCGGGTAGTCGACGCGCGCCCAGGTGGGCTCTTCCATCGTCAGCCAGCGGCGATAGGCATCGAGACGCCATTCCAGCATCCACTCCGGCTCCTGCTTCTTGGCAGAGATAAAGCGGATGATCTCTTCGGAAAGGCCCTTTGGAGCCTTGTCGACTTCGATGACGGTTTCGAAGCCATACTTGTACTGATCCACATCAATCAGGCGGACCTGATCGATCGTCTCCTGCACAGCAGCCATGTTCATTCTCCAATCTCGCCGGAATCAAGGGTCCGGCAGCTTGTCGGTCGTGGCGGGGGTCCGCCTCTATGTAGGCGCCAGAAGGCGGTTTTCACACCTTTTGGCAAGCAAATTTTGCGTTTGCGCAATTACGCAGAGTTTGCGCCTGCGCAAGCCGCCCGCATTATGCGGCCTGTCCGGGTAGCCTGCGCCGCCCGGCAATTCTCTCGAAGGCAACAAGCGCCTTCGTCATGTCTTCTCGCGTCGTATCAGGGCCAAGCGATATACGCAGCGCGCCAAGACCCGGATCGCATCCCATGGCCGCCAGCACATGGCTCTGCCCGACTTTTCCCGAGGAACAGGCCGAGCCCGCCGAGAGCGCTACACCCTCCAGGTCAAAGGCGATCTGGCCCGTCTCGGATTTGAGGCCCGGCAGAGTGAAAAACGTCGTATTGGCGACCCGCGCCACGTCGGCTCCGTGGATGATCACGTCCGGTGCCGCTGCAGCCATGCCGGCCTCCAGAATGGCGCGCAATTCCGCAATGCCGGCATTTCGCGAATCGAGATCGGCAGCCATCCGTTCGGCAGCAGCCCCAAAGCCCAATATACCGGGAAAATTTTCCGTGCCGGAACGATGCCCCTTCTCCTGTCCGCCACCCCGGATCAGCGGTTTCGGCATCATCACCTCGCCACGCGCCACCAGAGCGCCGACACCCTTCGGCCCGCCGATCTTGTGCGAGGACAGAATGAGGAAGTCAGCATCCAGCGCCTGTATATCGAGCGCAATGCGGCCGGCCGCCTGCACGGCATCGACCACCAGAAGACCGCCCCTGGCATGCACCAGCTTCGCCACATCCGCCACCGGCTGGATCACGCCCGTCTCGTTGTTGACAAGCATCACCGCCACCATGGGCAGGCCCTTTGCCGCATCGTGCTCCGCAAGGGCTTTCTCAAGGGCGGACAGATCGACCACGCCTTTCGACGTCACGGCAATCTCGCTCACCTGATGCACGGCAAAACGTCCGCCTTCGCGAACGGCCGGATGCTCGATGGCGGAGACATAGAGATGCCCGATCGCCAGCAGCGAACGGCCCATGCGGTAATCGGGCGTCAGCACCAGATTGGCCGCTTCCGTCGCCCCGCTGGTAAATGTCACATGCTGGGGGTCGGCACCGACGAGAGCCGCCACCTGCCGGCGGGCGCGGTCCAGGCCAGCGCGAGCGGCACGGCCCTCGGCATGCACCGAAGAGGCGTTGCCGGGCAGAAGATAGGCGTCCAGCATGGCGCATCTGGCGGCATCGCTGAGCGGCGCCGTCGCATTCCAATCCAGATATGTGCGCGCCATGGCCATTGCCTGCAGAGCTTCCCGGTCTAGATCTGCATGAGCGACGCATTTTCCTTGAAATTTTCGCCGCGCATGCCGTATGAGACGACCAACTGGGTGGCATATGCCAGCCCACTTTCGAATGGTTCTAAACTGTTTCTAGAAAAGATGAGCGACTTCGTCAAGTCAAAGCCATCATGAAACAGCTGGAAACATCAAAAAGCTGACCGGAGTACCGATGCCCGAAGTGATTTTCAACGGCCCTGCGGGCCGCCTCGAAGGACGTTACCAGCCCTCCAAGGAAAAGAGCGCACCGATCGCCATCATCCTGCATCCGCACCCGCAGTTCGGCGGCACGATGAACAACCAGATCGTCTACCAGCCCTTCTACATGTTCCAGAAGCGTGGATTCACGACGCTGCGCTTCAACTTCCGCGGCATCGGCCGCAGCCAGGGCGAATTCGACCACGGCGCCGGCGAGTTGTCGGATGCGGCATCGGCACTCGACTGGGTGCAGAGCCTGCATCCCGATTCCAAGAGCTGTTGGGTCGCCGGTTATTCCTTTGGCGCCTGGATCGGCATGCAGCTTCTGATGCGCCGCCCGGAAATCGAAGGTTTCATGTCGATTGCGCCGCAGCCGAACATCTATGACTTCTCGTTCCTCGCCCCCTGCCCCTCGTCCGGCCTGATCATCAATGGCGACGGCGACAAGGTGGCGCCGGAAAAGGACGTGAACGGCCTCGTCGAAAAGCTGAAGACGCAGAAGGGCATCCTGATCACCCATCGTATCGTCGAAGGCGCCAACCATTTCTTCAATGGCAAGGTAGAGCCGCTGATGGCCGAGTGCGAGGATTACCTCGACCGTCGCCTGAACGGCGAACTGGTGCCGGAACCGGCCGCCAAGCGTATCCGCTGATACGGGCGAACTCAAACCGCACCGACGACATGCAAACGGCCCTTCGGGGCCGTTTGACGTTTGAGGCCCGCAAAGACGGTTCAGCCGACCACAAGCGAAATTGCCGGCGGGCTGCGAAACTGGCGCACGCAGTTGCGGCCCGCAGCCTTAGCCTCGTAAAGCGCCTGGTCGGCATGGCGAAGGGCAGTCGATAGATCCGTCGCGCCATCAAAGGACGTGACGCCGAAACTTGCTGTTGGATGAAACGCCGAGGGCAATCCGGGAATGGCCTGCATGGCAAAGGATCCGCGCAGGGCCTGCGCCAGCATCATCGCCGCATCAAGCGTCACCCCTGGCAGGAGCGCGCAGAATTCCTCTCCGCCGATGCGGCCGAGAACGGCGTTGTCGGGCGCACTGGCGCTCAACAACTGGCCAAAAAGGCGAATGACCGCATCGCCGCTCACATGCCCGTAGGTATCGTTGATCTTCTTGAAATGATCGAGGTCGCAGATGATCATCGCGTGGGGGCCGCCGGGCTTGCGGCGCAGCGCCCGTTCGCTGTGCGCATCAAAGCCACGCCGGTTGAACAGCGTCGAGAGCGTATCGACCTCCGAATTGGTCCGCTCATCCGCCATGATCTGAAGAACCAGCACGGCCAGCAGCATCAATCCGGTCATCACCATCAGGACGGCCGTCGTACTCTGGGAGATCAGCGCGTAGGTGGAAAAGGCATAATCCTTCGGTGTTCTCCCGGAGCCGATGACCACCGAAAACAGCGATTTCAGCATGAAATGCGCCGAGGTCGCAAACAAAAGCACCAGGAATGCCCGATCGACCAGCACGCGGCGAGACGACCGCCAAACCACCAGCGCGCAGGACAGGATCACCAGAGCAGAGGGGAGTTGGTAAAACACCGAATGGACGATGCTGCTGCGGGGCAGAGGATAGATCAGGAAACTCATGATCATCGCTGCGGCAAAAAACATCCCGAGATGGACAAGATCAACATCCGATCCATAAAGTTTTCCAACGCCGACGCGCAACAGCAGCAATCCGGCGATCAATGTGGCGAATGCTGCGATCGCACCCGCCATGACGAAAGGCGTGTGGGCAACAACCAGTTCGGCGAGCGCGGAAAGAGAGGCAACGGCAAAGCCTGCGGCAAACCAGCGAGAAGCCGACCGCTGGCGGCTGCGGGTGGAGACCATCATGAACACGATGGCAAAGGACATCGCGATCAGAAAATTCATCCCGAGAAACAGGTTGGTCCCCGTGAACACGGCCCAGTCGTTGTTCATCGCATGCGCCATCCCGTCCCAATCTGTCCAAACGCGCTGAAACCGAAGGGCGAGATCAGGGCAAAAATTGCAAACCGCTCCCCTGCCGACGACAATGCGCACCGCCACATCTGCCCAGTATCGTTGTATTCCTTACCGAAACTCCGGTTCAAAGCCTATACCGCACTGCACCCTTTCTGCAATTTCGGAGTGATTCCGCCGCAAAACAGTGTTAGAGGCCCCTCCAGCACCTTTCAAAGAAGCAACATCTGCCAGAGATAGATCATGTCCAGGTTCAAGTCCGATTTCCTCCGCACCCTCGACGAACGCGGCTTCATTCACCAGGTTTCCGACGAAACCGGTCTCGATGATCTGCTGACAAAGGAAACGGTGACGGCCTATATCGGCTATGATCCGACGGCCTCCAGCCTGCATGTCGGCAGCCTGATCCAGATCATGATGCTGCACTGGTTTCAGCAGACGGGCCACCAGCCGATCTCCCTGATGGGCGGCGGCACGGGCATGGTGGGCGATCCCTCGTTCAAGGAAGAAGCACGCCAGTTGATGACCATCGACAAGATCGAGGAAAACATCGCCTCGATCAAGCGCTGCTTTGCCCATTACCTGAACTACGAAGCCGGCCCGAAGGGCGGCGCCCTGATGATCAACAACGGCGAATGGCTGCGCGACCTCAACTACCTCGAGTTCCTGCGTGATGTCGGCCGTCACTTCTCGGTCAACCGCATGCTGTCCTTCGACAGCGTGAAGACAAGGTTGGACCGCGAGCAGTCGCTGTCCTTCCTCGAATTCAACTACATGATCCTGCAGGCCTACGACTTTGTCGAGTTGAACCAGCGTTATGGATGCCGGCTGCAGATGGGCGGCTCCGACCAGTAGAT
>JAIXTO010000008.1 GCA_027483885.1 Rhizobiaceae bacterium
CAATTTGGTGACAAGCGCGAAAACGAGCGCAAGGGTGTTACGATCCGGCAGATCAACGAGAACGACGACAATGATGTTTTCAACCGAGACAATGGCTGCATGGTGCAGATCACTCAGCCCCGCCCTCGCCGCGCGGATCCTTATTATTTCGACATTCCGAACGATAAGGGCGTCAAGCAGCGTGCCTGGTTCAACCTGAATGGCTGAGTGGATGACATGAACAGCAACATTCTCATCGTAGCAGCAGCCGGTATCGGTATTCTCGCCGGTGCAGGCGGTACTTATCTTATCATGCCGGAGCCAAAGCCAGTTGTTCGGGCCCCTACTGATGCGGAGATCGCGGCCCTTATCGCAGCCAATCCCTCCTTGATCCCCGAACCTCCGGCCCCTGTGCTCGATGTACCGACAGAGGAAGAGGCCCTTGCCGCATACCGCAAGGCTTATGCCCGCAACCCTCTGAGGAGCGGCCGCGGCGAAGCGGATGTGACCCTCGCCTTGGGAAAGTGTGACGAGAACGCCAGCGGTCCAGGCGTGTCATGCGTCGCGGCCATCAAGAGAAATCCGAACGCAGCTCCTCTCGATCGCGTCATTGGATTTGCCAAGTCAGCATCCGGCGAGTGGGTTGCCACCAACTATTGAGGCTCAGCGCTAGATGCGTGTTGCCCATCTATGTCCCGCCATCCCGCCAGTGAGAGGGAGCCTGAAAGAAGAAGCTCCATTTCCTCCGGTTTCAAGCTGGCCTTCGAGGCGATCAGGTACCCTGCTACGTAAAGCAGCTTCTGATTTCTCTCTTCCGGATCCAGCGGCGGGTGCCTGATGACTTCCATACGTGCCTCCGCCTCCTGATCCATGTCAGCGCCGCCAATGCCGTTGAGGACCGCCAGGTAAGCCGCCTGGTGACGTTCGACCTTCACGGACAATGGCTCGTCGGGTTGCAGCTCAAGCTTTTCTGTCATCTTTCCCTCTCCACAAGCGCAAGCGATCACTCCTTGACCTCCCGAAATCGAAGGGAGGGCAGGAGCCCCGCTCCTGCTCCCGAGCTCGTGCGGAACAGCTGGAGAGAGGGGGACAAGCGCTAAACCGGAGGGGGATCACCCACCCGGAGGGCCGAGACGGATTTCAGGGAAATGCAGCTGGTGCTGCAGGCCGCGGGCCGAAGCATGGGGAGGCCGGTTTAGTGCTTGGGGGGAGAGAGGACAGAGCGCCTTTCTCCCCTCTCAATGAGTTGAATATATCTGTCGGAACGGCGACCTACCGCTCAAACCGATTATAAGCGGCTGAATGCGAAATGGTCGCGAAAGTTCTGATTTTGCAGCGCTGCAAAAGTCAGGCTAGTTTAACATGTCGAGCAAAATTCGGGAATTTTGCGACACCGGAAACAGGAAATCGATAGTAAGACCATGAGCGACGCGGCCACCCGCATCATAGACCTTTATCGTCGCCATGCTGGTGCATGGACAACCGCGCGCGGCACGGTGTTGTTGGAGCGCCCATGGATCGAGCGGTTTGCCGATATGCTGCGGCGAGGGGCGGCGGTGCTCGATATTGGATGCGGATCGGGCGAGCCGATTGCCCGTTACCTTGCCGCCAGAGGCAATCCGGTTACTGGCGTGGACAGCTCGCCCGAGATGATCGACCTATTCCGGGCAAATCTGCCAGGCGAAACGGCCGAAGTGGCGGATATGCGCTCGCTGAAACTGGATCGGAGATATGGCGGTCTGATCGCTTGGGACAGCTTCTTTCACCTTGCGCCTCACGATCAGCGCATGATGTTCCCCATCTTCCGCGACCATGCCGAACCGGTGGCAACATTGTTATTCACGAGTGGTCCCGCCTTTGGCGAGGCGATTGGCACGCTGGAAGGGGAACCCCTCTATCATGCCAGCCTCGATCCCGACGAATACCGCCTGCTGCCCGACCGGAACGGCTTTGAAGCTGTGGCCCATGTTGCGGAAGACGCCGACTGCGGCGGGCGCACTGTCTGGCTGGCGCGTCAGCGGTAGCAGTGAGGCTATCGCCGAAGTCCTGAATTTCGAACGTTGAAAAAACCGCGTAACGTCGGAAATAGAAGTCGAAATTTACGAGGCTCGGCCAATGTCACGTATCGTTCTCATAGGCAATGCTGGTGGTGGGAAATCTACACTCGCCCGGAAGCTTTCTGCAAAGCGAGGCATCCCTCATGTCGAGGTCGATCGACTTTTGTGGCAGGAAGGGTGGGTGCTGACGCCCACCAGCATCTATGATCGAGAGCATCAACAGATCATCTCACAGGAAGAATGGTTGATCGATGGCCTCGGCAGAGAGGATTCGATTGCTCCGCGAATAGCCCGGTCGAAAGAGATCATTCTGATCGACATGCCCTTATGGATGCACTTTTGGCTCGCAGCAGAAAGACAGATAGAATGGTCATCTGGAAAGCTTGAGCATGCACCTGGCGGCATCTCTGGGATGCCCCCAACTCGGGAACTTTTCCGAACCATATGGGAGGTTGAGCAGACTTGGATGCCCCAAATTCGGCAATTCTGCATTGAAGCTGAAAATCAAGGCAAAGCAGTAGTTCGTCTCAACAGCGTGGATGCGCTCGATGCATTCACAGTATCTATATGAGACATTTCAAAAAATCCTGACTTCCTGACAGCCTCAGAAGAGGGTCGTGACGAAAGATGCCGAACACGCGGGAAATGCTTGCAGCAGTATTAAAGCTACTAAAAGATTCCGGCGTTGAATGTGATATCTTCGGAGGTTGGGCGGAGGAGCTTCTTGGCCTGCGCGAGCCTTGGCAACATGGCGACATCGACTTGGTTTATCGAGGCGCTAATTTCGCCCTTGTGGACATGGCAATTAGGAACAGGTCCGAAGAG
>JAIXTO010000179.1 GCA_027483885.1 Rhizobiaceae bacterium
CGGTAGCTCGTCAGGCTCATAACCTGAAGGCCGCAGGTTCAAATCCTGCCCCCGCAACCAGTTCAGACATAAAAGTCTCTCCGCTCCCATCTAACGGGGGCGGTTTTTGCGTTTTGGGGTTCACGTCGTTCGTTTAATCGAGATTGAATGGCGAGCGGCATGGGAGCTGATACTTAATCGACTAGACGTCCGAAGTTCGAATCTCTGGGCGCGAGCCAGCTCCAACTGGAATCAATACTCCGGCACTATTTCGAAGCTGCAAGATATGACCTGGAATGGATCGAATCTGCCCTAACCTCGAGCAATGATCATGGAGGAAACCTTCAGCACAACGTCATCAATAGAAAGGTCGGTCGTATCAATACAGACATCTGCCAGTTCCCTTATTGGTTCGAAACGATCAACGATGCGTGCGAGCCACTCGCGATCGACAAAGCCTTTTGTCAAACATCTGTTCTTCAGAGTATCGAAATCAGCGGTAAGGTACACGTTGAAGACCGTTGATGTCAGGCCTTCAAGTTGGTCTTGAAGCCCAAAATAGTTTTCAAGATGCGATAGATAATCACGTTTCGTAAGTTTATTTGACACGTAAAAGTCGCGTCCATAAACCAACGGAATGGCCAGTGGTGTCTGATCAATGACGGTGATGATCTCGTCGCTAACGGGTTGATCGAGGAAGCGTCGGAGCTGATCAATGAACCACTCCTGGCTCTCGAATGCCGACTCGCCGCGCAGTATCGCATCCTCCAGAAATGGATTTTGGGAGAAATTCTCGACATAGGCGACGCGCCCGGGTGTCTTTAACAATCCAGATGTCGCCGATGATTTCCCACTTCCCGGCGGTCCGGCAACAATAACGACAGGTCTCGATCCTGTCTTAAGCGGCAGAAATCGTTGCAAATTAAGACAAACTTTTTCCATGTACGCGATGTCGAGGTCATAGCCTAGAACGTTACTCAGCTTCAATAGATATGAATAGACGTCTGCTATCTCTTCTTGAAGATACTTCCCATTGTTTGTCTCAATTCCCTTAAGCGCGAGATCTCGGCGGACTTTCTTCAGACCGTTTAAGAGTTCGCCTACCTCGCCTCCTAGGCCGATGGCTGCAAACTCGGCCATCGATAGGCGATCTCGAAAGGATATAGGGCTTTGTCCATCAAGCGATCCAGTAGAGAAAGGAAGCTGCTGAAAACCTCGAGACTGGTCGAAACGCGCCTGAAGGAGCTGCATGTTCTCCTTGCAGTGGTTTGGAAGTTTATTTGACATGGAAAATCTCTTGCAAGACGATTCTGGCTTCTTGCGCTTGTTTAGCGATTAGCTTTCGAGAACGATCATAGTCTTCAAAAGCGGTGGGCGTGTCTTTTTGGAGAACAGTATTTACGATGCTCGCACATTCAGTTTGGATGCGAGCAAGGCACTCTGTCAGCGCCGAGAGCTTTGGGCTGGATTCGAACTCGGAAAATGCCTTGAGTAACTCATGGGCGAGCTCCAGACCCTTAGTTGCAAGCGGAACATTTTCAACTGGCGCGCCATCCGGCAACTCGGCTGGAACCAAGTCCGCTATGATAGCGCGCCAAAGCGACAGCTTTTCATGGTCAGCTTCGTCAGCTTGATCGAGCCTTGACGATTTTACGGCTGATAGCACAAGCTGGGCGATTTTACCTTTGTTTTTGTCATACCAGCGATCAAGTAAAGGGACTGCCACTCGCGGTTTTCCACTATCGGCGATGGCGATCGTGGCCACTGTTGTGATGCTACCAATGGAAGCCTTAACGCGACGTGCGAGCAATGAATCCGCCATCAACCGAAGCTCCCTAATATTGACAGCCCACCAATAACGCATCTCCTGCTTGCGATAAAACCCTACAATGTTCAGTTTACTCTTGCCATCCTCATTGGTGAGATAGGCCTGCGCCATTGAAAATGCGGGAAACCATCCTCCTCGCTTCTTGTTGTTTCCGCTTCTGAAGTCACTTTCCGGATCGATAAGCGTGATGATCGCACGCCCATTCCGCGGATCGGAGGATTTCAGCACGTCGGCCGCGTGATCAAGCTGATTCACAATACCACGGTATCGCCTGATGCGGGTGCCATGCGTGAAATAGAGATCAGCGGAAAGCTCCGAAAGGTCGGTCTGCCACCATCCCGTGATTTCGTCGAACCAGCTGTCGACCATGTTTGGGTCATCTACAACATCTTTGGGATATCCAATTGGCGCCCGTTTCGTGACCGAGCTCCCGTCCCTGATGGTCGTTACGACGTTATTGAGCGGGTGATTGAAGTCATCGTCAAACAGTGGCAGGTTTCGAACCGCTTCATGAACTTTGTTGAAAGTGTCGGCCTCAATAATTGTGGATCGGTCGTCTGCTGATGCGGGCTTCCTCCAAGTGCCGTGAATCAACCCCATTCTTACAAAAGCTGGTTTGTCGCCAATGAAGTCCTTGGGGTTGTGCACCTTCACGTCGTGGCCTCCGGCAACACGGTTGACCTCGATTAGTCGGAAGGGGACATCTGCAC
>JAIXTO010000205.1 GCA_027483885.1 Rhizobiaceae bacterium
CTGACGCGGCAGATAGGAGCGCGGCGCAAACAGATGGACCGCATCGCGAATCCAGGCCATCGCATAGGAAATCTCGTCGCGGCGGGTGAGGCGGGCCAGTTCGTCGGTGGCGCTTTCCACCCAGTTTCGCCCCATCGGCATGCGGATTGCCGTCAGGATGGACTGGGCGTCGGCCCAGCGGTTGACGTTCTGGTAGGCGATGGCGCTGCGGATTTCCATCATCGCATGAAACTGCAGCCGCTCGGACAGATGGATCCATAGACCGTCGAGAAAACCCGGACGAATGGACATCGGAAAATGATCGCCGAGAACCTGCGAGGCGTAATGCAGTGCAAATTGCATCAGGCTCGGCCAGATCTCAGCGGCGGAAAAATCGTCGAAATCGCTCTGGACGAACTCCACAAGATCGCGCGGCCGGCCGGCCTCATAGGCAATGCAGGCTTCGGCGAGACGCAACATGCGGAATTCCGGTTTTGCATCATGGGGAACCTGCTCAAGCTTGCTGCGCGCATCCCGGGCGGCGCGCCGGGCCAGAAGCGTGTCGCCGCTCATCAGGCGCAGCACGGTCTGGTGCAGGTGGATGAAGAATTCCAGGAGAGGCTGGCCGCCCATGTTACGCAGATAGATCAGGGCGCGGGCGGCGGCGGCCTCGGCCTCGCGGAAATTCCGGCGGCGGATCTCGAATTCGAGCAGAGCATTGTAATAGGCGGCCCATTTGACGTAGTCGCCCAGGGGGTATTCAGCCATGAACTCGCCGAGCCGGGTGATCATTGCATCACTGGGCGTCAGGTCCTCGCCGATCATCATGTTGAGCCGGAAGGTGCGGGCGGCGAAAGAGAAGCGCGAGCCGCGCGCCAGCGCCTTCAGTGGATCGAGATAGTCCGATCCCAGATGCCGGGCGAGGAGATGGCGCACGCGTTGCAATTCGCCTTGCTTGAGCAGGGTACGGGTGACGGCCAGCAGAACGGTCTCGTTGGTGGCGATCATCTCGTGGGAGAAGCGCATGACAATGGTATGGAAGGCCGTCAGGCTGCTGCGATAGATGAGGTCGCGCCCTTGCGCCCGTTCGAGGATCTGGGCGGCATGCACTTCGTGGCCATGATCGAGCAACAGGGCCATGGCCTCGAGGGGGCGTCCGGCCTGTTCGTGGGCGGCCGCGATCTCTATGACGGCGCCTTCGGCCTCGAAGATCGCCAGACGCTCGAGTACCGCGGTCTTCAGCAAGCGTAAAAGTTCAGGGTGCTGCTCGGGTGCCATGGCGAAGAAGGGCGGCAGGACCCTGGCCCATTGCGGGTCGGGCAAGGGGGCCTCTATCCAGATGGCCAAGGCGGTAGTCTGTCCCGGAGACAGGTGGCCGAGAATGGTTTCGCGCAGATAGTCGATGCAGATGCGGTCATCAGGCGCAGTGGCGAGCGGCAGGAAGGCTGGCCAGCCAGCGTAACCCTGCAGCAGATGCTCTGCGACCTCGCGGGGAAGTCCCGAAAGTTCGTCTGCTCGCAAGGTTAAATCCTCAGCATCTATCGTTACCGAACCGCGATGCAGGATCTGCCGCGCCAGCCCCGTGATGCGCTGGTCCGGGCGGCATGCGACGATAACTCTGTCAACAGCGTCGAGAACCTGCGGTGCAATGCGGGCGGACTTGGCAGAGGCCGGCACATCCCAAAGCAGATCGCGCCCATTTACGTCATCAAGGTGGGGCTGCAGCCTCGTGCAGACCGGCTTGGCCAGGACGCCTGCGACCATGCCAAGAAGGGTGGTTTTTCCTGCACCGGCCGGCGCGCGCAGGAATATGACGCCCGCGGCTTCACGAGCGATGCGGTCGCAGAGGTGAGGGCGGGGCAGCACCTGGGTCATGCGGGTTCCATAGCGGAGAAATGAAGTCTAACCTATACCATCTCGCCTAAAAACTATACCTTTTGTCGGTTGCCCCTGAGGCGAGGGCAGGGAATGTTCAAGCTCTAGGCAGCTGATGCACAAGGAAACTCCCCGCCGATGCAGCAACATCCGTTGGTCGCAATCCTGACCCGGCTTGGCATGTTCGTGCTCGTCATGATCGCCCTATCCATCATGATTTTCATTCTGGCGCGGGTTGTGCCGGGTGATCCGGCGCGCATGGCGCTCGGTCCTGCGGCAAACCAGGAGCAGGTCGAGGCACTGCGCCAGCAGATGGGGCTCGACCGTCCGCTGCCGGTGCAATATCTCGACTATGCGGGTAAGGCGCTGAGCGGCGATCTTGGCATGTCGCTGGTCTCGCAGCGCCCGGTAACAACCGATTTGGCGCAGACGGTGCCGGCGACGGTTGAACTGGTTCTGGTCTCGGTCATCTTCATGTTTGCGGTGGCGATCCCGCTCGGCGTGGTCACCGCACATTACCGTAACCGGACCTTCGATTATGTCGGTCGTTTTCTGTCGCTCACCGGCGTGACGATCCCGAGCTTCCTGTTTGCCATCACCATGCAGCTGGTTGCTGCCCGTTATCTCACCGACTGGCCGATCATCGGTCGGCTGGACCATGGACTGGCCTGGCAGGGCGGCCCGACCGGGTTCCTGCTGGTGGATGGCACATTGGCCGGACGGTTCGACGTCGTTCTTAACGCGCTAAAACATCTGGCGCTGCCGGCTTTCGCATTGTCGATGGCAGGCATTGGTCAGATCACCCGCATTACCCGCTCCTCGATGCTGGAGAACCAGCGCAAGGATCATGTGCTGACGCTGAAGAGTTTTGGCGTGCCGGAGCGCGTCATCATCTTCCGGTATCTGCTGAAACTGTCGTCGATTGCGCCGCTGACGATCATGGGGCTCGAATTCGCCTCGCTGATCGGCAATGCCTTCGTCATCGAAATGATCTTTGCCTGGGGCGGGTTTGCCTCCTACGGCCTCACGTCGATCCTGCAGAAGGATCTGAATGCCGTGACCGCCGTGGTTCTGGTCGCCGGCCTCTTCTTCATCATCGCCAACCTCATCGTCGACGTGGTGATTTCAATCATCGACCCACGACTGCGCCGCAAGGAGGAACGCTGATGGCCGACATGAAAATGCTCGACGCTTCCGACCGTGGCCTGAGCTCCGGCTACATGATGTGGTACCGGTTCAGCCGTAATCCGGCGGCGGTGATCGGCTCGCTGATCTTGCTCTCGATTGTTATCCTCGCCGTGTTTGCGCCGTGGTTGACGCCTTATCCAAAGCATGTCGGTGCGGTGGTGGATTTCCGTGCCCGCCATCTGCCGCCGGATGCCAGCCACTGGTTCGGCACCGACAAGGCCGGCCGCGACATCTTTTCGCGCACGGTGTTCGGTCTTCGGGTTTCGCTGCTGCTGGTGATCGGCGTTCTCGGGATTTCGGTGCCGGTCGGCACGGTGCTTGGCCTGATCGCCGGCTATTTCGGCGGCTGGGTCGAAAAGCTGATCACCGGCCTGACGAATGTGATGCTGGCCATGCCGCCGCTGGTCATGGCGCTTGCCGTGTCCAACCTGCTCGAGCCGACGCTCATCAATGCGATGATCGCCATCACCCTCCTGTGGTGGACCTGGCATGCACGGCTGATCTATTCGGTCTCCAAGTCGATCGCAGCCGAAGACTATATCGAGGCGGCGCGACTGGCAGGCGCCGGGCCGATCCACATCCTCTTTCGCGAGATCCTGCCAAACTGCATGGCGGTGATCTCGGTCAAGACGACACTCGATGCGGCCTTCGTCATCCTGTTTGGCGCAACGCTCAGCTTCCTGGGTTTCGGCGTAAAACCGCCCACGCCCGATCTCGGCTCGATGGTTGCCGACGGACGTCAGTTCATGCCGGACTTCTGGTGGGAAGTGCTCTGCCCGGGCGCCATGGTTTTCTACGTGACGCTTGGTTTCAACCTGCTGGGCGACGGCCTGCGCGACATGTTCGATGTGGAGAACTGAGATGGACGAACCGCTTCTGAGCGTCGATAAGCTCAATGTCTCCTTCGCCACCTATGGCCGCAGCCGACAGGTGCTGCGCGATGTGAGCTTTGAGGTTGCTGCCGGCGAGCGCGTCGCCCTGATCGGAGAAACCGGATCGGGCAAGTCCGTCACGGCCAAGGCAATCATCGGCACCTTGCCAAACAACGCTGCGATCAGTTCCGGCACGATCCGTTTTGCCGGACAGGATATTCTGGCCTTGTCGAAGCCGGACCGAGAAGCCCTGAAGGGCACGGCCTTCTCGCTGATCATGCAGGACCCTCTGTCGTCCTTCAATCCGGTGTTCAAGATCGGCACGCATCTCGATGACGTGATGCGGTTTGCCGACAAGCGCAACGGCATTTCCTCATCAAAAGCCGAGCGCCGAACCCGGATCGCCGCCGTGCTGCGCCGCGTGCAGTTGGCGGATGGCGAGCGGGTGATGGATGCCTATCCGTCGGAACTGTCGGGTGGCATGCGCCAGCGCGTGCTCATCGGACTTGCCCTGCTGCATCAGCCGAAACTGCTGATCGCCGACGAACCGGGTACTGCGCTTGATGTCACGACGCAGGACGAAATCCTCAACTTGATCAACACCCTGGTCAGCCAAGAAAACATGGCGCTGCTGATGATCACCCACAATCTCGGGGTCGTGCGCAAGGTCGCCGACCGGGTTGTGGTGATGCATCACGGCGATATCGTTGAAACCGGTGCCTGCGCTGACATTCTCAGCAATCCCAAGGCCGCCTATACACAGGCGCTGCTGGAGGCCGTGCCGCCGCTTTATGGTCCGCGGGTGATCACCCTGCCGCAGAGCGACCGCGCGCCGATCGTGACGATCAGGGGCCTGAACAAGATCTATGGTAAACGCCCGGGCTTTCATGCCATCCGCGATGTCGACCTGACACTGCGCGAAGGCGAAATCTTCGGTCTGGCGGGCGAATCCGGTTCCGGTAAAACCTCGGTCGCCCGTATCATCATGGAATTGTCGCGGGCGACGTCGGGCACTGTCGCCATCGATGCCCCGGCACCGGGGCGCGGACGTCGCCTGACCCAGATCGTCTACCAGAACCCCGGCACGTCGCTCAATCCGAAGCGGACCGTCAAACAGACGCTCAGCCTTCCGTTGACGTCGATCGGTATGGGCTCCGATGCCCGTGAGGCGCGGATGACGGAGTTGCTCGATCTCGTGCGCCTGCCGCAATCCTATCTGGCCAAGTATCCGCATGAACTGTCGGGTGGCCAGAAGCAGCGCGTGGCGATTGCCCGCGCGCTGGCGGCGGAACCAAAAATCCTGATCCTCGACGAGCCAACAGCTGCTCTCGACGTCTCGGTGCAGAAGACGGTGATCGAGCTTCTGGTGCAGCTGCGCCAGGATCTCGGCCTGACCTATCTGATGATCAGCCACGACCTGTCGCTGATGCGCAATTTCTGCTCGCGCATTGCGGTGATGCTGCGCGGTGAGATCGTCGAGGAGGGCGCCACGCCCGAGGTCTTTGCCGACCCGAAACATCCATACACCCGCGCGCTGATCGCGGCGATCCCCGTCGTCACCGATGCGGAAGAGCAGCTGAAGCCCGTCGTTACCGAGGAAGAGCGCACGCGCTTCCTTGTCAAGACAACAGCATGATTGAGGAGAGACCTGACGTGTATCGCGTAGGGGTAGATGTAGGCGGCACCAATACGGATGCTGTGGTTCTGGAGGGCAAGTCGGTGCTGGCCGGCGTCAAGGCCTCGACGACCGAGGATGTGACGTCGGGCGTGCTGGAGGCCCTTGAAAAGGTGATCGCGGCATCGGGTATAGACCGCGCCAAGATCGCCGCCGTGATGATCGGCACCACGCATTTCACCAATGCCGTGATCGAACGCCGCCACATGGATGAGGTCGCGGCAATTCGCCTGGGGCTGCCGTCTGGTGCCGGCCTGCCGCCGATGGTCGATTGGCCGGACGATCTTCGCGATATCGTTGGCAACCATGGCTATCAGGTCAAGGGCGGTTATGAATTCGATGGTCGCGTGCTGTCGCCGCTCGACGAAGACGCCATTGTGCGGATCGCCGGTGACGTCAGGGCCAAGGGCCTGAAGGCTGCGGCGGTGACCTGCGTGTTCAGCGGCATCAACGATGCGATGGAACGGCGCACCAAAGAGATCCTGCAGGAGCAATGCCCGGGTCTGCCGGTGGTGATGTCGAAGGATATCGGCCGTCATGGCCTGCTGGCCCGCGAAAGTGCCGCGATCATGAATGCCAGCCTGCTGTCGCTCGCCGACCGCACGGTGACCGCCTTCGGCAAGGCGCTTACGGCTGCCGGGATCACATGCCCGTTCTACATTACCCAAAATGACGGAACGCTGATGGCAGCAGACGTCGTGCGGTCCTTTCCGGTGCTGACATTTGCCTCGGGGCCAACCAATTCGATGCGTGGTGCGGCCTTTCTTACCGGCATCAAGGATGCGGTGGTGGTCGATGTCGGCGGCACCACGTCAGATGTCGGCTCTCTGTCGCACGGTTTCCCCCGTCAGGCCTCGACCACTGTCGATATCGGCGGTGTACGCACCAATTTCCGCATGCCAGACGTGTTCTCGATCGGCCTCGGCGGAGGCTCGCTGGTGGTCAACACCGACAGCGGCGTGACCGTCGGCCCCAAATCGGTCGGCTACCGCGTGCGCACCGATGCGATCTGCTTCGGCGGTGCGACGTTGACGGCAACCGATATCGCCGTGGCGTCCAACAAGGCCGATGTGGGCGACCGGGCGCTGGTTGCAAAGCTCGATCAGACGCTGGTTGCCGCAGCAATGCTCAAGATCAACCAGATGCTCGAAGCGTGCGTCGAGCGAAGCCGCATTTCGTCGACGCCGGTGCCGGTGATTGCCGTCGGCGGTGGTTCGATCCTGATGCCCGACCGGATCGGCGATCTCGAGGTGATCCGGCCGGAGAATTTCGCGGTTGCCAATGCGGTTGGCGCGGCAATCGCGCAGATCAGCGGCGAGACGGATCGGGTCTTTTCGCTGATCGATGGTCGCACGCGCGAAACTGCGCTGGCCGAAGCCGAAGCTGAAGCGCGCGAAAAGGCGGTCGCCGCCGGCGCTTTGGTTGAAACCCTTGAGGTCATCGAACGCGAGGACATGCCGCTGGCCTATCTGCCGGGCAATGCCACCCGCATTCACGTCAAAGTCGTCGGAGAAATGGGAGCCCATCATGGCTGAGGCGCGCAAGCTGAAATACGACGAAGCGGACCTGCGCACGCTGACGGTAGAAGACCTCGATGCGCTGGAAATCGGTGCCGGCATTCTCGGCACCGGCGGCGGCGGCAATCCCTATCAGGGCAAGCTCTTGGCGCTGCAGGCAATGAAGGAAGGTTACGAGATGAAAATTCTCGCCACCGACCGGATCGAGGGCGATGCGCTCTGCATGTCCATCGGCGGCATTGGCGCGCCGGTCGTCGGTGTCGAGCGCCTGCGCGAGGGCCGTGAAGGCCTGCGTTGCCTCAGAGCCATGGAAGACCTGATCCGCGCCCCGATCGATGCCATGGTCTGCGAGGAAATCGGCGGCGCCAATGCCATCAATCCGCTGGTGACGGCAGCCCTTGGCGGATTGCCAATGCTCGATTGCGACGGGATGGGCCGCGCCTTTCCCGAAATGCAGATGACGACGTTTTCGATCTATGGCCATAGCTCGACACCATCAGTGATGTGCGACCTGCATGGCAATGCGGTCATCTTCAGCCATGCCGTTTCGGAAGTCTGGCATGAGCGCATGGCGCGTGCCTGCGTTGTTGCCCAGGGTGGCGGTGCGATGCTGGCAACCGCGCCGATGCAGGCGCATTACGTCCACCAGTACGGCATCCCCAAGAGCTATACCAAGGCGATTGCGCTGGGCGAGGCGGTAATCCGTGCCCGCAAGGCGCAGGAGGACCCGATCGCGGCGGTCTGTGCGCTGGAAGGCGGGCGGCGGATCTTCAACGGCAAGATCAGCGACCTGAAGCGCCATCTGCGCGGCGGATTTTCCGTTGGCGATATCGAACTGACCGGCTTTGACGACTGCACCGGCCAGTCGGCCGGTGTCGCGATCCAGAACGAGTTCCTGATCTTCCGCCGCAATGGCGAGGTCGAGGTGACCGTGCCTGACCTGATCGTGCTGCTCGATGTCGATACCGGTTATCCGATCACCACGGAAATGCTGCGTTACGGCCAGCGTGTCGCGGTGGTTGCGATCCCCTGCCATGACCTGTTGCGCAGCGCACGTGCCCTTGAGGTCGTCGGCCCGGCAGCCTTCGGTTACCCCGAAATCGCATTTTCGCCGCTGCCTGCGCTCGCTCAGACGGCTGCCTGATCAGCTTTAACACAAGCGGGAAAATCCCGCGAAAGAGGAGAACTTGAATGAACGTGCATTCCATCACATCGCGCCTTGCTATGCTGGCGGTCGGCACTGCTTTCGGCCTGTCGCTGACATCTGCCGTTGCCCTATCGGACGACAAGGTCTCGATCGCCGTCAACACGATGCAGATTTTCTCGTCGCTCGATCCGGCCAAAGTGACCGACTATACCGGCTACATGGCGATCGTGAACATGTATGACGGGCTCACCACCGTCAGCCCATCGGGCGAGATCGTGCCGCATCTGGCCAAGTCCTGGGAGATTTCGCCTGACGGACTGACCTATACGTTCCACCTGCGCGATGATGCGAAATTCCAGGACGGCACGGCGCTGAAGGCGTCCGACATCGCCTGGTCGGTGAAGCGCCTGATCGGCATCAACAAGGGCCCGTCCAACCTCATCGTCGGGCTGATCAAGCCGGAAAACATTACGACGCCCGACGACGTGACGGTCGTCTTCAAGCTTGAACGCCAGTTTGCGCCCTTCATGTCGGTCACCCCGATCTTCATGGCCATGAACCAGAAGCTGATCGAGGCCAATGCCAAGGCTGAAGACAAGTGGGGTGAAACCTATGTCGGCGAACATTCGGCGGGTTCCGGCCCCTACAAGCTGGTCAGCTACAATCGCTCGGCCGATATGGTCATCGCCCGCAATGCCGACTATTTCCTCGGCTGGACCAAGGGCAAGCCGATCGACGAAGTGCGCTTTATCCAGACCAGCGACGACGCCACCGTCAAGGCGCTGGCCGAAAAGGGCGAGCTTGGCCTTTCCTCCCATGGTCTCGGCAACGATACCTATGAAGCGATCGGCAAGATGGACGGCTACAAGCTGATCCAGACCCGCACCGCCGGCGGCTTTGTCATCAAGCTCAACACAAAGGTCTATCCGACCGACGACGTGCATGTGCGCCGGGCCATCGCCTATGCCACCGACTACAAGACCATTCAGGACGTCATTTATCCCGGCTTCGACATGAAGGGACCCTTGTCGGACGCATTCAAGGACGCCCATAATGACGGCATAGAGCCGGGCGTCTTTGACCTCGAAAAGGCCAAGGAAGAACTGGCGAAGTCGAAGTACGCTGGCCAGAAGATCACGCTGGTGAACAGCTATGTCGCCTCGCTCGCCTTCGAGGCGGAGGTGGCGCTGCTGCTGCAGGCCAATCTCGAGCAGATCGGCATCACGCTCGACATCAAGCCGGAGCCGTGGAACCGCATTGTCGAGCTGTCGGCCAAGCCGGAAACCACACCGGCTTCGACGCAGGTCAACGTCTCGCCAAGCTATCCGTCGCCGGATTCGATGTTCTACAACCAGTATCATTCCAAGGCCGCCGGCACCTGGTGGTCGATGGAATGGCTGCAGAACCCTCAAATCGATGCGCTGATCGACAAGGCACGTGGCGAAACCGACGTGGCGGCCCAGAACGCGACCTACAAGGAACTGCAGACAAAGATCGCCGAGTTGCAGCCCGATGTCTGGGCCGTTGCGCCGAACCGTCGTTACGGTGCCAACAAGTGCCTGCAGGGTTATGCTTTCATTCCGATGCAGAGCTGGGACCTGAACTTTTCCAACTTCTATTGGGATTGCAAGGCGAACTGATCGTCGCCTCCCACAAGACATGCCGGCCCCCAGAAATGCGGGGCCGGCACCATCCCTTGATATCGCCGGGTTGAGACCTATCCCGCCGATAAAGTCCAAGCCGCAGAATGACAGAGGCAATTGTCGCGCGACAGATGAGCGCGGGCGATATTGCACGGTCGAAGGTGACACATGCTTGAAGAATTTCCCGAAGAAAATATCGAGCCGCTTGCCACCGGCGCGTGGATCCTCGGAACCGGGGGCGGAGGCAATCCTTATATCTCGACCCTCAACCTGCGCCGTCTTTATGCCGAAGGCCGCCGTGTCCAGGTGATGGATCCGATGGCTCTGGAAGACGACGACATGGTGGCGGTCGTGTCGAAGATGGGTGCGCCGCTGGTGGGGCAGGAACGTCTCGGTGATCCAGCCCATCTCGCGCGTGCTGTCGAAGTGATGGAAGATTATATCGGCAGGCCGTTTCGCGCCATCATGAGCGTCGAGATTGGCGGTTCGAATGCGCTGTCGTCGTTTCTCGCGGCCGCCATGCTTGGCCGGCCTGTTGTGAATGCCGATGCCATGGGCCGCGCTTATCCCGAGGCACAGATGACCTCGTTTGCCATCGGCAATCTGCCGATGTTTCCGCTGTCGCTCGTTGATGTGCGTGACAACGAGGTGATAGTGACGCGCGCTGCCTCATGGAAGTGGATGGAGCGTATCTCGCGCAAGGTCTGCACCGAGGTCGGATCGACGGCTGCCACCTGCAAGGCGCCACGCACCGGGCGCGAAGTGAAGGATTGGGGTATCCATTATACCGTCACCAAGGCAGTTGAACTCGGACGCGCGGTCATCGAGGCGCGCGCGCGTCATGACGATCCTGTGCGGGCCGTGCTTGATCACGAGGGCGGCAAGCAGCTGTTTCGCGGCAAGGTGATCGACGTGGCGCGGGAAACCACCGGCGGTTTTTTGCGCGGCACCACGCTGATCGAGGGCATTGATGCGGACAAGGGTTCGCGTATGGAACTCGGCTTCCAGAACGAATGGGCCGTTGCCTTCCGCGATGGTCATCCGGTTGCCATGACGCCCGATCTCATTTGCCTACTGGACACGGTGTCCGGCAGCGCGATTGGCACGGAATCCGTGCGTTATGGCCAGCGGGTGACCGTGGTGGCATTGCCGGCGCCGGCGCTTTTGACATCGCCTGCGGGCATCGCGGCCGTCGGTCCCAGAGCCTTCGGTTATGACATTGACTTCACATCGGTATTCTCATGAAACGCATCGGTATTGACGTTGGCGGCACCAATACGGATGCCGTGCTGATTGATGGCCGCACGACGCTGTCCTCGATCAAGGTTCCCACGACGCAGGACGTGATGTCAGGCGTCAAATCGGCGCTGGCGCATGTATCCAGCTTTGTCGGCCAGACTGATCGACCCATTGACGCCGTGATGATCGGCACCACCCATTTCACCAATGCCGTGGTTGAACGCGCCCGACTGGAGCGGGTCGCTGCAATCCGCATCGCGCTGCCCACCGGACGGTCGCTGCCGCCGATGTGCGATTGGCCGGATGATCTGCGCGCCTGTGTCGATCCGATGATCTTCATGGTGCACGGCGGGCATGAATATGACGGCAGTCCGCTGGTGCCGATGATCCCGGGCGAAATCCGCGAAGCGGCGATGAAGATCCGCGATGCCGGCATCACGTCCATCGCAATCTCGGCCACCTTTTCGCCGCTCACCACCGAATGCGAGGTCTTAGCCGCCGAGATTGTGCGTTCGGTCATCCCCGACGCAAAAATCACCCTGTCGCACACGCTCGGCCGCATCGGCCTGCTGGAACGCGAGAATGTGGCTCTCCTGAACGCGGCACTGCAATCGCTGGGCAGGACGACGGTGCAGGCGTTTTCGGATGCGCTGCGCGAGGCAGGCGTCACCGCGCCGTTCTATCTGACGCAGAATGACGGCACGGTAGCACTTGCCGAAGTGGCGTCGGCAAACCCGGTTCACAGCTTTGCCTCAGGCCCGACCAATTCGATGCGCGGCGCGGCGTTTCTCACCGGCTTGACCGACGCGATGGTCGTCGATGTCGGCGGCACGACATCGGATATCGGCTGCCTTGTCGGCGGCTTTCCGCGCGAAGCCAACAACATCGTCCACATTGGTGGCGTGCGCACCCTGTTCCGGATGCCCGACCTGCTTCCGATCGCGCTCGGCGGTGGTACGATCATCGATCCGGATACCGGCAGGATCGGCCCACGCTCTGTCGGTTATCGCATCCTGAGCGATGCGCTCGTTTTTGGCGGCAACACGTTGACGACGTCGGATGTCGCCGTTGCGGCGGGCCTGATCGACATGGGTGACAAGGACCGGGTGAAAACTCTCGATCCTTCCTTGGTCAAGGCAAGCCTTGAGCGTATCCGCGCGATGGTTACCGATAGTTTTGACCAGATGAAGACGTCCGCCGACGACGTTCCGTTGATTGCCGTGGGCGGCGGCGCCTTCCTGATCCCCGAAAGGATTGCCGGGGCGTCAGAAGTCTTGCGTGTCGAAAACGCCGGTGTCGCCAATGCGCTGGGTGCTGCGATGGCGCAGGTCTCCGGCGAGGTCGACCAGGTCTTTTCCGGCCTGAGCCGAGATGAGGCCCTGGCGAAGGCCGAGACGGAGGCGCAGAACGCAGCCGTTGCCTCCGGTGCAAGCCGGTCAAGCCTGAAGACGCTTGAGGTCGAGGATATCCCGATCGCTTATCTGCCGGGCGGCGCACGCCGCGTGCGCGTGCGCGTGATCGGCGATATCGCATTCCACTGAGACGATCCGCCCGGTGCCAGCCGCCGGGCGTTTGCCAGTGGGCGTGTGTGTGAGAGCACAAGCACCCCGATGCCGGTTGATCGTGCCGCCCCATCGGACCAGGACATGTCGAACTTATCTGCCAGCCGGCTCTCAGGCTGAGGTGCCAGCTGCCGCAAGGGAGATACCACAACTGAGGTGAGGTCAGTCGTCTGGGCGCCGGGTCATTCCGGCGCCCTTTCCAATTCTCAGAATACCTTGGTGACCGAGATCGCGAAGGTGCGGCCACGACCGTGATAGTCGAAGACCGACTCGTCGACGAGAGCGCCGTAAAGCGCCTTTGCGCGCGATCCCCAGACGGTGGTGTAATCGGTATCGAAGAGGTTCTGGATGCCGAAATTGATCGTGGTTGCCTGTTCGGCAAACGTGTAGCGACCGCCGAGATTGAAGAGGTTGTAACCCTCGATCTCGTAGCCGGCATCATCTTCAAGGCTGAAGACATGCTCGCCTGTCAAACGAACGGAAAAACGCTCATTGCCCCAGCCGATGTGGCCGCCGGCCTTCGACGTGCTCGCCGTGCCGACCGATTCCTGGTACCAGCCGTCGGCGCTCTTCTTTTCCGACTTCACCCAATGGCCGAGGATACCGACATCGAAACCGTTGTCGAACTTATAGCCGGCCTCTGCCTCAATGCCGTAGACCCGGCGCTTCTCGTCCTTCATCTCAATGGTCAGTGTCGTGCGATTGAGGCTGATCGAGCGGTCTGAGGTCGAATAATAGGCGGCGGCCGCGACATTCAACGCACCGTCGTCATGGCGGAAGCCAAGCTCGAAACTGTCGGTCTTGATCGCTTCGAGTGCCGAGGTTGAGACATTGACGCTGTCGGTCAGGACATAGTGTCCATTGGACAGGGTATAGGTGCCGACGCCATAATATTTGGCGGGGTCGGGCAGTTCGAAGCCTTGCGAGAAGTTTGCATAGACCTGCTGGTCGGGCGTGACGTCAAAGGTCGCGCCGGCATTAAAAAGCAGCGCGTCGTAATCGACCTCGCCGCCGGGGATGGCATCGGCCGAGGTGGCAGCACCATTGAGGATTGCCACCTGCTGGGCGGCGCCGACAAAATTGCCCACTTCCGTTTTGGTAAACTGGTAACGGAGGCCGCCGTTCACGGTCAGCCGGTCAGTGGCTTCCCAGGCGGCTTCGGCAAAACCGGCAACGGTGCTGACATCGATATCGGGATAGAGGCCGGTGACGCCGATCGTGTCGAAATCCATGCCGCCGGACATCACCGCCGTGGTCAGGTTGAAGATCGATTGGTTGGCGGAGAAACTGTCACGGTCGGCATCCACGCCGTAGGTAAGCTTCACCGTGTCGGTCAGCTCCGACACCATGGCGGCCTTGAAACTGTAATAATCCGTCGTCTGCTGGCTGGCGCCGAAATAGGTGCCGGCAGCGCTCCCCGTCGAGGGGAAGGGATTAAAGACGATATCCTCTGATCGCACCGCCCCCTGCAGCAGCAATTGCTGGCCGAGGAAATCGGCATCGGTATAGCTGAGCGCCAGCATCTTGCGGCGGGTCTCCGGCTCGACATCCGACTGATAGCCGGAACGGGCCTCGAACAGGCTGGGGTTGGAGAGACCCGATAGGAATGGTCCGTAATAGAGGCCGTAGTCGCTGTCCTGGGCGCTGTCGAAATATTGCATGGTCGCGTCGAGGCGGCGATCTTCGTCAATCTGAACGCCGACCGAACCCATCACGTCGATGCGCTCATTGAAAGCGGTCGAGGATTGGGTGATGTCAGGCGTGACCATGTCGCCGGAGCCATCGTAATAGGCGCCGGTGCGGTTGCCGGAAACCGACAGGCGGGCGTCCCAGTTGGCGCTGTTATAGGTGACGGCGCCGGCCGCATTGCGGTCGAAATCCTGGCTGCCCTGGAAGCCGCTGGCAACGCCGACCTGGGTTTCGGCATGCAGGCCGTCGCCCGCATCCCGGCCCTTTTTGGTGATGATGTTGATGATGCCGCCGGTGGCATTGCCGCCGTAAAGGGCGGTTGCGCCGGAGAGCACCTCGACGCGGGCGATGTTGAACGGGTCGATGGAATCGAACTGGCGGCTGAGGCCACGGGCTGAATTCAGCGAGATGCCGTCGATCAGCACGAGTGCCGTGCGGCCACGCAGGTTCTGGCCGTAATTGGTGCGGGACCCTTCACTTGCGGCATCAAAGCTCGGCACGGTTTCAGCAAGGATCTGCTGCAGGCTCTTGCCCTGAAGGGCAGCGGCCTTGATCTCGGCCTCGTCGACCACCTTGATGGTGCGCGCGATCTCGGAGATCTTTTCCGGTGCGCGGCTGCCGGTGACGACGATGCGGCCAAGAACGGTTTCGCCGGATGTTTCGGCAGCCGTCGCTGCATCTTCGCTGGCTGCATCCTGCGCAAGGCCCGCATCCGCTGCCCCGAGAAATGCGACGACCGCAAGCGCCGTCAGCGACGTGGTCGAGTGTGCCAAGGCGCAGGTCCCGCTCAGGCCACGCCTCTGTTCCCCAAAGAATGTCATAGATCCCCTCATCACTCACATTTTCGCGACGCCCAAGACTTGAGCGAGTCGCGATAAAACATTACTGCTTCGGTCATGTTTAGAGCATGCCCGTGGCCCACGCTTGGATGGAGGCGAACGTGGCTTGGACCAGCGCGAAGTTCCCCAAGGAAAGTTGACCGTCCACATGAGCTTGATCCGCCCCCTGAAATTCGGCTCTGCAGCGCTCACCGACACGGAGGCCCGCGCTCTCTGCGGCAGTATCCTGGTCGACATGATGGGGGGACTGAGCGTCAGCCTCGAGGGTGGCGACATCAGCGGATCGACGGGGCTTTACTGGCACGACCCGTCTCTGTTGCTCGCGACCCTCTATTTCCCGAGGACGCTTGTCCGCCTCACCTGCGAGGGTAGCGGCGATCGGGGTGTGGTGCTCCTGCGCTCGGTCGGCCAGTCGATGATCGTGGAGCATGGGCGATCCCGGATCGAGGCTGCCAGCGGAGATGTGGTCTTCCTTCCGGCGCAGAACGGATTGCGCATCATCATCTCCGAAGGCGGGCGCCTCGATTGCGCGCATCTGCCGGAACAGGCCGTTGACCAGCACCGGGCCTGCCTCGACGTGCTGATGCTGAAGACCGTGCCGGCCGCCTGCCTACCTTTACACATGCTGACCAGTTATGCCGGCTATCTGCTGCAACGCGAGCAGCAGACGGCCGAAGACGTGGCAATGATGGTGAGCCATTTCTACGATTTTCTGCCGCTGCTCTCACAGGCCCTGGGTGGCGCCGCCAGGGAGGCGGCACCGGACAACCGGCTGGCGCGCATCCGGGCGCTGATCGACGCGCGCCTGGGCGACGGTGGTTTTTCAATCAATGACGTGGCGGAGGCCGAGGGCATTACACCCCGGGCCATCCAGAAACTGTTTTCGCGCGAAGGCACCACTTTTTCCCGCCACGTGCTGGAACGGCGGCTGGAGCGGGCAAAGGCGGTGATGATGGCCTCCGGCGAGCGCATGTCGATTGCCGAAGTCGCCTATCAATGCGGCTTCAACGACTTGTCCTATTTCAACCGGTCGTTCCGCAGCCGCTACCAGATCCGGCCGTCGGACCTCAAGCGGCAGGTTCGGCCGGCGGCTTAAGCCGACGCAGCATTAAGAGCGACAGCGCGATGCCGAGAACGGAGATGACCGTTGCCAGCGAGAAGAGTGAGGCGTAGCCGACGCGATCGGCGATGATGCCGGCAATCGAGGTGCCGATGATATAGACCACCAGTTCGGCACAGGCGAGAAGCGTGAAATCGGTCCCGGGCTGGTCGTCGGAGGCGGATTTCATGAAGAAGGAATAGATCGCCACCAGTTCCATATAACGGATCAGCGTTTGGAAACCGGAGGCGGCGAGTGCCACGGCAATGCCGGGGGCAAGACCGAAGGCATTGAGCGAAAAGGCAAGGAAACACAGGCTGCGCAGCCCGCCGAGCAGAAGCAGCGTCGATCCGAGACCGAGCCGGCGGATGACGAGCGCTGCGAGCAGCGCGCCGGCCATTCCCGCCGTAGCGGCCGCCGTGCCGGAGAGATAACCGATCCAGGCGGTCGGGACGGCGATATCGACGAGATAGGCGCCCTCCATGCCGCGCACCAGGCCTTCACTCGCCCGATAGCTGAGCGCAAAACCGAGGATCAGCCAGGCCTGGGGCCGCCGGAAGAAGGCGCCGAGACTGGGGCGCGGTCGATCGGCTGTCTCAACGCTTGCCTGCTGTTCCGCCATGAACAGGGTGGCGAGCAGCGGCAGAAGCGAGAGCACGGCGACAAGCAGGATGGTCGGTGTCCAGCCGATCTGCTTGACGAGAACCAGAACTAGCGTGCCGCCGATGATGACCCCGAGCGCGACGGCTCCCGCCTGCACGGCATTGCCGATGGCCCGCGAGCCGCCCTTCAGGTGGCGCACGGCATAACCATCCGTGGCGATATCCTGCAGCGACGACAGAAGCGCGATCAAAAGGCCGAGGCCGAAGAGCGGCAGCGCCTGCGACGGATCGAAAAACGCCATGGCGGCGATGGAGAGCGATACCAGCGCCTGGGTTGGCACGATCCAGCCCCGGCGATGGCCGAACCGTGGCATAAGCTTGTGGCGATCGACATAGGGCGCGACGGCGAATTTTAACACCAGCGGCAGCATCAGCAGAGAAAACAGCCCGATTGCCGTGCGCGAGGCGCCGGCTTCGCGCATCAGCGGCGGAAGCGCCACGAGCAGCAGATAGGTCGGGATACCCTGCGCGAGATAAAGGCCGGCCAGCACCGCATAAAGCCGGAGCATGGCACGGCGCGGGTGAACGTCGGCCAGGCGCGCTGCGGACGGGGTCGATGGCGAGGAAACGGAGAGTGACATGGCGGCTTCCGGCGGTCTGGCCTTCAAGAGAAAAGCGGAGTGCTTCGCTCTTCTTTAACCGCCAGAAAAATCTCACGCTTGGACAGAAACGAACACGGTGCGGATTTGGGCGAACGGTCGGAGGCAGATGATTGCCGTATCTGCCGGCGGATCGCCTCAAGGGGATGGCCATGTGAGCGGTTCGTGGCGGGGTCCTGATCGTCTGCTGTCCGATGCGCAGACCCGCGCCATCGATGTTGGATCCGGTTCCGGCTATTGCCCACCCCCCCAAAAAAAACATTGAGTGGTGCGCGCGTGCCGCCGATGTTTCCAATCACATCGCTGCAGCGTCAGACCCATCCACATGCAAAAAAAAGCCGGCGGATGGTGAACATCCGCCGGCGCAATCGCTCATTTGGTCCGCCCGTATTACTTCTTCTGCCAGCTCTTCACCAACTCGTCATAATTGACGGTGAGGGGCTTTTCCTTTTCGTTCGCAACCTTCAGCTGCGGCGCAAGGTGGCCCTTGGCGACAGCATCCTTGTTCCAGTAGGCCAGATCATGCTCTTCGGCGAGCTTGGGGCCAATATCGCCCTGAACGCCGGCGCGCTCGAGGCGTTGCATGACCTTTTCCTGCTCGGCGCAGAGCGAGTCCATGGCGGCCTGCGCGGTCTTGGCTCCGGAAGAGGCATCGCCGATCGCCTGCCACCACAACTGGGCAAGCTTTGGATAATCCGGCACGTTGGTGCCGGTCGGCGACCATTGTACGCGGGCCGGCGAGCGGTAGAACTCGATGAGGCCACCAAGCTTTGGCGCACGGTCGGTGAAGCTCTTGTGCTGGATGGTCGATTCCCGGATCAGTGTCAGGCCGACATGGCTCTTTTTCACGTCGACGGTCTTGGAGACGACGAACTGGGCATAAAGCCAGGCCGCCTTGGCGCGGTCATCAGGGGTGGATTTCAGCAGCGTCCAGGAGCCGACGTCCTGGTAACCCAGCTTCATGCCGTCCTTCCAGTAGACGCCGTGCGGGCTGGGCGCGAAACGCCATTTCGGCGTTCCGTCGGCGTTGACCACCGGCAGGCCATCCTTGACGAGATCGGCGGTAAAGGCCGTGTACATGAACATCTGCTGGGCGACTTCACCCTGTGATGGCACCGGCCCGGATTCCGAGAAGGTCATGCCTTGCGCGGACGGCGGTGCATAGGCCTTCAGCCAATCGAGGTATTTCTGGATGGCGTAGACGGAGGCCGGCCCGTTGGTGTCACCGCCGCGGGCGACGCAAGAGCCGACCGGGCGGGATTTTTCGTCCACCTTGATGCCCCATTCATCCACCGGCAGGCCGTTCGGCAGGCCCTTGTCGCCATTGCCGGCCATGGAAAGCCAGGCATCGGTAAAGCGCCAGCCGAGCGATGGGTCCTTCTTGCCATAGTCCATATGGCCGAAGACCTTCTTGCCGTCCTGCTCGCGGCCGGTGAAGAATGCGGCAATGTCCTCGTAAGCCGACCAGTTGACGGGAACGCCGAGATCGTAGCCATACTTGGCCTTGAAATCGGCCTTGTTCTTGGCGTCGTTGAACCAGTCATAACGGAACCAGTAGAGGTTGGCGAACTGCTGGTCCGGCAGCTGGTAGAGTTTTCCATCCGGCGCGGTGGTAAACTTCAGGCCGATGAAATCCTGCAGGTCGAGACCGGGATTGGTCACGGCCTTGCCTTCACTGGCCATCCAGTCGGTCAGCGAACGGGCCTGCTTGTAGCGCCAATGGGTGCCGATGAGGTCGGAATCGTTGACATAGGCGTCATAGATATTTTCACCCGACTGCATCTGCGTCTGCAGCTTTTCGACCACATCGCCTTCGCCGATCAGGTCATGGGTGATCTTGATGCCGGTAATGGCGGTAAAAGCCGGCGCCAGTACCTTGGATTCGTATTCATGCGTGGTGATGGTTTCGGAAACAACCTTGATATCCATGCCGGCAAAGGGCTTTGCCGCATCGATGAACCATTGCATTTCCTTTTCCTGGTCGGCGCGCGTCAGCGCCGACATGTCCTTGATTTCCTTGTCCAGGAACTGCTTTGCCGCGTTCATGTCGGCAAAGGCCGTCCCTGTCATTGCCAGCAGCAGGGCTGCCGTTGTCGTCATCAGGTGCCGTCGCATAAGGTCTCCTCCCAACGTTGCGATTGCAGATAGTCGTTTCGAATTGCCTGCCGGTCCCACCCGGCAGGCCTTCTGGCCCTCATGGCTAGACGAAGCGGAACACGCCGATCGCATAGACCACGGACAGGGCCAAAGCCCACCACAGACTGGGCCCTCCAAGACCCAGCCATGCGAGATGAATGAATGCGGAGCCCAGCAGTGACACGAACAGGCGGTCACCGCGCGTCGTCTCGAACCTCAAGATTCCAACCCGCGGACCACCGCCCGGCGACAGGTATTCCCAGACGCCCATGGCTGCGATCAACGTGAAGATGCCGATGAAAAACAGTGCCGTCGGCAGTGTCCAGGCCATCCATGTGAAGTTCACCGCAAACCTCCTGTCAGACGCGGCCGAGGGCAAAGCCCTTGGCGATGTAGTTTCGGACGAAATAGATGACGAGCGCGCCAGGAATGATGGTGAGCACGCCGGCCGCCGCCAGCACGCCCCAGTCCATGCCTGACGCCGAGACGGTTCGCGTCATGGTCGCTGCAATCGGCTTGGCATCCGTGGTCGTCAGCGTCCGGGCGATCAACAGTTCGACCCAGGAAAACATGAAGCAGAAGAAGGCCGCGACCCCGATGCCGGAGGCAATCAGCGGCATGAAGATCTTCACGAAGAATTTCGGGAAGGAATAACCGTCGATGTAGGCGGTTTCGTCGATTTCCTTCGGCACACCCGACATGAACCCTTCCAGGATCCACACCGCCAAGGGCACATTGAACAGGCAATGCGCAATGGCCACAGCAATATGCGTGTCGATGAGGCCGAAGGCCGAATAGAGCTGGAAGAAGGGCAGGGCAAACACGGCCGGCGGCGCCATGCGGTTGGTGAGTAGCCAGAAGAACAGGTGCTTGTCGCCGAGGAACCGATAGCGCGAGAAGGCATAGGCTGCCGGAAGCGCTGCACTGACCGAAATCACCGTGTTCATCACCACGTAGAGGATCGAGTTGATGTAGCCGTTATACCAGGACGGATCGGTAAAGATCACCATGTAGTTGCGCAGTGTCGGCTGCTGCGGCCAGAGCGATAGGGCGCCCAGGATCTCGCTATTGGTCTTGAAGCTCATATTGGCCAGCCAATAGATCGGCAGGATGAGGAAGACGATGTAGATCGTCGGGACGAGGAAACCGAAACGGCTGCGTGTTCTGATCTGGTTCATGATGCCTTCCTCATTTCTCTTCGGCATCGCTCTGCGTCATCACGGTATAAAAGACCCAGGAGAGCAGAAGGATGATCAGGAAGTAGATGATCGACATGGCCGCCGCCGGCCCGAGATCGAATTGGCCAACCGCCATCTTGACGAGATCGATGGAGAGGAAGGTGGTGGAGTTGCCGGGGCCACCGCCGGTTACCACGAAAGGCTCGGTGTAGATCATGAAGCTGTCCATGAAGCGCAAGAGCACGGCAATCAGCAGCACCCGCTTCATCTTCGGCAGCTGGATATAGCGAAATACCGACCAGCGCGACGCGCCATCGATCTTGGCGGCCTGGTAATAGGCGTCGGGAATGGAGACGAGGCCGGCATAGCAGAGCAGCACGACAAGGCTCGTCCAGTGCCAGACATCCATGACGATGACGGTTGCCCAGGCATCGACGGGGTCCTGCGTGTAATTATAGTCGATGCCGAGACTGTTCAGCACATAACCGAGCAGGCCGATATCGACACGGCCGAACACCTGCCAGATGGTGCCGACGACATTCCACGGAATGAGAAGCGGCAGAGCCATCAGCACGAGGCAGACCGGCACGCCTGGCCCGGTCTTGGGCATGTTGAGGGCGATGAAAATGCCAAGCGGCACCTCGATTGCAAGAATGATGCCGGAGAAAACAAGATTGCGCGCCAGCGCATTCCAGAACCGGTCGGAAGAAAGCATCTGCACGAACCAGTCGGTGCCTGCCCAGAAGAACTGGTTGTTGCCGAACGTATCCTGCACCGAATAATTCACCACCGTCATCAGCGGAATGACGGCGGAAAACGCAACGAGCACCAAGACCGGCAGCACCATGAACCAGGCTTTGTTGTTCCACGTCTTGTTCATGTCTCAGCCCTCCATGCCGACGCGCCAGCTATCGGCGAAGATGCCGATCGCTCCGGGATCGAATGTGACGCGCGGATCGGCCGGGATTTCGTCGTCTTCCGAAAGAACGATGGAGAGCGGTTGCCCACAAAACCGCGCCCGCACGATCTTCAGGCGCCCGATATCCTCCACCTTGGCAATGTCGATCGCCATGCCCTCGCGCGATAGCCGCACGAATTCCGGCCGGATGCCAAGCTCCACCTTGGCCCCGCTTGAAAGCTTCGGCGCGCCAGACAACGCAATGGTCTGGTCGCCGATACGGGCCGTCGTCCCTGTCACCGAAACCGGCATGACATTCATGCCCGGCGAGCCGATGAAATAACCGACGAAGGTGTGGCTTGGCCGTTCGAAAAGCTCGGCAGGCGTACCGATCTGGACGATCTCTCCGTCATGCATGACAACGACCTTGTCGGCAAAGGTCAGCGCCTCGGTCTGGTCATGGGTCACATACACCATGGTGAAGCGCGAACTGCGATGCAGCCGCTTCAGCTGCGAGCGCAACTGCCATTTCATATGCGGGTCGATGACGGTCAGCGGCTCATCGAACAAGATCGCATTGACATCGGAGCGCACCAGCCCCCGGCCGAGAGAAATCTTCTGCTTCTGGTCGGCCGTCAGCCCCTGCGCGCGCCGGCCTGCCATGGAGGCAAGGTCCGTCATCTCAAGAATGTGCTCGACACGTTTTTTCACCTCGGCCTCCGGCACCTGCCGGTTGCGCAGCGGAAAGGCGAGATTGTCGAAGACGCTCATCGTGTCGTAGACAACAGGGAACTGAAACACCTGGGCAATGTTGCGCGCCTCCGTCGACAAGGTTGTCACGTCCTTGCCGTCAAACAGGATGCGGCCATCGGAGGGATGCAGGAGCCCCGAGATGATGTTGAGCAGCGTGGTCTTGCCGCATCCGGAGGGCCCCAGAAGCGCATAGGCGCCGCCATCGTCCCATTCGTAATGAACCTTCTTCAAGGCATAATCGCCGGCAGCCTTGGCCTTGGCGTTATAGGCGTGGCGGATATGATCGAGGCTGATACGGGCCATGGTGTCCTCCTCACGCCGCCGTCGGATGTGGCGCAGCAAGCGTCGCACCGGTAGCCGGGTCGAATGCCATCAGATGGCGCGTATCCAGATGCACATCGATCATCTGGTCCGGATCGATGTCGTGGATCCCGTGTGTCAGCATGACCCATTTTTCACCGGCGAAATCCAGGTGGATGAAGCTTTCGGACCCGGCGATCTCCGAAACCTGGGTTCGGGTTGCGAGCGGGTGGCTGAAAGGGCGCGGCGCGAGCATCAGATGATGCGGCTGAAACGCCACCGTCACCGGGCCGGACGGAATGGCCGCCAGATGCGACGGTACGGGAAGGATCGGCTGGCCACCGTGCAGGAACTGTCCCCCCTCATGGACGAGGTTGATCGTATTGAGCGGCGGGTCGGCAAAGGTGCGGGCGGTCAGAAGATCTGACGGTTCACGGTAGACACGGATGGTGTCGCCGAACTGGGTGACGCGGCCTTCGCTGAGCGTCGCGGTGCTGCCGCCGAGCAGCAGTGCCTCGGAAGGTTCTGTGGTCGCATAAACGAAGATCGCACCGGATGCGGCAAAGATTTTGGGCAGTTCTTCGCGCAATTCCTCGCGCAGTTTGTAATCCAGGTTGGCCAGCGGCTCGTCGAGAAGCACGAGATTGGCGTTTTTGACGATGGCGCGGGCAAGCGCCGTGCGCTGCTGCTGGCCGCCGGAGAGGTTGAGCGGCGTGCGATCGAGATAAGGCGTCAGCCGCAGGAGATCGGCGGCCTTCTTCACCTCGCGGTCGATGGTGGCGGCATCCTTGCCGGCAATGCGCATCGGCGAGGCAATGTTTTCGTACACTGTCAGCGCCGGATAGTTGATGAACTGCTGGTAGACCATGGCGACATTGCGCTTTTGCACCGGCATGCCGGTGACGTCCGTGCCATCAAAGAGGAGCTGCCCCTCTGTCGGTCGATCTAGCCCGGCCATCAGGCGCATCAGCGAGGTCTTGCCCGACAGCGTCGGGCCAAGCAGGACATTCAGCGTTCCCCGCTTGAGTGCAAGGGTGGTCGGGAAAATATGATAGTCGCGGCCCACCACCTTCGACACATTGCGCAATTCCAGCATGCCTTGGGCCTCCCAACCCTAAGCTGTCGATGACCGGTCGCCTTCAGCCCCTCCAAGGCTTGAAAGCTCATCCATCACGCCGCCATCAAGCGGCAGGATAGAGCCCCGTCATCAAAATCTCCAGACCTGCGGCCACATCGGTCGACAGGAAAAAACCTGCTTGATGCGCCGCGCTGTACCATTTGTGAGCATATGCGAAACTGATGTACTGTAGAGCGAAAATAAAATGAATGTCAAACGAATGCTATTCGTCAACAGGAGAACTTGCGACGCGGCTCGTTGCGATGCGGACACATCCCGCGCGGCGCACACCACGTTGGCACTTCGAGGCGGACAATGATTTCCCCGGCCTGTTCGCCGAGGTTTGGAAGGTCATCAACAATGCCGCAGGTGGAATAGGCAAGTTCGTCGTTGGGGTTGCCGGGCTCCAGCTTGCCCGGCACTTTATCCTTGCCGTAAAAATAGTGGTAGAGCGTCGAGCGATGCAGGGGGGCGGCTGTTCGCAACGACTGCGGCAATTCCTGCCGCATGCAAACGCTCTGCCAATGCCTATCCGATCTTGCCGGAGCCAATGATCGCAATGCTCGTTATGGCGGATATCTCCTTTTTGTCAGCTGAAGGTGGGGAAGGAGCATGTGTCTGCCAATCAGACGGGCAATTCACGCAAGCGCTTCTCGCCCGGATGGGAAATCGAAATCACAGTCGGGGCCGAGTGGGACGATGCCACCTGGGTTAAGCCAAGGGTGACTTCTGTAATAATGGCTTTTGATGTGCTGAAAATTCACCGTCGGGCGGATGGCGGGATGGCTGAAGAGATCGCGCGTATAGGCCCAGAGGGCAGGGTAATCGACAAGCGCCCGGATATTGCATTTGAAATGCCCGTGATAGACCGGATCGAACCGCACCAGTGTCGTAAACAGGCGGATGTCCGCTTCGCTCAGCGTTGAGCCGACAAGATAGCGTTGCCGCTTCAAGCGCTGTTCCAGCCAGTCCAGTGTCGCGAACACCTCGCCAACAGCAAGTTCGTAGGCTTCTTGCGTCGTTGCAAAGCCTGCGCGATAGACCCCGTTGTTCAGTGTCGAATAAACGCGGTCATTGACACCGTCGATCTCGTCACGAAGCTCTGCTGGATAAAAGTCGCCAGCCGCTGCGCCACATCCATCGAAAGCGTCATTGAACATGCGCAGAATCTCGGAGGATTCGTTCGAGACGATCCGCTGATGGTGCTTGTCCCATAAAACCGGAACCGTGACCCGCGAGGTGCAGGATGGATCCGAGCGTGTGTAGATCTCGTGAAGAAACCTTGCCCCGTTCAGAGCATCCGGAATGACGCCAGGTGCTGCGTTAAAGGTCCAGCCGTCTTCGCCCATCAGCCAATGCACCACCGAAATGTCGATCATCCCGACCAGACCCTTGAGGTTGCGCATGATCAGGGTGCGGTGCGCCCAGGGGCAGGCCAGCGACACATAAAGATGATAGCGGCCTGGCTCTGCTTTGAATGGCGCGTCATCAGACGCCGTGATCCAATCGCGGAACACCGAGGGCGGACGGCGCAGTTCGCCATGGGCCAACACGCTTTCAATTCCGCTTTTCTGCCAGATGCCGCCGATCAGTTCACCCATTGGATCGGCCGCCAAGCTCCGCCCGGATGGCGGGCGCAACGTCTGAACCAAGAAGCTCGATGGAGCGCTGCATCGCCTGCGTTTCCAGCATGGCCGAACTCATCTGGAAGGTCAGGCGCGAGATGCCGCCCAAGGCCTTGTCTGCGGCAAGGATCTTTTCACGAACCGTCTTGGGACTGCCGATCAGAAAGGCGCCATGAGGGCTGCGCATGGCATCAAATTGCGCGCGCGTGGCTGTCGACCAGCCGCGCTCGCGACCGATTTCGGTAAACATATAGGCCCAGCCCGGAAAGAAGGCATTGGCAGCACTCTCATCGGTATCGCCAACAAAGCCCATCGCATGAACCCCGACCTTCAATGTTTCCGGCGTATGGCCGGCGCGCTGGCCCGCCTCGCGATAAAGATCGACAAGCGGACGAAAGCGGGCAAAGGACCCGCCGATGATGGCAACCATCAGGGGAAGGCCAAGTGCACCGGCACGGGCGAAGGATTGCGGCGTTCCGCCGACCCCGAGCCAGATCGGCATTTTTGCCTGGTGGGGGCGCGGATAGACACCTTGGCCGGAAAGTGCCGGCCGGAAGCGGCCTTTCCAGGTCACATTGGTCTCGTCGCGAAGCTTGATCAGCAGATCGAGCTTTTCGACGAAGAGCGCGTCGTAGTCGTTCATGGCAAAGCCATAGAGCGGATAGGCCTCGCCAAACGAGCCGCGCCCGACCACGATTTCCGCGCGGCCTTTCGAAATGAGGTCGATCGTTGCGAAATCCTGGAAGACCCGCACGGGATCGGCAGCGCTCAGAACGGTCACCGCACTTGCGAGGCGGATCTGCCTCGTGCGCGCTGCAGCAGCGGCCAGAATGATCGCGGGCGCGGAATCGAGAAACTCCTTGCGGTGATGTTCACCGATGCCGAACACATCAAGACCAACCCGATCGGCGGTTTCCACTTCCGCCAGAAGTGTCTCCATCCGGTCGCTTGCCGGTACGGTCAGGCCCGTGGCGGGGTTGGGGATGGTGGCTGCAAAACTGTCGATGCCGATTTCCATGTTGTGTCCATTCAGATCGTGAGGGGGGTGAGTGGTTCCGCCAGCGGGGGGTGGCGGTGGACGGCAGAACCACTCCTCGACTTACGCGGCCCGAAGGCGGCGTGCGTCAAGACTAAGAGAGCCTGCACCGAATGCAGCCACCTGCAGAAGGCCGCCGATGATCGAGATGTTCTTCATGAAGTGGATCATCTGGTTCTGATCGGCGAAATCATGGTGAAAGACGATGGCGGTAACAAAGGTGAAGGCTGCAAGAGCAAGGCTGACCAGCTTTGTCTGGAAACCGAGCACCAGCAGGATGCCGCCGCCCAGCTCAACCACGACCGCAACCAGGTAAGACAGAAGCGGGAAGGGGAGGCCGACAGAAGCGATAAACCCCTGCGTGGCGTCCGGTGCTGCGATCTTGCCAAAGCCGCTGAGGATGAACATGAGGGCGAGCAGAAGACGGCCGGCAGATGCCAGCAGATTGATGTTAGCCATGGGGAAAGAGCCTTGCGAGTTGGCGGGTCGAGAGAGGGTGCGGCTGGACCGCACCCATGGATAGATCAGGCCGCGAGAGCCTGGATTTCTGCCTTTGCACCTGCAATCGCAGCCGTCTTTGCTTCCTCGCCAAGCGCCAGGCCTTCAGCACGAATGATTGTCACGTCCGTGATGCCGATGAATGCCAACACACCCTTCAGATAGGATTCCTGATGCTCCATGGCGGCTGCCGGGCTGTCGCCCGTGTAGACGCCACCACGTGCAGAGGCGACGAACACCTTTTTGCCCGTAACGAGCCCTTCCGGGCCGGTTGCCCCATATTGGAAGGTGCGGCCGGCCACACAGACACGATCGACC
>JAIXTO010000152.1 GCA_027483885.1 Rhizobiaceae bacterium
ATGTTAACGGCATGAGACAGGACAAGGCGATGAGGGCGAAGCAAGCCGCCCCCTCATCCGCCTGCCGGCACCTTCTCCCCGAGGGGAGAAGGGGGAAGCCGAACTGTCGGCGCATCACTAAACAGGGCCACCTGCGGGCTGTCCTCCACGGACACACTGGCCGGTTAGGGCGGACCGCAGCGGCAGTGACCTCCCCTTCTCCCCCGCGGGGAGAAGGTGCCCGAAGGGCGGATGAGGGGGCCGCTTGCGCGTCATTCGACAGGAAACTTCTAAGCGGCAGCCTCCCCCTCGCCCGGCGCTTCACCCCGCTCGAACATGCCGTAGTCGCGCAGCACATGGCCGATGCGCAGGCGGTAATCGGCAAAAAGCGTTGCCCTGCCCTCGCGCTGTGCGGCCCGGTGCGCCTCGACTTGCCGCCAAGCTTTTACCGCCTGCTCGTCGCGCCAGAAGGAGAGCGACAGGATCTTGCCGCGCAGGGTCAGGCTTTCAAAACGTTCGATGGAGATGAAGCCGTCGATCTGTTCGAGTTCTGAGCGCAGCGCGCCGGCGAGATCGAGATAGCGGTGGCGTTCGCCCATATAGGGCACCACTTCGAAGATCACGGCGATCATGCCAAAACCTTCGGCCCATGCGGCAGCGACAGGTTTTTGAGGAACAGCCGGTCCTCCTTCAGGATGAAGCGCTCGCGCTTTGCAAACGCATAGTTTTCGCGCCCCAGCGGATCGTCGCGCAGCCGTGCCCGATAGGCTTCGTAGGCGGCGAGGTTTTCGATGTTATAGATGCCGTAGGCGGTTGTGGCAGAGCCCTCGTGCGGGCCGAAATAACCGATGAGATCGGCACCGCAGCGGGGAATGGCCTGCCCCCAGGCTTTCGCATAGGCGGCAAATTCATCGCCCTTGAACGGGTCGATTTCATAGCGGATGAAGCAGGTGATCATGGATATCTCTCCGTTGTCGATGGAGCCATCATGCCCCGTTGCGCAACGAGAATGCTTCGTCTACCATCGAAGCATGAAAGAAGGACCAGACATTGCCCGCATTGGAACGCTGATCGGCGATCCCGCCCGCGCCAATATGCTGACCGTGCTGATGGGCGGCGAGGCGCTGACGGCAAGCGAGCTGGCGCAGGCCGCTGGCGTGAGCCTGCCGACGGCAAGCGCGCACCTGTCTAAGCTGGAGGATGGCGGGCTCTTGACCCAGCGAAAGCAGGGTCGCCACCGCTATTTCGCGCTGTCGCCGGAGACGGCAGCGCTTCTTGAAACCATCATGGGTTTTGCCGCAAGCCGCGGACATCTTCGCCACCGCCCCGGCCCAAAAGATCCGGCGCTGCGGCAGGCACGCGTCTGCTACGATCATCTCGCCGGAGATTTTGGCGTACGCATGCTCGACAGCCTGTTTGAGCGCGGTGCGATTTTAGCCGATGGCGAGACGCTGGACCTGACGCCGCGCGGAAAAAGCTTCATCTGCGACATGGGCATTGATGTTGATGCGTTGGCCTCCCCCCGCCGGCCGCTCTGCAAGGCCTGCCTCGACTGGAGCGAACGGCGCTCGCATCTGGCGGGTGCGCTCGGCAAGGCGCTTCTGGCGCATTTTCTCGATACGGGGCTTGCGAAGCGCCAGCCCGACAGCCGGGCGATTACCTTCACGCGTATGGGCAAAAGCCGCTTTCTGGCCCTGTTTCCGGTCCACGACGCAGATGCTGCCTGATTGTTATCGACGCCCTCGTCGTGTAGGGGAGGCAGATCAGGCGCCCGGCCACGGTTTTTCGGCAGGGCCGGCAGCCACCGGCCTCTAACCATGTAAAAAAGAGCTTTTTATCATGAGCGGTTTTGACCTCATCATTTTTGACTGCGACGGCGTTCTCGTCGATTCGGAAATCATCGCGGCGCAGGTGGAATCCCGCCTGCTGACGGAAGCCGGTTATCCGATCAGCGTCGAGGAAATGGGCGAGCGTTTTGCCGGCATGACCTGGAAAAACATTCTTCTGGCCATCGAGAAGGAAGCCGATATTCCGCTCTCGGCCACGCTCATCGACAAGTCGGAAAAGCTGCTGGATGCGCGCCTCGCGCGCGACGTGAAGGTCATCGAGGGTGTCAAGTTCGCCCTGTCGAAGCTCACCACGCAAAGCTGCATCTGCTCCAATTCCTCCAGCCAGCGGCTGGACATGATGCTGACCAAGGTCGGCCTCAAGCCCTATTTTGCGCCAAACATCTTTTCCGCCAAGGATCTCGGCCCCGACCGGGTGAAGCCAAAGCCGGACATTTTCCAGCATGCGCTGAACGTGTTTGGCGTTGCTCCGGAGCGTGCCGTGGTGATCGAGGATTCCGTGCATGGCATCCACGGCGCCGTTGCCGCCGGCTGCCGGGTCATCGGTTTTACCGGTGCCTCGCACACCTATCCGAGCCATGCCGACCGCCTGACGGATGCCGGCGCTGAAACCGTGATTGCCCGCATGAGCGACCTGCCGGCCACGATTGCAGCCCTTGCCGAATGGGTCGTCGTTTAACAGCCTGCCCCATAATCCCCCACTGGCGGGCTGCAAATGGCAATTTCTGTGCTTCCGGTGCTCACGTACGTTAATTACGCTCCGCTCCGGTTCTCGAAATCACCATTTTCGCCACGCCAGCGGGAATTCTGGAACAGGCTGTGAGGCCGAACCTCTCTTGAAGGCGTTGATCGCCGTCAGAACGAACCGGCGAGCAATATCGTAGCGCGGTTGCTGACGACATTGTCGGAGAACAGGCCGTTCCAGTTGAGGGTGAGGCGAATGGCGGGCGCCAGTTGCGCCTCGAGCCCAGCCTTGACGATCACAGCATCACGGGCAAGCGGAACGCCCTCGACGCTGAACGGCTGGCCGCCGGCATAGGTGAAGCCGGTTGCCGGCGTCAGATCGCCCACGCCATGGCGCCAGCCGAGTTCGCCGCTCATCGTCACCGGGACATCACCGAACGGAACGGTGGTTTCGGCCCGAAGCCCGAGCGTTGTCAGCGTGACATCGTCGACGCTTTTTCGGGCCGTCAGCGCTGCAATGCCGCCGTCTTCCGCAAAACCATCCGTATAGAGGCGCACGCGGGCAATATTGGCAAAGGGCGACAGGGTGAAATCGCCTGCGCGCAGATCTGTGGAGACCTCGGCAAACACCTGCGCCGTATCGCTGTCGTAATCGCTGGAAAGACTTTCGGACACAGAACCGAAATCCACCCGCCTGTCGACAGACACGCGATTGCCGGACCAGACGGCGCCGGTGCTGACCGTTACCGGCCCAAGCCAGGTGCTGGCATAAAGCCCGGCGTGATAGCTGTCGACGTCGCCGCTGTCATGGCTTGCCGTTTCAGATACCGACTTGCGGCTGGCGCCGGCCACGACACCAACGCGGGCGCCGTCGAAACGATCACTGTCGAAAAGAATGCCATCGGCGCCCAGAAGCGCACCGGCCAACCGGCTTTTCACCTCTTCCGCATTGCCATCGCCGCCGATCTGCGTTCTGGCGCCGAACACGGCGGCCCAGAACGTATCCTTGCCCGCCTCATCCTTGCGCATGCGCTCCAGCACCTGATCGCGCGTAAACTGGCTGTCTTCCAGAAGGGTGGATTTGAGCGAGGCGTGGAAATCGCCGTCCAGTTGCTCAAAGGAAGCCGGGGCTTCGTCGCGCCCGAGCGAAACGACGGCACGGTAGAGCGGGTCGGTGGAGGCAAGGCCGTCGGCGGCCGCCGCCGCTGCCCGTCCATTGGCTGTTTCGGCCACCGAGGCAAACGACACGGTATTGCGGTCAAGATCGAAACTGACATTCGAGGCGCCATAGGTGAGGAGCGGCGACAGGAAGGCGAAATCGGAGACGACATTCGAAAACTGCCCCGAGACGGCGTTTGCCGTCAGGATCGTATAGGTGGTGCCGGGCACATAGACCTGGTCTGCCGCCACGATCTGCAGCGTGGCGTCGGAAATCTGCGCCGTGCCCCCCACCGTCACGAGGTCGGAGGCGCCGCTGGAGGCGATATCGACGAGATAGGTGGATCCGGAACCAAGCGTCAGGTTTCCGGTGACGTCCATCGTGGCAAGCCCCGGCCCCGGCGACAGGATGCCGCCCGCGCCGACAGACAGCGTGCCGACGCTGCCGGTGCCGGACAGGATACCGGTGCCTGAGACATCAAGGAGACCGAGCACCGCGCCATCATTGACCAGCGTGCCGCCGGAGACGGCGGCTGCGCCGGAAATCGTACCGCTGTTTTCAAACAGGCCATCGGTGTTGGACAGCGACGCCACGGTGCCGCCATTGGAAAACTGGCCGGCATTGCTGACAGTGCCGGATGTTGCGCCATTGTTGTTGACGACGCGGCCACCAGTGCCGACGGAGACATTGGCAAGGCCAGCATTGTTGGTGAGCGTACCGCCGGAGACGGTCGTCGTGCCCGTCACCGTACCGCCGGAATTGTTGGTGAACGTGCCGGCGGTATTGGAGAGCGAGGCGATTGTTCCGGCATTGCTGACCGTGCCGGCATTCGAAACGTCACCCGCGGTCGCCCCGGTATTGTTGGTGAAGATGCCCGACGCATCGACCGAGACATCGCCAAAACTCGCATTGTTGGTGACGGTGCCACCGGAGATCTGTGTTGCGCCTGTGACCACGCCACCGGAATTGTTGGTGAAGCTGCCGGCCGTGTTGGCAAGCGAGGACAGCGTGCCGGCATTGGAGGTATTTCCGGCATTTGCCACCGCGCCAGCCACGGCCCCGCTATTGTTGACGAAGATCGCGTTGGCCGAGACATCCACACCGGCTGCCGTGCCGTTATTGGTGAACGTGCCGTCGCGGACCTCGGTCGCGCCGGCAATCGTGCCGGTGGAATTGTTGATGACGATGCCGCCCGTTTGAACGGTGAGGCCGGCCATCGTGCCGTTGTTGGTGAAGGGGGCGGTGGAAACGCTGGTATCGCCGGTGATCGTGCCATCATTGACGGCACTGCCGCCCATCAGGAAAAGATCGCCATCGAGCATGCCGGAGATGGACAGCACACCGCCGCTGACCGTCACGCCCGAAGACAGCGTGCCGCCAACCAGAACCTCGATCTGCCCGGCAGACAGCAGGGTTCCGTTGCCAACCGTCAGTGCGTCCTGAACGCGAAGCGTGCCGCCGCTGACGGCAAGGCTCGAAACGGCGGCATCCGGGGAGACGATTGCAACACCCGAGCCGATCTCTGCCGCATCACTCGGCCCCGGCGCCGCGGGATCGGTCGACCAATTGCCGGCATCTGAAAAATTGCTGCCGGCATTGCCGGTCCAGCTAGCCGGAGACGATTGTGCGAAAACCGCAGCGGCCGGCACCACTGCCATGCCAGAGACGAGCGCAGTGGACAACCAAAGGCGAGGCCCGCAGATCCCGCGTCTGCCGTTCATCATCGCCCTCCCCCAACAAGTAGATCGCAAGCTGTATCGCTGCCGTTATCCAATCTAAATTAGAATTTAAGGGTTAAGAAACGTTTAAAACACAGGTGCGACACAGGATACTGTCGCATATCAGGAAAACGCATCGACGGGTGCCGATCGCTGCCCCCCGGCCAATGGCATTCACGCACAAAAAAGCCGGTCCCGTCGCAACGGAACCGGCTTTTTGTGGGAAAAAGGCTGAGTTGAACTCAGCGCTTCTTGCGCGACGTCTTTGCAACCGACCCCTCGTCGAAGCCCAGACGCACACGGGTGAAGCGGGAATTTCCGCTGGCAGCCGTGTTCGGGATCGACACATCGGCCTTGTTGAAGATGAACTGCGTCGAGCCTTCGGCGGGAACATCGACCGGGAAGCTGACGGACTGCGAATAGATGACATTGTCGCCATCGACCACTTCCACCACGACCGGCAGGGTGACGCGGCCGGATTTTCCGGCGGGGCCGAGGATGAGGCGGCCCTGCGCCACGACATTGATCGTCATCGTCGCTTCGTTTGCCGAGCAGGCGCGGGTCGCATCGGCAAGCGAGGCGCGGTAGATCAGCTTGTCCGGATCGTCCTTGGCGTTGCCGGCATAGGAACTGCGCACCGCCGTTTCATCCCGCAGCACGACCGGCGGGCAATAGGCCTGCACCACAGGCGCCACCGGCTGGGCTACCGGTTCGGCAGCCGAAAGGCCGGAGGTTGGGGCGGAGGAATTGCAGCCGGCAAGAATTGCAAGAAGCGAAACCGAGACAAACTTGAACGATGACTGGCCAGACACGTAATGCAACCCTTTTCTTCCCAACCGTCCCTGAATAGGCATTCCGGGCTTTCACGGCAAATTTTGATGGTCTATATCAGCGGCGCACGGAAAAATCGATTGGGATTGCAGCCGAATTTTGTCTGAAGCGTTGTTTGCGGGAGGAGTGGCCGAATTTGGCCTTGAGACAGACCTCCTGCAGAGAAGACGACAGGCAGCTTGTGCCGCCTCTTTCGAAAGCCTGCGCCGCCGTCCGGCACGGACAGATGAACACGCGATCCTGGGACCGATATCTTGGAATATATTTCTACTCGCGGCGATGCGCCCGCTCTTGGCTTTCGTGATGCGCTGCTGGCAGGCCTTGCCCGCGATGGCGGGCTTTACCTGCCGCGCGAATGGCCGCAGCTGTCGAAGAAGGATATCCGGGGCCTGCGCGGCAAATCCTACCAGGATGTGGCCTTTACCGTTCTCTCCTTCTTCGTCGACGGCGAAATCCCCGATGAAGCGCTGCGCCGCATGATCGACGAGGCCTATGCCACCTTTCGCCATCCAGCCGTGGTGCCGCTCGTGCAGCTCGGCCCGAACGATTTTGTCGCCGAGCTTTTCCACGGCACGACGCTGGCGTTCAAGGATGTGGCGATGCAGCTTCTGGCGCGCCTCATGGACTATGTGCTGGCAGAGCGCGACGAGCGCGCCACCATTGTCGGCGCAACGTCTGGCGATACCGGCGGCGCGGCCATCGATGCCTTTGGCGGGCGCGAGCGCACCGATCTCTTCATCCTCTTCCCGCATGGCAAGGTGTCGCCCGTCCAGCAGCGGCAGATGACCACGTCCGGCCATAAGAACGTGCATGCACTTTCCCTGCACGGCAATTTTGATGATTGCCAGGATCTGGTGAAGGCCATGTTCAACGACGTGCCCTTCCGCGAAAGTGTCAACCTGTCCGGCGTCAACTCCATCAACTGGGGACGCATCATGGCGCAGGTGGTGTATTTCTTCACCACCGCCGTCTCGCTTGGCGCGCCTGACCGGAAAGTGTCGTTCACCGTTCCCACCGGCAATTTCGGCGATATCTTTGCCGGCTATGTCGCCAAGCGCATGGGTCTTCCCATCGACCGGCTGGTAATTGCCACCAATGACAACGATATTCTCGCCCGCACGCTGAAAACCGGCCGCTACGAGATGAAGCCGGTCATGGCGACGACTTCGCCCTCGATGGATATCCAGATTTCCTCCAACTTCGAACGTCTGCTGTTTGAAGCCTATGGCCGCGAGCCCTCTGCCGTGCGCACCGCCATGTCCGGCCTTCGCCAGTCCGGTGCGTTTGAGATAGAGGCCGAGGCGCTGAAATTCATCCGCCGTGATTTCCGCGCCGGGCGCGCCACACAAAAGCAGGTGGCGGAAACGATCCGCACGACGCTTGCAACCACCGGCTATCTGCTCGACCCGCACACCGCAACCGGCGTTTTCGTCGCCTCCAAGCACGCAAAACCGGCAAGTCCGATGGTGACGCTGGCAACCGCCCACCCCGCCAAGTTTCCCGCGTCCGTAGAATCCGCTTGCGGAATTCATCCGGCCCTCCCATCATGGCTCGCTGATTTAATGACGAGGGAGGAGCGCTTCGACCTGTTGGAACCCGAGCTTAAGGCGGTCGAAACCTATATCGGCCAGCATGCACGGGCAAAAGCGTGAAGGCCGAAGTGCCGGAAAGACAGACAATGAATGTTGAAATCACCCGGCTTGCCTCCGGGTTGACTGTCGTTACGCAGAACATGCCGCATCTGGAAAGCGTCGCGCTCGGCGTCTGGATCAAGTCCGGCGCCCGCAACGAAACCATCGACGAGCATGGCATCGCCCATCTTCTCGAACACATGGCTTTCAAGGGCACCGCGCGCCGCAGCGCCCGTGACATTGCCGAGCAGATCGAGAATGTCGGCGGCGAACTGAACGCGGCGACCTCGACGGAAACCACGTCCTATTATGCCCGCGTGCTGAAGGACCATGTGCCGCTCGCCATCGATATCCTCGCCGATATCCTGACCGAATCCGCCTTCGACGAGGACGAGCTGGAGCGTGAAAAACACGTCATCCTGCAGGAAATCGGTGCGGCAAACGATACGCCCGACGACGTCGTGTTCGATCGCTTCTCCGAAGTGGCCTACCGCGACCAGACCATCGGCCGGCCCATTCTCGGCACGCCGGAAACGGTCAAATCCTTCACGCCGGACCAGATCCGCGGTTACCTGTCGCGCAATTACACGACAGACCGCATGTTTATCGTGGCCGCCGGTTCCGTCGACCATGATACGCTGGTCAAGCAGATCGAAGATCGGTTTTCGCTCCTGCCGACGAAACCCGCCACTTCCCCCATCTTCGAGCCCGCCCGTTATCTCGGCGGCGACGTGCGCGAAACCCGCGACCTCATGGACACGCAACTGCTTCTCGGTTTCGAGGGCAAGGCGTATCACATGCGTGATTTCTACTGCTCGCAGATTCTCGCCAACATTCTCGGCGGCGGCATGTCGTCGCGCCTGTTCCAGGAAGTGCGCGAGCATCGCGGCCTGTGTTATTCGGTCTATGCCTTCCACTGGGGTTTTTCCGACACCGGCATCTTCGGCATCCATGCGGCAACCGGTGGCGAAGACCTGCCGCAGCTGGTGCCTGTCATCATCGATGAGCTGCGCAAGTCTTCCGAAGTCATCCACCAGCAGGAAATCGACCGCGCTCGTGCCCAGATCCGCGCCCAGCTTCTGATGGGCCAGGAAAGCCCGGCAGCCCGCGCTGGCCAGATTGCCCGGCAGATGATCCTCTACGGCCGCATCATTCCGAACGGGGAAATGATGGAAAGGCTGGAGGGGATCACGACTTCGCGATTGACCGATCTTGCCGGACGGCTGTTTTTCGATACAGTTCCAACACTGTCCGCCATCGGCCCGGTTGAAAAGCTGGCATCCCTGTCGGACATCACGGCGGCGCTGTCTGCGCCGGACGTGGGGCGACACAAGGCAATCGGCTGATCACGGCGCAATTCCGCTCCGTCGACCGTGTTGCAACGGGCGGGGCGGAACGGGCAGAGGATGACGCGATCGGTGTTTCGGTTCTTGTCACGTCAGCCGGAGATGCCGGAGCTTTACGGCGATCACCACATGCTGCGCCTTGCGCGCTATACAGATTACCGGGCGTGGTACAAACTGCGCTCGGAAAGCCGCCAGTTCCTACAGCCGTGGGAACCCACCTGGCGCCATGACGAGCTGACGGAAGCCTCGTTTCGCGCCCGCGTCACCCGTCATACACAGGAATTCTCGTCAGGCCTTGCGGTGCCGCTTTTGCTCTTTCACCGCGACGACATGACCCTGCTTGGCGGGCTTACCATCGGTTATATCCGCCGGGGGGCCGCCCAAAGCTGCATGGTCGGATACTGGATGGGTGAAAAACAGGCGGGCCAAGGTCATATGTTTGCCGCACTCCGTCTTGTAGTACCCTACATCTTCACCGGGCTTCAGTTGCACCGCATCGAAGCGGCCTGTATCCCGGAGAACTGGAAGAGCGTACGGCTGTTGGAAAAAGCCGGTTTCGAACGGGAAGGTCTTTTGCGGAAATATCTGAAAATCAACGGCGAGTGGCGGGATCACACCCTCTATTCCCTGCTTTCGGGCGACCCGGTGGACGTGAAGGTGCAGGCCGAGCGATGAACAGGCCAGGCGCACCCCTATCCCCTCTCCTCACCCGGCTGGCGATGGTCTTCGCCTGCCTTTTCCTCATGCTGCCCGGTGCAGCGCTGGCCTTCGAGCCGGTGAAGATCTCCCGTGACGACCGGGCGCTGGACCTGACGGCCACCACCGACATCTACGCCAATCAGGGCGAGGCGTTTCAGGTGTCCACGGCCGCCGGCTCCGATGGCATTCGCCGACGCATCGAGGTGCGTTCGGCAACCCCCGGCCATCAGGGTGACTGGGCCGTCTTTGCGCTTGCCAACGTTTCGGAAGAACAGCTGGAGCGCGTCATCGTTGCCCCGCATTTCCGCCTCGTCGGTTCGCGCCTGATCTGGCCGGATCTCGGCTCGCAGCGCATCACGGCAATCACCCCATCTGAAGGTTTTGCGCTCGACCGCGTGCCAAGCCCGGATGCGGACGTGTTCCGCATCACGCTGAACCCCGGTGCGGTCATCACCTTCGTGGCCGAACTGAACTCGCCGAACCTGCCGCAGATCTATCTGTGGGAGCCGGACGCCTACAAGGACACGGTCAATTCGTTCACGCTCTATCGCGGCATCGTGCTCGGCATTGCCGGCCTGCTCGCCGTCTTCCTCACCATCCTCTTCGTGGTGAAAGGCACCTCCATGTTGCCGGCAGCGGCAGCGCTTGCCTGGGCGGTGCTTGCCTATATCTGCGTCGACTTCGGTTTTCTCGAAAAGCTGATCAGCATCACCTCCAGCGATGAGCGAATATGGCGGGCGGGTGCCGAGGTGGCGCTGGCCTCCTCGCTGGTGATTTTTCTGTTTGCCTATCTCAACCTCAACCGCTGGCACGTGCATCTGGGATACGCCACCTTTGCCTGGGTGATCGGGCTTGCGCTGCTGTTCGGCGTTGCCATCTACGATCCCTCGATTGCCTCTGGCATTGCCCGCATTTCGCTGGCGCTGACGGCCACGGCCGGCATTTTCCTGATCATCTATCTCGGCCTCAACCGGTTTGACCGGGCGATCCTTCTGGTGCCCACCTGGGCGCTGATCCTCGTCTGGCTATTCGGCGGCTGGCTGACGGTGACGGGAAAGCTCGACAACGACATCATCCAGCCGGCGCTCGGCGGTGGCCTCGTCCTCATCGTTCTCCTGATCGGCTTTACCGTCATGCAGCACGCCTTTGCCGGCGGCGCCTATCAGCAGGGCCTGTTTTCCGATCTGGAACGCCAGTCTCTGGCGCTGATGGGCAGCGGCGATACCGTCTGGGACTGGGACGTGGCCCGCGACCGTCTGGTGACGACGCCGGATATTTCGCTGCGGCTTGGCCTGTCGCCGGGCTCCATGCACGGGCCGGTGCGCAACTGGCTGCCGCGCCTTCACCCCGATGACCGCGACCGCTTCAAGGCGACGCTCGACGTGCTTCTGGAGCACCGCAAGGGCAAGCTGAACCACGAGTTCCGCATCCGCGCCGAAGACGGGCATTTCCACTGGCTGCAGATCCGCGCCCGCCCGGTTCTCGGATCGAACGGCGAAATCATCCGCTGCGTCGGCACCATCGTTGATGTGACGGAGCCGAAAAATTCCGTCGAGCGGCTTTTGGCCGACGCCATGCACGACAACCTGACGGGCCTTCCGAACCGCCAGGTGTTCCTCGACCGGCTGCAATCGGTGCTGACCATTGCCGCCACCAGCGATGCGGTGCGCCCGACGGTACTGGCCATCGACATCGACCGCTACAAACAGGTGAATGACAGTCTTGGCATTGCCGCCGGCGACAACATCCTGATCGCGCTGACGCGGCGCCTGCGCCGCCTGTTGAAGCCGCAGGACACGCTGGCGCGCATTTCCGGCGACCAGTTCGGGCTCATCCTCGTTTCCGAACGCGATCCCGGCAAGGTGGCCGATTTTGCCGATGCGGTGAGCAAGGCGATCATGGTGCCGATCAACTTTGCCAATCGCGAGGTGATCCTGACAGCCTCCATCGGCCTCTCCTCCTGGGTGGACCAGCAGGAAAGTGCCGCAAGCCTGCTTGGCGATGCAGAGCTTGCCATGTACCGCGCCAAACGCGCTGGCGGAAACCGGGTGGAACCCTTCCGCCCCGCCTTCCGCAGCAATGGCACGCCGGACCGCTTGCAGATCGAGACCGATCTTCGCCGGGCGCTGGAACGAAACGAACTGACGCTCGCCTACCAGCCGATCATCCGGCTCGACAATGGCGAGATCGCCGGCTTCGAGGCGCTGATGCGCTGGGAGCACCCCAAGCGCGGCAGCATTCCGCCGGGCGAGTTCATTCCGATTGCCGAAATGTCAGACCTCATTGGTCCGCTCGGCATGTTTGCGCTGGAAAGCGCAACGGCTGACCTGACGACCTGGGAAAAGCAGACGGGCGAACTGCCGGTGTTCATTTCGGTCAACCTGTCGAGTGCGCAGCTGCTGAACGCCGACCTCTACACCGAAGTCCGCTCGCTGCTGAGCCGTACGCATTTCGACCCGGGCCGTCTGAAACTGGAACTGACGGAATCCATGATGCTGGAAAATCCGGAACAGGCCCGCCTTGTTCTGGCAAAGCTCAAGGAAACCGGCATCAGCCTGGCGCTCGATGATTTCGGCACCGGTTATTCCTCGCTGTCACACCTGACGCAGTTCCCCTTCGACACGATCAAGCTCGACAAGTCGATCGTCGCCAATCCGTCGGATCGCGGCGCGGTGCTCCTGCGTTCGGTGATTTCCATGGCGCGGCAGATGGAGATGACGGTGGTGGCCGAGGGCATCAGCTGCGACGAGGATGCGGGCGACCTTGCCAAGATGGGCTGCCAGTTCGGCCAAAGCTTCCTTTTCGGCGCCCCGATGCCGCCGGACGCTGTGCAGCGCCTGCTGAAGGAACGGTTTCCGCTGACCAAGCGCGCCTGACAAGACAGGCGCGCCCTTCCCTCAATGATTGCCGTGAACAAGGCCGTGGATGAACTCCAGCTTGGCAACCACGGTTGGCGTCAGGATGAACGGATAAAGATCCGGCACGCCCATTGAGCGGTGAATGCTGTTCATCGCCACACTGAAGGGGATCCAGGCCTCTACCAGTTGGGCGGCATCCTGGGCGTGGTAGGGGTTGAAATCCACTTCAGACGCAAGCTCGGCGTGGCCGCGCGGCTCCACCACCATGCCCAGCGCCCGCGCCATTTCCAGCGTATCGACGATGTGCACGTAATGGGCAAAGCATTCGGCAAAATCCTCCCACGGATGGGTGCTGGCATAGGTGCTGATGAAATGCTCCTGCCAGTCGGCGGGGGGGCCTTCTTCGTAATTGCGCTTGAGCGCCTCGGCGTAATCTGCGCGTTCATCGCCAAAGGCGAGGCGGAACGGATCGAGCCGGTTTATGTCGCGCACCAGCTTGTCCCAGATGTAATGGCCGGTTTCGTGGCGGAAATGGCCAAGCATGGTGCGATAGGGCTCGTTCATGGAGACGCGGATCTGCTCACGGGTCGCATCATCGGCTTCGGCGGCCCGGATGGCGATGAGGCCGCTTTCGTGGCCGGTCATCGCCGGCACCACGGTTCCGTCCAGCATGACGCCGTCCACCAGGAAATCAAACACCAGCCCGCCTTCGGGATCTTCGGCGCGCGTGGTGCGCGGCAGGTTCCACTTCAGCATCGAATAGAACAGATGGCGTTGCGCCTGGCTGATGGTGCGAAACTGGCGAAGGCCATCGTCCGTGGAGGCATCCGGCACCAGCCGGTTATGGCGGCAGGCGACGCAGAACGGCTCCTCCCCTTCTGCCGGTATCGTCCAGTTGCAGATGTCGTTGACTTCATTGGCGCAAAGGCGAAGCGTATGGCCCGGATCAGACACCAGCCGCCAGAAACCGTCGGCTCCCTCGCTCAGCGCCTGCATTGTCAACCGTTCCGGCACGAAGGCCAGCCGGTGGCCGCAATTGATGCAGGCACGGTTGTCGAAGTGGATGGACTGGCCGCAGCAATCGCATTCATAAAGGCGCATGGATCGGATCCATTAAAAAAAGAGCGGGATTTACACATACAAAGCCTGCCCCGACTGACATCGGGGCAGGCTTTTTAAAAAATTCGTCGAAGGATGGATCAGGCCTTGTCGATGACGCCCTTGGCGCCTTCCTTCAGTTCACCCTTGGCATGCTGAGCCTTGCCCTTGGCTTCCTGGGCATGGCCCTTGGCTTCCAGGGAGTGATTGTCGGTCGCATCGCCGACAGCCTGCTTCGTCTTGCCAGCGAGTTCGTTGGCCTTGCCGGAAACCTTGTCACTCATGCTACCCATGGGTCTTCTCCTTGGTTTACCGCAGTTTGCCCGCGGTTTCTGGAGGATAGAACGCAAGGAACACAAGTTGGTTCCGGCAGGCTTTGCCGTCAGGCGTGGCCGGCTTCGCTCGACAGCATTTCCGGCCGCACGCCCATCAGCCCGAGCGCACGCTCGTATTTGTCGTCCAGCGTGCGGTCAAAGATCAGCTCCTCGTCGGCCGGGCAGTTCAGCCAGCCATTGGCGCCGATCTCGGCCTCCAGCTGGCCGGGGCCCCAGCCGGCATAACCGAGCAGCATGGTGGCACGGGTCGGCCCGCGCCCCTCGCAGATCGCCCGCACGATATCAAGCGTCGCCGTCAGCGAAATGTCGTCGCTGACCGGAATGCTGGAATCGCTCAGATAATCGTCCGAATGCAGCACGAAGCCGCGGCCCGTCTCGACAGGCCCGCCGTTCAGGATCGGAAAATCGCGCGCCGCACTCGGCAGCATGATCGCATCCGTCTGATCCACCATCTTCAGGTGCAGCAGGATTTCCGGAAACGAGATGGACTGGGCGCGGTTGATGATGAAGCCCATGGCACCCGCCGGCGAATGGGCGCAGATATAAACGACCGAACGGCTGAAATTGCCATCCTGCATGCCGGGCATGGCAATGACGAACTGGCCGTCAAGAAACCCGCGCTCGCGCTTGTCGGCCGGCTTTTCCGCCAGTCTTTCTGCCAGTTTATCCGTCAGCGTCGACAATGGCATCGTGCCTCCTGCTCGGTAGGCCCGGCCCGGGGATGGGCGAGGCGTTTTCTTGAGAATGGCCGTCTCTCTTCAAGATGGGGCAGGTCCTGTGATCAATCAACCGAAAATGATCCGCTTTGCACGCATGTGACTGGAAGCTGGCAGGGGCTTCGCCTAAATCTGCATCCATGGCATTAAATTTTTTTGCAACCACGCGCCGCCATGCATCCATGGCTCTTCTCCTTGCCGCAGCCGTGGCGCTGCCGCATGGCGCCCGGGCGGCAATGACCGCATGGGCGGAAAACGAGGGTGGCCGCATGCGAATCATCGCACTGCCGGCAGAACCGGACGGCACCGTGCGCGGCGCGCTGCAGATAGAGCCGAAGAACGGCTGGATCACCTACTGGAAGGAGCCCGGCCAGGCCGGCATCCCGCCACAGATTACGCTGTCGCCCGGCGATGGCATCCGCTTGCAGAAGGTGGAGTTTCCGGTTCCCCGGCAGTTTACAACCGGAGACGTGCGCGACCTCGGTTACGACCATGCCGTGACGCTGCCCTTCACGCTGACGGTCGAGGACAAGGGTCAGCCACTCATGCTGAATGCCAGCGCCTTTATCGGCCTCTGCCGCAATATCTGCATTCCCTTCCAGGCCGATTTCCATCTCGACCTCAAAAGCGGCAAGGGGCTGCCCTTCGAGGAGAACCTCATTCTGGACGAGGCGCGCAAACGCCTGCCGGAAAAACCGTCCGACGATTTTGCCGTGACGCATTATGCGCTGACCAAGGGCAAGAGCGACCTCAGCCTCGGTCTTCGCCTGCCACCGGGAAGCCCATCGCCGCAGATCTTTGTGGCAACGCCTGCCGGCCATGTGCTGTTTGATCAGGTCAACGGCAGAGACGTCGATGGCACCTATGTGGTGGACATGCCGCTCGGCAAGGGGGCCGACAAGGTGACGGCAGGCGGCAAGCACTGGGACATTCTGGTGATTGCCGGAAACCGCGCCATGGAAACCGCGCTTGCCTTCGATTGAGGCGGCTTTATAGTGCGGCGAAAGCGCAGGCATACCCCGCGCTGGCCTGCCCTTTCAGCCCCCCTTATGTTCAAGACGAAACCTTCCAAGGAGAACGATCATGACGATTTCCGTCGGCGAAACGCTGCCGCAAGCCACCTTCAAGGAAAAGACCCCTGATGGCCCGGTGGAAGTCACCACCGACGGCCTGTTCAAGGGCAAGAAGGTCGTTCTCTTTGCCGTGCCCGGCGCGTTTACGCCCACCTGCTCGCTGAACCACCTGCCCGGCTATCTGGAAAATCGCGATGCGCTTCTGGAACGCGGCGTCGATGAGATCGCCGTCGTAGCCGTCAACGACTGGTTCGTGATGGGCGCCTGGGCCGAAAAGAGCGGCGGTGCCGGCAAGATCCATTTCCTGTCGGACTGGGATGCCTCCTTCACCAAGTCGCTCGGCCTCGACATGGACCTCTCGGGTGCCGGCCTTGGCGTGCGCTCCAAGCGTTATTCGATGCTGGTGGAAGACGGCGTGGTCAAAAGCCTCAACATCGAGGAAAGCCCCGGCGAAGCAACCGTTTCGGGCGCTGCAGCCATGATCGAGCAGCTCTGAGCTTTCGACCCTGGGCCTTCGACCTTTGCGACACTGACATCCAAGGCGGCCTCCGGGCCGCTTTTTTTTATGGCCGGCATCCTTGCGCCCCATCCGCATGATTACGGAACAAGCGGCCATTCCCGACATTGTATTGTCTCATGCGCGAAGTCTGAATTGCGCTTCTCCAGATCGAGACACATATGCAAGACAGAATTGCAATCATCGGCAGCGGACCCACCGGTCTTTACACGCTGAAGGGCCTCATCGGCTCACCGCGTCCCCTCTCCATCACCATTTTCGAGGCGGAAGCGGAACCCGGCAAGGGAACGCCCTATCATCCCGATATCAACGATCCGGCGATGCTGTCGAACATTCCCAGCATCGAATTTCCAGCACTCACTGAAACGCTGGTCGACTGGCTGTCGCGTCAGGAAGATGCCGAGTTGCAGCGCCTCAGCGTGCTGCGCGAGGCAATCGATGCCCGCGAATTTTATCCGCGCGTCGTGCTTGGCGAATATATGCGCACACAGTTCCTGCAGCTCGTGGCCATCGGTGAGCGAAACGGCCATCGCATCGACGTGCTGGATCGCCACCGGGTCATCGACATCGCACTTCAGGAAACCGACATCCGCCTGTCGGTGACGGGCCGTGATGGACAGCGGTTCGAGGCGGTGTTTGACCATGTGGTGATGGCAACCGGCCATAACTGGCCAGACAATACCGAAACCCGGCCGGGCTATTTCATCTCGCCCTGGCCTGCGGCAGCGCTGAAGAGCATTCCCGATGGATCCGTCGGCATTCTCGGCACGTCACTCTCGGGCATTGATGCGCTGATGAGCGTGGCAACCGCCCGCGGCACGTTCCGGCTGGATACCGCCGGCGACCTGCAATACCAGCCGGCCACCGGCAGCGAAGCCTTTCACGCCACGATGATGTCGCGCAAGGGCCTGCTGCCGGAAGCGGATTTTTACTGTCCGCTGCCCTATGAGACGCCGAAAATGTGCACCGAAGAGGCCATCGACGCGCTGATTGCAACCGGCCGCCACAACCTTCTGGACGAGGTATTCGAGCTTTTCCGGGCCGAAATCCTCATCGCCGATCCGTCTTATGCGGCCAGGATCGGTCTGTCGGAGTTGACGGTCGAGACGTTTGCGGAAGCCTATTATCGCGAGCGGCTGGCGTCGGACCCGTTCGTGTGGGCGGCCCGCAACCTTGCCGAAACGGAAGCTAATCGCGACCGCCAGTATACCGTGCCCTGGCGTTATGCGATCCTCATCACCCATGAGATTGTCGCCCGCGCCATTCCGCATCTCGACGAGACGGACCTCACGCGTTTTCACCGTCATTTCAAGAACATCTTCGTCGATGATTATGCAACCGTCCCGCTGATGTCGATCCGCCGGCTGCTGGCGCTGAAGCGGGCCGGCAAGCTGACGATTCTGGCACTCGGACAGGACTACGAGATTTCAAGCGACGGGCTGGCGCGCGGTGCGACAGTGACCGCCCATGGCGAAAGCCATGTCTTCGACGCCTTCATCGACGCGACGGGCCAGGCCACGCTGTCTGCCACCGACCTTCCCTTCCCGACGCTCGTGGCGCAGGGCGGCGTGCAGAAATCAGCAACACCGGTCGCGCAGGGTTTTATCACCGATGCCAATGTCGTGCCGATGATCCGCACCGGCGGCATCGATATCGATGAACTCTACCGCCCGAAAACCACGGCACCGCTATGCAACACGCTCTATTGCGCGGCAATTTCCTTCCTGCTGCACAAGCACCCCTTCGTGCAGGGCATTACCAGTGCCTGGGAAATCGGCGAAACCGTCTCCGGCGCCATTCTGGACGCCGTGTCGCCGAAAACAGAAGGTGCGCTTCAGCTTTCCGCGTAAACCCCATCGCCGACAGAGATCGTCACCGCGGGGGCGGTCTCTTCGGCAAGCCTGCCATAAACGCCGAGATGGCGGGCATTGTGGCGCATGATGGCGCGCAGCACATTGGCGTCTTCGGCAAGGCCTGGCTGGGCAGCCAGCGTCATGCCGCAGCGGCGGGTGGCTTCCGTCACGGCAATCCGGTGGGCGCCGATCCGGATCGTTTGGCCTGTCCAGCGGTTTTCCACGAACCCCTCCTCGCCGTCCTGCGTCTCGATCAGAACGGTCGGGCGAAAACGGCGCACATCGAGCGCCGGCAGGCCGCCAAGCTCTGCCAGCCGGGCAAGCGAAGCGGTGGTGACAAGATGCAGCGGCGCCACCTCATAACGCGGGGCAATTTTGGCAAAATGCGCCGGCGCTTCGTGCGCAAAGGCCTCATGCACGCCGATTGCGGCGGGAAAGCCGAAATGCGTCTCCAGAGGATCGGCCAGTTCTTTGGCGTCCAGCGACAAAACCCGGCCATCGGGAAACGCGATCTGCGGAACGCCTTTCCCGCCGTCAAAGGCCTGCAGCAGAAGCGCCGGGCGCCAGCGCGCCTCCTGTTCGGGGGCTGCTTGCCGCCCCGTCAAAGGGTCGAGCAAGGCAAATCGGCGGTCACCGGCGACACCTGAGGGCGAAACGGCAATCGAAGCCGGCGTCTCTCCCCCCAGCGAGCTTACCGGATAACGAAACACCTCTGCCACCCGCCCGATTTTCTGCATTCACCCGTCCCTTGCCTGTCGCACGCTGTTTGGCGCCCGGCTGAGAGTGCTGACGGGCGCGATCGGGAGACAAGACAATTCACCGGCTGGGGTTCCAAAACATCGACACGGGGGCTTGCCATTTTTTTGCCTTGATCGTTATAACATAACAAATTCTCTTCCTTGCCAGACAGGCCCCTTCATGCGCAACACGCCTTTCCCCTTCAGCCTCATGCAGCAATCGGCCTTGTCGCGGCTTCTTGTCGTTGCGCTGGTGATCGTCGTGCTCTGGTTTTCCATCCACTGGGCGGTTCTGCTGCCATGAGCGCTGAACGGGAAACGGCCATCCGCCTCCACAATCTCACCGTTGCCTATGACCGGCATCCAGCCGTGCATCACGTCTCCGGCACGTTAAAGACCGGCAGCCTGACGGCCATTGCCGGGCCGAACGGGGCTGGAAAATCAACGCTTCTGAAGGCGATTGTCGGTGAGTTGAAGCCGGCGGAAGGCCGCATCGAGCATACGCTCGGCCGCACCGAGATCGGTTATCTGCCGCAGGCCGCCGAGATCAACCGTCGTTTCCCGATCGATGTGCTGGACACGGTGCTGCTGGGCGCCTGGAAGGTGAGCGGCGCCTTTGGCAGCGTCAGCCGCGCCGCAACCGCAACCGCCCGCGAGGCGCTGCAGACGGTGGGCCTCGAAGGCTTTGAAAAACGCCCGATCGGATCTCTTTCGGCCGGCCAGTTCCAGCGCGTGCTGTTTGCCCGCCTGCTGCTGCAGGATGCGCGCGTCATCCTGCTCGACGAGCCGTTTACCGCAATCGACGCCCGCACCACCCGCGATCTCCTGGAAATCGTGGCCAACTGGCATGGCGAAGGCCGCACCGTGGTGGCGGTGCTGCATGATTTCGACCAGGTGCGCAGCCATTTCCCGGAGACGCTGCTGATTGCCCGCGAACTGATCGGCTGGGGGCCAACATCCGAGGTGATGGCGCCGGAAAACCTCTTGCGCGCCCGCGCCATGGCCGAGCGTTTTGATGAAAACGCCGAAATCTGCGAGCCGGCGGCATGAGCGCCTATGACATCTTTTTCGCACCGATGGTCGATTACGGGTTCATGCGCCGCGCGCTGGTGGCCTGCCTGTGCCTGGCGCTCGGCTCCGGCCCCATCGGCGTTTTTCTGATGATGCGGCGCATGAGCCTGATGGGCGATGCGCTGAGCCATGCAGTGCTGCCCGGCGCTGCCATCGGTTACCTCATTGCCGGCTCCCTGTCGCTAACGGCCATGGGCCTTGGCGGACTGGTGGCGGGCATGTCGGTGGCGCTGCTCTCCGGCGCCGTCAGCCGGGCCACCGTGCTTTCGGAAGATGCAAGTTTTGCCAGCTTTTATCTCGCGTCGCTGGCGCTTGGCGTGCTGATCGTGTCGCTGCGCGGCTCCAACATCGACCTTTTGCACGTGTTGTTCGGCACGATCCTCGCCATCGATGCCCCTGCCCTCTACCAGATCGGCGCGATCACCTCGCTCACACTTGTCGTGCTCGCCGTCATCTACCGGCCGCTGGTGGCGGAATGTTTTGATCCGGGCTTTTTGCGCGCCGTTGGCGGGCGCGGGCCGTTTTATCACGTCGCCTTCCTGCTGATGGTGGTGCTCAATCTGGTGGCCAGTTTCCAGGCGCTTGGCACGCTGATGGCGGTGGGCCTGATGATGCTGCCGGCAGCCATTGCCCAGCTCTGGGCCCGCAACCTGCCCTCCATGCTGCTGGTGGCGGTCGGCTCGGCACTCGTCTCCGGTTATTTCGGCCTCATCGCCTCCTACCATCTCGAAATCGCGTCCGGCCCCACCATCATCATGACGGCGGCGATCATTTACGGGATTTCGATCTTCATCGCGCCCTCCGGCATCGCCCGGCGCTATTTCCCCCGCCCGCATCTCAAGGGTTAACCTCAAGGAGCTTGCCCATGTTGTCCCGCACACTCTTCCTGTCAGCCGCACTGCCAGCCCTCATCGCCTTTGCCGCGCCTGTTTCGGCGGCCGAGCTGAAGGCCGTCGCCTCGTTCACCGTTCTTGCCGATGTCGTCCATCAGGTCGGCGGCGACAAGGTGAAGGTGACGAGCCTCGTTGGCCCCGACGGAGACCCCCATGAATTCGAACCCTCGCCAAAAGACGCCAAGGCGCTCAAAGCCGCCGACGTGGTGTTTGTGAGCGGCGAAGGCCTGGAAGGCTGGCTCGACCGGCTGATCTCCGCCTCCGGCACGAAGTCCAAGCCCGTCACCGTTTCAGAAGGCGTCAACACCCGCACGATGGAAGAGGACGGCAAGACCGTGACCGATCCGCATGTGTGGAACAGCCCGGTCAACGTAAAAATCTGGGTCACTAACATCGAAAAGGCACTCTCCGCCGCAGACCCCGCAGACGCCGCCACCTTCAAGGCAAACGCCGAAGCCTACACGAAAAAGCTCGACGCGCTCGACGCCTATGCCCGCGAAAAGTTCGCAAAAATCCCGGAAGACCGCCGCAAGGTGCTGACCAGCCACGACGCCTTTGGGTATTTCGGCCGCGAATACAAGGTGAGCTTCCTCTCGCCGCTCGGCGTTTCCACCGAAACCGAAGCCTCTGCCGCTGACGTTGCCAAGCTGATCGACCAGATCAAGGCCGAACACGTCAAAACCTACTTCTTCGAAAACTCCAACGACCCGCGCCTCGTCAAACAGGTCGCCAAGGCCACCGGCGCCGAACCGGGCGGCGAACTTTACGTCGAATCCCTGTCAAAGCCGTCTGGGCCGGCGGGGACTTATGAAAAGATGTTCCGGTTCAATGTGGATCATCTGGCCGGCGCGATGAAGGCGGGGAGCTGAGGGTTTTGTTTTGGGGGGTGGCTTGGCAGGCCTTTTTAGGCTGCCCCTCACCCTAACCCTCTCCCCGCAATGCGGGGCGAGGGGACGAGTGTGCGGAAACCGCCCGCCCCATCAACCGCTCTGCGTGCCGCGAGGCCAGCGGCACATCCCTTCGCCCCGCCCAGCGGGGCGAAGGTGGCGGCAGCCGGATGAGGGGCTTTGCCGGCGCTGTGTGAACGTTTCAAATAATTCGAGTAAGTCAGCAGGCGCCACCGAACAAGGTCAGATTGCGTTAAACGCCTTGCGCGAAAAGCAAATGGTTGCCCGCATAAACAAAATTTCAATAGCGATAGCAGCCTCTCCTCGAACACATGGTCGATCAGATGTTGTTCACACCTCGCTGCCCCCTTTCTCAAACCATTCGGCCGGTCGTTCTGATGCTCTGCGCCCTGGGTAAAAACCCGGAATACTCATGTTCACAAGTTCTAGGACATGCTTTCTGAGCGGCCTACGAACCCGGTCGCCTTTTACCTCTGTCAGAATAGCCGCCGTGAACGTCAAATCGGCAGTAAGTGTGGGCGGAGCAACTCCTACAAGCGAGTGAGATGCACGCCATACCTCCGCATTTAGTTGATAAGGCCCGAAAGTCAGAGCTTGCAAAGAGCCGCTCCATCCAGCGTCCTTTGCTCGAGAATTCACAACTATGATTTCTCCTGTTGGCCTTCCCGTGAAAGGAGGAAATTCTCCATTAGCAATAAACTCCTCATTTCCCCCAAAGCACCTAACTTTCATCGTTATACTTGTTCTACGGCCGACTGAATAGTTCACTAGGATAGCGTACTGATTTTCAGGAACGAGCTTCAGCTTTAAAAGAAGCTCACCACCTACAATTGATGAGAACACAAAAGACTTACGTATCCCATCATAGCGTAGAGATCCGAAATATTCAGCATCAAAAAGGTAGAAAGAGCGAAGCGAATTATTGGCAACGTCAAAATCAGGCATGGCCTTCAGAAATACATGACCATCAGCACCGGCACCTTGGCCGAACACAGTCAGATCTTGACTTGGCTGATGTGGCAATATTAACCACAACGCAACCTCGCGAAGACTTCTCGCATGAATTTTCGCGTGATTTAGGTCACGCAAAAACGGCAAATCCTCACTCACAATACAAGCACCCTGCTCAAGCGCAACCGCTGCTAAATGGTTGTCGTGCTTCGAAATTTCAGGGACTACAGTGGCTGGCGAAATCACCTTGATTTCGCCGCTCGTCAGCAACTTCTCAACTAAAGGTGAAAGATCAGATAGGCTCCCACGCTCCCGCGAAAGCGCCCGCTTCACCTCTTCGATTGCTACAGTTGTAGTGAATAAGGTGAAGCCTCGCTGATATAAGCCGTCCAAAACAAAACAACCAAGGCCATCAACGATTAACAAAAAATCCAATAAAACGTTAGCGTCCAGAACAACACGATTAGGGACATTATCGAGCGGACGAAAGAGCCAGTTGGAAGGAGAGCAATCACCGTAGTAACGCATGGGATCACTCCATTATACGGAAATGATTGACGGTAGCACCGATACCCTTAGCACAAAACGCTCTACTTTTGAAAACTACTTTTGGTGCGGCAACAACAGGACAGCCGAGAGCGGTCGTGATCCCCCCTCACACCTCCAGATCAAACACCAGCAACCCGGCCAACCCGCCGTCACAGGCCGCCACAATGCGTTCGCCAACAGCCTTGTGGTCGGGGTGGATGAGATAGGCGTCGCGGGCATCTGCGGTTTCGAAGGTCACGGCAAAACCGTCCTGAAAGCCGCCGCTCAACCCCTCCGGCGAGACGTTGGGGCCGAACTTGATCGAGACGATGCCGGGGATGACGGTTTGGAGGGCCGACAGCGCCTCGAAGATCGAATGCTTTTCCGCGAGCGGAAGGGCTGATTTCAGGCGCAGGAAGACGCAGTGCAGGATCATGGTGTTCTCCGTGATGGGTCTGGTCCGGTTTCTGGCTTTGCAAAGGGATGGCCGGCAGGCGGTCGCCCCTTTGCAAAAATTCAGCGTCTCTTGAACGGTGCCATGCCAAGCCGCGCCAGTTCATCGGCGCGTTCGTTTTCCGGGTGGCCGGCATGGCCTTTGACCCAGTGCCAGGTCACCTTGTGGCGCTGGTTTGCAAGGTCGAGCTGCTGCCACAGCTCACCGTTTTTCACCGGCTTCTTGTCGGCGGTCTTCCAGCCGTTTTTCTTCCAGCCAAAGATCCATTTCGAGATGCCATCCATGACATATTTGCTGTCGGTGTGGAGGTTGACCTCGCACGTGTCCTTCAGCGCGTTGAGCGCAGTAATCGCGGCCAGCAATTCCATGCGGTTATTGGTCGTATCCGCCTCGCCGCCGTGAAGCTCCTTCAAGGTTTCGCCATAACGCAGGATGGCGCCCCAGCCGCCGGGGCCGGGATTGCCGGAACAGGCGCCGTCCGTATAAATCTCCACCTGTTTCATCAAAACGCCTCCTGACGCAGTTCAAGCCCATATTCCGTGGGCGACACGATGGCGCGGTGAAAGCGCAGCTTCTTCAGATATTCCAGCGGATCCTTCTTCACCACCAGCGCGCCGGCGGGTGTTGTCAGCCAGTCATAAAGACGGGTGAGGAAGAAGCGCAGGGCCGACCCCCGGCAGAGGATCGGAAGGGCGGCGACCTCTGCGTCCGACAGCGGCCGCACCGACTGGTAGCCGGCAAGCATGGCCGCCCCCCGTGCGAAATTATAGGCGCCGTCGGCCTCGAAACACCAGGCATTGAGGCAGATCGCCACGTCATAAGCCAAGAGATCGTTGCAGGCGAAATAGAAATCGATGAGGCCCGACAGCTTGTTATCGAGGAAAAAGACATTGTCCTGAAAAAGGTCGGCATGGATGACGCCGGCCGGCAGGTTTTTCGGCCACACGCCGGAGAGATAATCCAGCTCGTCGCCGATTTCCGCCTGAAGGCCGGCCAGAACCTCGTCGGCGCGCGGGGCAGCCTTTTCCCAAAGCTCCACCCAACCATCAAGCGACAGGGCGTTCGGCCGCCGGATCGAAAAATCGGCCGCCGCCAGATGCATTTCAGCGAGCGCCCGGCCGACTTCAAAGCAGTTCTGCGCCTCGGGCTTGCGCAGCCACACACCTTCGAGAAAGGAAATGAGCGCTGCCGGCCGGCCGGAAAGCTCGCCGGTCAATTGCTGGTCCTTGCGCGCCAAAGGCAGCGGGCAGGAGAGGCCCCGTTTTGCCAGATGCTGCATCAAGCCTAAGAAAAACGGCAGATCGCCCGCATCCACCCGCTTTTCATAAAGTGTGAGGATCAGCGGCTCCTTCGTCGTGTGCAGCAGAAAATTGGAATTTTCCACGCCCTCGGCAATGCCGCGATAGGAGGTCAGCTCGCCCACATCATACTGCGCGAGAAAGGTCTTCAGGTCGGTTTCGGAAATATCGGTATAGACGGCCAAGTGTGTGTGTCCTGCGGGCTGCGCGCTGCAACGTCAATGAAGCACAGGCATACAGCGGCAGGCGCCGGCATGGCTAGCCCCTTGGGGGCCAAGGGCACAGGATTTGGCGACGGGGGAATGTTGGGGATCCGGCCTCAGGTCTCGAACGTGTCAGGCGGCAGATTTTCGAAATGGCTCTCCACATCACGGTGTCCCTCCATAATGTTGATCACCTCGAACAGGTCATCCCTCAGTCGGAAGAAGATGACATAACCACGAAATGCAGAGCTGCGGATATCGGGACCAAGTTCTGGCCGCAACCGCCCCATATCTCCGGGAAGTTCGGCCAGATACCGGCATTTCTGCCGCAGCAGGCCGGTAAAGTTCTGCCCGATCGTAACCGAGCCGCTTGCCTTGGCAATATAACGCAAGATACCGATCAGATCCTGCCGGGCGCTGTCCAGATAAACAAGCTTCGCCACCTCAACGGATGCTCTGCGACAGTCGGTCCGCTTCGGCAGCCAACGCCACCTCCATCTCGTCATCACGGACGCCGCCGCCTTGTGCAAGGGAGGCGTCCAGCGTTTCCCGAAGCGCGCGAAGCTTCATCTCACGTTCTTCGACCAGCCGCAGGCCTTCGCGCACCACCTCGCTTGCGGACCCATACCGGCCCGTCTGCACAGTCGTTTCGACAAATTTTTCCCAACGCTCGCCCAAGGAGACGTTCATGACGGGGCACTCCTGTTCGGCCTTGAGGATAGTGGATAACAGGAATTGCGCAAGATTGGTTATGGGAGAGGTGCCGGTTAAGAGGCCGGAGGATGCCGAACCCGATCCCGGCCCTTCGCTTTGGGCTCAGGGCGTTCGGCGCTGAAATCGATTCGCTGGATCGATTTCTCCGGGCGCTGATGCGCCCGGCCGCACCTCACCCATTCACCCACGCCATGTCTTCGCGGGTCAGCTCGACGCTGCGCAGTTCGCGGTTGACGAGGAAATGTTCGTTTTCTTCCGCCGTGATCGCCAGTTCCACCTTGGCATCGAAGCGCTCGCGAAAGGCCTCGATGATTTCGTCGACGATGACTTCCGGCGCAGAAGCGCCGGCGGAAATGCCGAGCGTGCGGATGGGGCCGACCTCATTCCAGGCAATTTCGGCGGCGCGCTGGACGAGAAGTGAGCGGGTGGCGCCGGCGCGAAGGGCAACCTCCACCAAGCGCTTGGAGTTGGAGGAATTGGGCGCGCCGACGACGATGAAGAGATCGCAGCCGGGGGCTGCCTGCTTCACCGCTTCCTGCCGGTTGGTGGTGGCATAACAGATGCTGTCGGCGGATGGCGCGGTCAGGTTCGGAAACCGCTCCTGAAGCTTGGCGATAACGCCGGCGGTGTCATCGACCGAGAGTGTCGTCTGCGTGACGTATCCGAGATTGTCGGGGTCGATCGGCTGATAGGCTTCCGCATCCGCAATCGTATCGATGAGCGAGACCGTGCCTTCCGGCAATTGCCCCATCGTGCCGATCACTTCCGGATGGCCGGCATGGCCGATGAGGATGACATGGCGGCCAAGGCGCTGGTGGCGCATGGCCTGCTTGTGAACCTTCGACACCAGCGGGCATGTGGCATCGAGATAAAACAGGTTGCGGCTCTCTGCATCCGCCGGCACGGATTTCGGCACGCCATGGGCGGAAAACACCACCGGCTGGGCGCGGTGTTCTTCCGGGATCTCGTTCAGTTCCTCAACGAAGACCGCACCCTTGGCTTCCAGCCCTTCCACCACATAACGATTGTGGACGATCTCGTGGCGCACATAAACCGGCGCGCCATAGGCTTTCAGCGCCAGCACGACGATCTGGATCGCCCGGTCGACGCCGGCGCAGAAACCGCGCGGGCCACAGAGGCGGATGGAAAGGGGCGGTTTCGACACCTGGATGTTCATAATCATTCCGGCTGAATGTCCATGTTCGCCCTCATATAGGCGAGCGGGCCGCCGCACGCCATGCAAAAAAGCGCGATACCAGGCTGCAAATGCTGCCACGGCCACTTTCGCCCCCTCTCCAGCACCCCGCCCGGCGATCATGCCGGCATGCGGGATCACCTCCGATCATGCGGTTTTGCCGGAAAGCTCCTGCATCAACGCCCGGCCGGCCATGCGGGCGATGGCGAGCAAGCGGTCGGGTTCAAACCCGTTGCGCGCCTTGGCCGAGAGGCCCGCCATGGCTGTGCCGACAAAATCTGCCACGCGCTGCGCCTCCTGCGGGTGTCGTGCGGCGATGTAGGTGCGGATCACCACCTCGGCGCCCGCCTGGAGGCTGCGGGCGGCTTCTCGCGCCTCTAGATCGTTGCAGCGCGTACCCTCGACCACGAGGCAGCCGGTGGCAGCCGGATCTGCGACATACTGTCGGGCCGCCATTTCCAGCAGCGCCGCCAGACATTCGGCGACGGGTCGGTCCGGCCGCAGAAGATCGGCAAACGGCAGAGCATCGGTCGCCGAATAACGGTCGAGGACGCGGGCATAAAGACCAGCCTTGCTGCCGAATGCGGCGTAGAAGCTGGGCGGGTTGATGCCGAGCGCTTCCGTGACATCGGCGATGCTGACAGCATCATAGCCACGGGCGTGGAACAGGTGCTGGGCGGTTGCCACACCTTGCTCGGCATCGAAGCGACGCGGGCGGCCGCGCGGTCGGGACACGCTTTCTGTACTATTCACTACAAAATACCTTGACGCTGACTCTGTGGCGATTTATGTAGCATGCATTAAGTTAATCCTCAAGGGAACGCAGATGTCCACATTCAAGGGAAAATCCGTGCTGGTGCTGGGCGGCAGCCGGGGTATCGGGGCCGCCATCGTGCGGCGTTTTGCAGCCGACGGCGCCACGGTGACGTTCACCTATGCCGGATCGCAGGATGCGGCGCAGCAGCTGGCCACAGAGACAGGCAGCACGGCGGTCTTCACCGACAGCGCCAACCGGGACGCAGTGATTTCCCGCGTGCGCGACAGCGGGCCGCTGGATATTCTGGTGGTCAATGCCGGGATCGCCATTTTTGGTGATGCCCTGGATCAGGATCCGGATGCCATAGACCGGCTGTTCCAGATCAATATTCAAGCACCCTATCACGCTTCGGTGGAGGCAGCGCGGCAAATGCCGGAGGGTGGACGCATCATCGTCATCGGTTCCGTCAACGGCGACCGGATGCCGGTGCCGGGCATGGCCTCCTACGCCGTCAGCAAGTCGGCCCTGCAGGGCCTGGCGCGCGGACTGGCACGGGATTTCGGGCCGCGCGGCATCACCATCAACGTCGTCCAGCCGGGGCCGGTCGATACCGACGCCAATCCGGAAAACGGGCCGATGCGCGATCTCCTGCACAGCTTCATGGCCATCAAGCGCCACGGGCGGCCGGAGGAAGTGGCAGGAATGGTGGCCTGGCTTGCCGGACCCGAGGCCGGTTTCGTGACGGGCGCCATGCACACGATCGACGGTGCTTTTGGCGCCTGATCACCGGGATGCGGATGCTGGGCGAACCCTCGTTCGAACATCTGGCCGGCGATGAAGACATCCGGCCGGCCAGACGCTACCGACGCCGCCCCTTCCACAGGAGGCTCGCGACAACCGCCAAAAGGGCAAAAGCCAACCCATACCAGGTCACGGCATATTGCAGGTGGTTGTTGGAAAGCTCGAACTGCGTGACGCCCCCTTGCGGGAAACCGCCGGGGTTTTTCACGGCATCATCGACATCGACGAAAAAGGGCAGCACCTTTTGGGGATCGAGCCCGGCGGTGGCCGCCATGGCATCGAGATCCTTCCAGTAAAAGATGTTCTTGGCCGGATCATTGTCCGGCACCAGCCAGGACGGTTTTGCCGAAAGCCGGTTGCGGAAATAACCGGTGAGCGACACCGGCCCTTCCACCTGCCCTGCCATGCGGGTGACGATCGATTTCATCTCGTAGGGCACGAAGCCGCGGTTGACGAAGAGGATCTTTCCGCCGGACAGCGCCATCGGCGTGTAGATGTAAAAGCCGCTGCGGCCCTGATGGGTGGCGAAGAAATGCCGCTCGCGGCTGTGATCGAACACACCTTCGATCACCACGCGAGCATATTCCTCATCTTCGCCCGTGCGCTCCTTTTCGGCAATGCCCTCGAGGGCAACGGGCTCTGACTGCCGGCGCTCAGAAATCTGGGCAAGCAGCCCTTCCTTCCAGTGCAGGCGCTGCACCTGCCATGTGCCGAGCGATAGCAGCAGGGCAAACGCCAGAGCCACGATGGCGCCGGTTGCGATGCGCTTGCCAAGGCTCATGCGGGGCGCGGGTTCAATCACGATCGATGCTGCCTTCACTGGCGCTATGCTTATATTGCAGCGAGATCAGCAGTCCCTTCAGCATGCGCAGAGACCCCAGACAGACGATCACGGCAAACGGGGCGGTGATGAAGAAATGCCAGATCACGCTCGGGTGGAAGGTAAACTCGAACCACAACGCAAAGCCGACAACGAGAAAGCCGACCAGAAGCATGACGAAGACCGCGGGGCCATCGCCCGCATCAGCAAAGCCATAATCCAGCCCACAGGCGGCGCAGCGCGGGCGCACCTTCAACAGTCCGTCGAACAGTTTTCCTTGCCCGCAACGCGGGCAGCAGCCGGCAAGACCGGTGCGTATGGCATCCTGCGGGGGAAACTGTGCTTCATCCTGTGGCATGGCATCAAGCCTTTCCGGCTGTGGTTCCAAATAAAAAGGGCGGCACGCGCCGCCCCTCTCTCAATCGGTTTGACCGGCTCAATGCGCCAGCGGTGCGCCCCATCCGCCCCAGACGTAGATGGCGAAGAAGAGGAAAAGCCAGACCACGTCAACGAAGTGCCAGTACCAGGCGGCGGCCTCGAAGCCGAAATGTTTGGTGGAGGTAAAGCCGCCGTTCATCGCGCGGATCAGGCAGACCAACAGGAAGATCGTGCCGACGAACACGTGGAAACCATGGAAGCCGGTCGCCATGAAGAAGGTTGCGCCATAGATCGAGTTGCTGAACTCGAACGGGGCGTGCGCGTATTCGTAAACCTGCACGAAGGAGAAGAACAGGCCGAGCGCCACCGTCAGCGCCAGACCGTTCACCACGCCCTTGCGGTCGTTGTGCAGCAGCGCATGGTGGGCCCAGGTGACGCAGGTACCGGACAGAAGCAGGATGATGGTGTTGTAGAGCGGCAGATGCCAGGGATCGAGCACTTCGATGCCCTTCGGCGGCCACTGGCCCCCGGTTGCGGTGACGCGCGAGGCCTGGATGGCTTCGTTGGCAAAAAGGCTGGCGTCGAAGAAGGCCCAGAACCAGGCGACGAAGAACATCACCTCGGAGGCGATGAACATGATCATGCCATAACGCAGGTGCAGCGACACGACCGGCGTGTGATGGCCTTCCCGGCCTTCCTTGATCGTATCGGCCCACCAGCCGACCATGGTGTAGATGAGGATGGCGAGGCCGATGAAGAACAGCCACGGGTGAGCAAAATCCAGCCCGAACATGTGGAACTGCCCGCCATGCAGGTAACGCATGTAACCGACGCCCCCGAACGTCAGAACGAAGGCGCCAACGGAGGCCAGAAGCGGCCAGATGCTCGGGTCGATGATGTGGTAGTCGTGGTTCTTTTGATGCGCGTTGGCCATGCCAGCAGTCCCCGATGTTTCTCCTCAAGCCTTCCCGCGCAAGCGGGCCGGCCCTCTCTCACAACTTCTTCGCGCTGCCTTCAGCCTTGTCCTTCAAACCGGCAACCGGTTTTGCCCCCTGGCTCGGATAGAAGGTGTAGGACAGCGTGATATTCTTGATATTCCTGGTTTCTTCAGCCTTGATGATTTCCGGATCGATGAAAAACACCACCGGCATGTCGAGCGTCTGGCCCGGCTGAAGGGTCGTTTCGGTAAAACAGAAGCACTGGACCTTGTTGAAATAGGCACCGGCTTCCATCGGCGTTACGTTAAACACCGCAGTGCCCGTGACAGGCACCGGCGAATGGTTTGTCGCCTGATAGCTGATCTGCACGGTCTCGCCGATCTTCGGCTCCACAGAGCGGTTGACCGGCTTGAAATCCCAGTTGAGACCGCTCGACGTATTGGCGTCGAAGGTCACACGCATGGTGGTGTCGAGAATGGTGTCGGAATATTGCTCGACGCGCTGCGTCGTGCCGTTATAGCCGGTGACCTGGCAGAACAGCCGGTAAAGCGGCACGGAGGCATAGGCAGCACCCACCATGCCGCCGACAAAAACCAGACAGGCCACGAGGATCGCGCCATTGCCCGCCTTCTGCTTTTTCGCCATGCTGTTACTGGTCATGTCGCACTCCTCCCGTCCCCTTGAAATCCGTCAGCCCGTTCCGCCGATCTTGATCAGCGTCACCACGTAGAAGATGACCACCAGCGCGCCAAGCACGAGGCCAAGCGCGATGTTGCGCCCGCGGCGGGATTTCTTCTGTGCTTCATTGATCTTGACGGTTTCGATCATGACAGGCCTCCGACAAGATTAAACAGCGCACCAGCATAATAGCTGGCGATGAGGGCCGAAAAGATCGCAAACAGGTAGAGAACCGAATAGGCGAACATGCGCTTGGCAGGCACCATCTTTTCATCGCCGTCGGCCATGCGCCAGACGGCGATGGAACAGAGGACGAATATGGCGCCGAGAATGGCGGCAAAGATGCCATAACCCCAGCCGACAAGCCCGGTCATGGCAGGCGCCACGCCGACCACCGCCGTTGCCACAGCATAGGCAACGATCTGATGTTTGGTCACCCGTTCGCCAGAGACATTCGGCAGCATGGGCACGCCGACAGAGCCATAGTCGCGCATCTTGAACAGCGCCAGCGCCCAGAAATGCGCCGGCGTCCACAGGAAGATGATGAGGAAAAGCAGAATGCTGTCGAGCGAGACACCACCGGTGACACAGGCCCAGCCAATCATCGGCGGGAAGGCGCCGGAGGCACCGCCGATCACGATGTTCTGCGGCGTCGAACGCTTCAGCCACATCGTATAAACGACCGCATAAAAGAAGATGGTGAAGGCGAGCAGGCCAGCTGAAAACCAGTTGACTGCAAGGCCGAGGATGCAAACGGAAAAGGTCGATAGCGTCAGCCCGAAGGCCAGCGCTTCCTGCGGGCGGATGCGACCGGACGGAATGGGGCGGCGCGCCGTGCGCGTCATCACCGCATCGATATCGGCATCGTACCACATGTTGAGCGCACCCGACGCGCCGGCGCCGACGGCAATGCAGAGGATCGCGATAAAGCCGATGATCGGGTTGATCGTGCCCGGTGCCAGCAGAAGGCCGGCAAAGGCGGTAAACACCACCAGCGACATGACGCGCGGCTTCAACAGTTCGACATAATCGCGCGCGCCGGCTTCCGACAGACGGAACTCGTCCTCGTCTCCCAAGGCAGCGTGATGATCGATGGCGGTCATGCGGTCAGTCCTGTTGGTTGAATGGCCATGGCGCGAGGTCGCGCCATGGCCAGAAGCAGATTACTTGATCTTCGGCAGCTGTTCCCACTGGTGGAACGGCGGCGGCGAAGACAGCTGCCATTCCAGCGTGGTGGCACCTTCGCCCCACGGATTGTCGCCGGCGACGCGCTTCTTGGCAAAAGCTTCCCAGACGCAGAAGAGGAAGATCAGCACACCGACGAAGGAGATATACGAGCCGATGGATGACACGTAGTTCCAGCCGGCAAACGCATCCGGATAATCGATGTAGCGGCGCGGCATACCGGCAAGGCCGAGGAAATGCTGCGGGAAGAACACCAGGTTCACACCGATGAACATGACCCAGAAATGCAGGTTGCCGAGCTTTTCCGAATACATGTAGCCGGTCATCTTCGGGAACCAGTAGTACCAGGCGGCAAAGATCGCAAACACGGCACCGAGCGACAGAACGTAGTGGAAGTGGGCCACCACATAATAGGTGTCATGCAGCGAGCGGTCGAGGCCGGCATTGGCGAGCTGCACGCCGGTGACGCCACCGACGGTGAACAGGAAGATGAAGCCGATCGCCCAGATCATCGGCGTGCGGAACGACAGCGAGCCGCCCCACATCGTTGCAATCCACGAGAAGATTTTTACGCCCGTGGGCACTGCGATGACCATGGTGGCGAACACGAAATAACGCTGCGCATCAAGCGACAGGCCAACCGTGTACATGTGGTGCGCCCAGACGATAAAGCCAACGGCGCCGATTGCCACCATCGCATAGGCCATGCCGAGATAACCGAAGACCGGCTTTTTCGAGAAGGTCGAGACGATGTGGCTGATGATGCCGAAGCCGGGCAGGATCAGGATGTACACTTCCGGGTGACCGAAGAACCAGAACAGGTGCTGGTAGAGGATCGGGTCGCCGCCGCCTTCGGGTGCAAAGAAGGTGGTGCCAAAATTGCGGTCGGTGAGCAGCATGGTGATGCCGCCGGCGAGAACCGGAAGCGACAGCAGAAGCAGGAAGGCAGTGATCAGCACGGCCCAGGCAAACAGCGGCATCTTGTGCAGCGTCATGCCGGGAGCGCGCATGTTCAAAATGGTGGTGATGAAGTTGATGGCGCCGAGGATCGACGAAGCACCCGCAATGTGCAGCGAGAAGATCGCAAGATCCACGGCAGGCCCCGGCTGGCCGGATGTGGCAAGCGGCGGATACATGGTCCAGCCACCGCCGACGCCAAACGCACCTGCCGGTCCCTCCACGAACATGGAAAGCAGCAGCAGCAGGAAGGCCGGAACGATCAGCCAGAAGGAGATGTTGTTGAGCCGCGGAAACGCCATGTCCGGCGCCCCGATCATGATCGGGATCATCCAGTTGGCAAAACCGCCGATCATCGCCGGCATGACCATGAAGAAGATCATGATCAGCGCGTGGCCGGTGGTGAACACATTATACATGTGCTTGCCGCCGTCGATGGCCGCATCGCCTTCGAAGCCGTAGACCATCGAGGCAAGGCCGTGGAAGATCTGGATGCCGGGTTCCTGAAGCTCCATGCGCATGGCAACGGAGAGCAGGCCGCCGATGATGCCCGCGATGATCGCGAAGATCAGGTAGAGCGTGCCGATATCCTTGTGGTTTGTCGACTTGAACCAGCGGTCAAAGAAGCTCAGCTTGTGGTCGTGGTGATGGTCGTCGCCGGCATGCGCCTCGTGGGCGGCATGGGCGTGATGACCGTCGTGTTGTGAATGTCCAGCCATTGTCCTCGTTCCCCCTTACTTGGATGCGACGTCGAGCGTAGGCGCGCCGGCAGAGGCCGTCAGCACCTTGTATGCGCCCGGCAGGTCGCTTGCGGCCGCCGTCAGCCAGGCATCGTATTTCTCCTGGGAGACGATGCGGATGGCGATGGGCATGAAGGCGTGGTCCTTGCCGCAAAGCTCGGAGCACTGGCCATAATACAGGCCTTCCTTCTCGGCGCGGAACCAGGTCTCGTTGAGACGGCCCGGCACGGCATCGATCTTCACACCGAAGGCCGGCATGGCGAAGGCGTGGATGACGTCGGTCGGGGCTGCCGTCACCAGCATGCGCACGGTCTTGTTGACGGGCAGCACCATTTCATTGTCCACGGCGAGAAGGCGCGGATAGACCTTCATGTCGGTCTTGCCGGCGGCCGTGCGTTCGGTTTCCTTCAGCATGTAGCTGTCGAAGGCCACCGGCGTTTCGCCGCCTTCATATTCGTAGTTCCACTGCCACTGGGTGGCGGTGGCCTTGACCGTGACGTCAGGATTTTCCGGCATGGTCAGCTGGGCGTTCAACAAATTGAACGAGGGAATGGCGAGAAACAGCAGCACCAGGACAGGGCCGAGCGTCCAGGCGATTTCGATCGTCGTGTTGTGGCTGGTGCGCGAAGGAACCGGATTGGCACTTGCGCGGAACTTCACGACAACCCAGATCAGAAGGACCAGCACGAACAGCGTGATCGGCACGATGAACCACAGGCTGTAATGGTTGAACCACTTTATCTCATGCATGATCGGGGTCACCGGCTGCTGCAGGTCAATCTGCCACGGCACGGGCTGGTCTGCCGCCGCCCCCGAGGCGCAGAGCAGACAGATCATCGCAGCAAACGCTGCATAGGCTCTGTTCATCACTATTTCTCTCCCCAAGCGTTTGATCTAGATCAGATCGCAACGCAAAATCCCAATCTATAGGCTATCGGTTCAATCACAGTTTGCCAACTGCCGCAATATGCGCCACACGCATCCGGTGCTGCTGTCCGTGCGGCATTTTTGCGCGTTGTCAATTCCGCCGTGATCGACACAGCGTATAATGTCCTCGCCAAGCCGGCAAAAGCGCAGTTTAAAGGGCCGGCTGGCCGGCCATTGCCCGCGTTCCGGCCTGCTCCGCATTTTTGCCGCACTCGCCTGAAAAGAGGTTAAGGGCTTTTCATTAACCCTCCCCGGCGACAAGATTAGCACGACTGATTCGAAAGACAGAGGTATTCATGCGTTTCTCCCTTCTGCGCGCCGTAGCGCTGGCCGCCCTGTTGCCGGGCGCCCTGCTGGCCTATCCGGTGCTGGCGCAAACGCCGCAGGCAGGAGAAAAGCAAGGCAGACCGCCGCAATCGGCCCCGCTGACGCCCGGCTCCCAGCAGCCGGCAGCACCGGGTGCTGCCCCCTCCGCGGCACCGCCCGCCGGCACCGTGCGCGGCAATCACGGCGCCTGGTCCATTCTCTGCGACCGGCCGGCCGGCGCCTCTGCCGAACAATGTGCGCTGATGCAGAATGTCATCGCCGAGGACCGGCCCGAGGTTGGCCTTTCCGTCGTCGTCCTGAAGACCGCCGACCGCAAGGCGAAGATCCTGCGCATTCTGGCCCCGCTCGGCGTTCTCCTGAAGGATGGCATGGATCTTTTCGTCGACGGCAACAATATCGGCCGCGCCTATTTCACCCGCTGCTTCTCCGAGGGCTGCTATGTGGAAGTGGAGATCGACGAGGAATTGAAGAAGATCCTGCGCGCCGGCAAGAATGCCGTGTTTGCGCTGCGTGAATCCGTCGACCAGGACCGCGTTGGTATTCCGATCGAGCTTGCCGGCTTTGCCGACGGCTATGACGCGCTACCCTGACACTGCCGGCCACCATCCCGATCAGCCCTGACCTTCCGCGCAAGCTTGTGTTTGTTTGCCGGACGCCGCCTGCCGGAAGATAACCTTGCGCCGCCGTCGCGTCAGTCCTACATCGGACCAAAGACCGGATGCGTCGATAGCGTCCGCCAGAGGAGCGCCACGATGACCACCGACCTCATCAACCTTTTCGATTGCGATGAAACGCGGCTGCGCGAGATGGTCGCTGCAGCGCTTGCCGGAGCAGACGACGGCGAACTGTTTCTCGAACATGCGCAGGCGGAATCGCTCTCCTTCGACAATGGACGCCTGAAGGGCGGCTCGTTCAACACCGACCAAGGTTTTGGCCTGCGGGCGGTCGCTGGTGAGGCGGTGGGGTATGCTCATGCGGGCGAGCTGTCGGTGTCTGCCCTGTCGCGCGCAGCCGATGCGGTAGGCGCCGTCACCCGCGGTTATTCCGGATCTTATGCGGCAGCCCCGCAGCGCACCAACAAGAAACTTTACGGCGATGAAAACCCCATCGGCTCCCCCTCTTTCGAACAGAAGGTGGCGCTGCTGACCGAGATCGACGCCTATCTGCGGGCAAAAGATCCCAAGGTGCGCCAGGTCACGGCCTCCATTGCGGCAAGCTGGCAGGTGGTCGATATCCTGCGGGCCGATGGCCACCGCGTGCAGGACGTGCGCCCGATGACACGGCTCAACATTTCCGTGGTGGTGGGAGAAGGCGACCGTCAGGAGAGCGGCTCCTTCGGCACCGGCGGGCGCATCGGCTTTGGTGATTTCATCACGAACGGCAACTGGCAGACGGGCGCCGACGAGGCGCTGCGCCAGGCTTTCGTCAATCTCGACGCCATCGAGGCGCCGGCCGGCACCATGGATGTGGTGCTGGGCAATGGCTGGCCGGGCGTGATGTTGCACGAAGCCGTCGGCCACGGGCTGGAAGGCGATTTCAACCGCAAGAAGACATCCGCCTTTGCCGGCCTGCTCGGTGAAATGGTGGCAAGCCCCGGCGTCACCGTCGTTGACGACGGCACGATCGACAACCGGCGTGGCTCGATCACCGTGGACGACGAAGGTACGCCGTCGGCCTATAATGTGCTGATCGAGAACGGCAGGCTGGTCGGCTACATGCAGGACCGCCAGAACGCCCGCCTGATGGGCATGACGCCCACCGGCAACGGCCGCCGTCAGGGTTATGCCCACCAGCCGATGCCGCGCATGACCAATACCTACATGCTCTCAGGCGACAAGACCCCGGAAGAGATCATCGCGTCCGTGAAAAAGGGCATCTATGCCGTGTCCTTCGGTGGCGGCCAGGTGGACATCACATCCGGCAAATTCGTGTTCGGCTGCACCGAAGCCTACATGATCGAAAACGGCCGGCTCGGCGCGCCGATCAAGGGCGCCATGCTGATCGGTAACGGTCCGGATGCCATGAAGCGCGTCTCGATGGTCGGCGATGATACGAAGCTCGACACCGGCATCGGCAATTGCGGCAAGGCCGGCCAGTGGGTGCCGGTCGGCGTTGGACAGCCGCATCTGCGGATGGACCAGATCACGGTCGGCGGCACCCGGACGTAAAGGCCGCGACGTTGAGCGAAAACGCCCTTGTGCCGGAACTTGCCGTCAGCGACTGGACGGCAAGCCGGGCGTTCTATACCGACCTCATCGGCTTCGACATTCTCTATGAGCGCCCGGAGGAAGGCTTCAGTTATCTGACGCTTGGCGCGGCACAGCTGATGATCGACCAGATCGGCCTTGGCCGCACCTTCGACATCGCCGATGCGCCCTTGCAAAAACCCTTTGGCCGGGGCCTCAACCTGCAGATCCGCGTGCCCGATGTCGGCACCATTCTGGCGCGTCTTGAGGATGCCAACGTCCCGCTCTATTTGCCGCTGGAGGAAAAATGGTATCGCCGCGACGACCACGAGGTGGGCAACCGCCAATTCGTCGTGGCCGATCCCGACGGTTATCTGCTGCGCCTGTTCGAGGATCTTGGCGCGCGCGGCATCTGATCCGGGCGTTCATGCGGAAAACCTCGTCGAAAGCCCCTCATCCGCCTGCTGGCCCCTTCTCCCTGCCGGGCGGGGCGAAGGGGGTATGCCACACGCTTGCCTCGGGATAAAAAGGCTGACGTGACGGCCGGCACTCACGTCTGTTGCGGGCGAAAATGCCATTTGCGTTCCACGGCCGCAGCAAGATCGATGTCGTTTTCCCGCGCAAACAGCAGGATATGACCGAGAACATCAGCGGCTTCATCGGCAAGTTCGCGGCGGATCTCTTCTTCGCTGCGGCCCTTGGCAAGGCCGCGGCCGCGCAGCCGGTTCCAGCTTTGCGTGAGTTCACCCACCTCCTCGTGCAGTTTCAGCATGAACCAGTCCGGGTCTCGCACGATCACGTTGTGGTCGGCGTAACGACGTGAGGCCGTCTCGAAGTCATCCATCAATTGGCGCAGCATGGTGTTCTCCTTTTGTTTGCCATGAAAACACCGATTCGGCCGCCTGCGTCCATCCACAGCCGTTGACCCGCTCGCTGGCGGCCAAAAGGCAGAGGTGCCCAGTAACATCTGCGCTCCTGCCGGTGGTTGGCCGTAGCGCGGCTTGGCGAGCGCCGGCGCTTGACAGCCAAGGCGACCGGCCGCAAAAGCGCAAGGCTGCCTTTCCGTCAGCCTTCAACCTCAAGCCCGTCCCTCTTTCCAGGCCCCGCCTCAGGGCCGTCCTCACGCGATCCGTTCCATGGCGATTTTCGACACTCTCGGCGCAGACATCGCGTCTTTTCTCGCCGTCCATCCATCTGCCGAAATAGTCGCTCTTTTCGCCGTGGCGATGGTGGCGGGGCTTGCGCGTGGATTTTCCGGTTTCGGCGGCGGACTGATCTTCATCCCCATGGCAAGCGCCATTGCCGGACCACAGGCGGCCTCGCCGCTGCTTCTGGTGATCGACTGGGTGATGACACTTGGCATGGTGCCGGATAGCTGGCGGCGGGCAAACCGGCGCGAAGTGGCAACGCTCCTGATCGGAGCGCTGGCCGGCGTGCCTGTCGGCACCGCCCTTCTGGCGTTTGCCGAGCCGCTGGTGCTGCGCTGGATCATATCGGCCGTCGTGCTGGCGCTCCTTGCCTTTCTGATCAGCGGCTGGCGCTATCAGGGCCGCCCGAAGCCGCAGCTTGGGATCGCGACCGGGGCCATTGCCGGGCTCTTCGGCGGCGTGGCGCAGCTTTCCGGCCCGCCGGTCGTCGCCTACTGGCTGGGTGGTGCGATCGAACGCAGCGTCGTGCGGGCAAACCTTGTGCTTTATTTCGCGCTGGCCTCGCTGATCTCGGCCACATCCTATGTCAGTGCCGGTCTTCTGACGATCGATACCCTGATGCTGGCCGCCGTTGTCGGCCCCGGTTACGGTATCGGCATTGCGGCTGGCTCCCGCCTGTTCGGCCTTGCCGATGAGGCGGCCTTCCGCCGCATCTGCTTCGGCCTGATTGCCGCCGCCGGTGTCATCAGCCTACCGGCTCTCGACGGGATCCTGCGCTGATCGGTGCGCACAAAACTCAACGCGCTCTCCCCTTCAAGCTTTTCGTACCGCTTTTTTAGCAAGGCTTAACGCTCGCCCGTTAGGTTGCCACCCAGCACAGGGAAGAGCAATGAACGGAAAGATCGATGCCCTATGGCGCCGAGGCGTGAGGCGCGGGCTGATCGCAGGCGGGTTGAAAACCGCCGGCATCCTGGCGCGCGCCGGCCTGATGCGCGAGGCGCGCGGACGCGGTGCGATCTTTACGCTGCATCACGTGCGCCCGAAGGTTGCAACCCCCAGCGCACCAAACGCCCACCTGGAAATCACCCCGGAATTTCTCGATGCCGCCATCGCGCAGTTGGCGCATGAGGGATACGATTTCATCGCGCTCGACGATGTGCCGGGACGACTGGTCTCGCCGCAGGCGCGCCCGTTTGCCTGCTTCACCCTTGATGATGGCTATCGTAACAATGTCGAGCATGCGCTGCCGGTGTTCGAACGCCACAAGGTGCCGTTCACGATCTTTGTCAACGAGGGTTTTGCCGACCGCACCCACACCATCTGGTGGGAAACGCTGGCGGCACTTTTGAACGCCTGCGACCAGCTCAACTTCGATTTCGGGGGCGCCGATGCGGGTAACGGTGTTGAAATCATCGATCTTTCGACAGAACGCGCAAGGCTCGATGCCTTTGATCGGATTTCCCGCCTGATCGAGAGCGATGATGAGGCAGATGCCGTGGCACGGCTCGATGCGCTGGCGCGCCGGCACGGCATCCAGCCGCTGGAGATCACCCGTGCCTTGACAATGGGGCGCGACGACCTGTCGAAGCTTTCACGCCATCCGCTTGCCTCGCTCGGCGCCCATACGGTGAGCCACCGGGCGCTGAAACGGCTATCCGACGAGGAGGCGGCCCGCGAGATGCAGCGCTCCGCCGACTGGCTGGAGGCGCTGACCGGCACGCGACCGGCCGCCATCGCTTATCCCTACGGCACCCAGGCAACCGTGTCCGAGCGCGATCAGGCGCTTGCCAAGGCGCTCGGTTTTTCCGTCGCCGTCACCACGCAGCCGGGCACGATCTGCGAACGTTATGCCAGCCACCTGACGGGCCTGCCGCGCATTTCGCTGAACGGCTTTTATCAGGAGCCGCGTTATGTCGCAGCGCTTGCCTCCGGCATTCCCTTTGCCATCGGCAGCAGTTGATCAGGGATACATCCGCACCTTCGACCAGCCTTCACCCTGACCCTCGCCATCCCGGCGAAACTCCACCCGGTCGTGCAGGCGAAACGGGCGGTCATGCCAGAACTCGATGGAAGTGGGCACGATTCGGAAACCCGACCAGTGGGCCGGGCGCGGGATCTCGCCGATGGCATAACGGGCGGTATATTCGGCCACCGCCTTTTCCAGCGCAAAACGTCCCTCGAGCGGGCGTGACTGTTTCGACGCCCAGGCACCGATGCGGCTGCCGCGCGGGCGCGACGCATAATAGGCATCCGCCTCTTCATCCGAGACCACGGTGACCGGTCCGCGCAGTCGCACCTGTCGGCGCAGCGATTTCCAGTGGAAACACATGGCGGCCTTGCCCTGGCCCAGGATTTCCCGGCCCTTCTGGCTTTCGAAATTCGTATAAAAAACGAAGCCGCGCGCATCAAAGCCCTTCAGCAGCACCATGCGCACATTGGGAAGGCCATCCGCATCCACGGTTGCCAGCGCAACCGCGTTCGGATCGTTCAGTTCGGAACCTTCCGCATCCTTCAGCCATTCGGCGAAAAGGGCGAAGGGTTCGTTTTCCTCGGTGAAGTCACCGCTTGTTAACCGATCTTGCGACATATTGACTAAAATGCTCCCGATCTGATCAAATGGACCCGTGAACCTTTTCCGGACTGGACGCAAGGTGGCAGTGATAGACAAGACAAAAAACCGCATCCCAACGCCGCTGTCGCTCACGCTTAAAGCAGCCCTGTTTCTCAGCCTTTCCGCAGCTGTTTCCAGCTGCACGAGCGGCGCCTTCGACCTGTTCGACAGTTCGGCCAAGGTGGACCGCAGCCTCTCCACCTCCACCATTCCGAAGCGGTCGCAGGAATCGGTATCCGACGAAGTGACGGTGCGCAATGCCGTGACCTCCGCCGATCTTTCCAAGGTGGCCGGCGCCCCCCTCCCCTGGGCCAATACCGCAACCGGCAGCGCCGGCGTGGTCTCGGGCATTCGCGAGGCCAATGTGTCGGGCGTCGTGTGCCGCGGCTTCACCACCACCCGACATTCCTACGAGGGCATTGCCAAGTTTACCGGCCAGGCCTGCATGGCAGACAGCGGCGACTGGATGCTGACCTCTTTCCAGCGCCAGTAATTTTGCGGCACAGCATGTGAACTGCCATTGCCGCAAAATGCAGGCCGGTTACTTTCCGGTAATCTTAATTCAACTTCGCCGGGCTGCGTAAATCCTCTTTAGAGGTTGAAGCGATTATTTTCTTCACCATTGGCCGCGATGCCGGGGACCCTTCAGGAGGAACCCTTGGCGCCGGCAAGAGTTGTTTGTCGATCGGCGCCGCCGGACCGTTCCGGAAGGTGCCGTGGAAACGTAACCGGTGGATTTTATGCGCGATCCCTATTCCCTTCTGGGCGTCACGAAAGACGCCGCTGCCGACGAGATCAAGGCTGCGTGGCGCTCCAAGGCGAAATCGCTTCATCCCGATCACAATCAGGACGATCCCGGCGCCACCAGGCGTTTCGCCGAAATGGGACAGGCCTATGAGGTGCTGAAGGATCCCGAACGCCGCAAGCGCTACGACCGCGCCTATGAAACCCACCAGACCATCATGCAGCAGCGCCAGAACGCGCGACAGGCGGAAGAACGGGCAAAGGCCGCCCGCGCCAAGGCCGAAGAGGTGATGGAGGAACTGGCGCGCGCCAATGCGCAGCGCGCCCAAAGCCAGGCCAAGCAGCAGGCAAACGGCACGTCCGGCGCGAGCACGCTGGGTGGCGAGGAGAACCCGGAAGACCTGATCGACCGGATTTTTGGGCCGGCACCCTCTGCCCGCTCCAATGGCGCCGCCGGAACCGGTCAGGCGCGCCCGCAGGCAAAAGACCCCGATGCGGGACAATCACGACCGCACAATCAGCAGCAGGCCCAACATCAGGCCCAGTCTCAGACACAGGCGAAGCCGGCAGGCGACACGCCGCATGCAGCCGGGGCCGACGGCGGTACGGCCAAGGCCGACCCGGCGGGACAGAAGGTGGCCCCGCCTTTGCCGTTGCAGGCCATCGAACTTCTGTCGGGCCTGATGCGGCGCATCCGCGGCACCGTGGCTCCGCCTGAAAAAGCGCCCGATCTTTCCGCAACGGCAACCGTGTCGCTTAACGACATGCTCGCCCTCAACACGGCAACCGTCACCCTTTCGGACGAGCGCGAGGTGCGCTTTCCGCTGGAAGCCGGCATGACCGATGGCCAGGTGCTGCGTCTGGTCGGCCAGGGGCTGCGGCTTCCCGGCGCCCAGCGGGGCGACCTTCTGGTGACGCTGAAGATTGCCCGCGACAACCGTTTTCATGTGGAAGGTTTTGATCTCCACACCGTGCTGCCGATCTCGCTCGAGGATGCGGTTCTGGGAACGGAGGCAGAGGTGGAGACGCCGGGCGGACGCGTTCCCGTTTCCATTCCCACCTGGACAGGATCGGACCAGAGCGTGCGCATTAAAGGGCTCGGATTGGCCGATGATGCCGGAGGGCGCGGCGATCTGGTGGTCGAGGTGCGGGTGGTCCTGTGGGAGAAACCCGACCCGAAAGTGATCGACCTCATGCGCCATATGCGCCACGGCCTGTTTGTGTGACAGCTTTGCGACGCTATCCCCAGGCGGTTGCATTCGCGCACCCATTGTTACACCCCCTTACAGGAGATGATCTCACGCCAGCTTGAACGCGGGGACGGCCTATGCCATAGGCAGCTTTCGTCTTAAGTCTTAGAGGATAGAGTATGGCTCAGGCATCCGGCCTCATGGCAGGCAAACGTGGCATCATCATGGGTGTCGCGAACAACCGTTCCATCGCGTGGGGGATTGCCAAGGCCATTCATGCACAGGGTGGCGAAGTCGCGCTCACCTATCAGGGCGACGCCCTGAAGAAGCGCGTCGAGCCGCTGGCCGCCGAAATCGGCGCAACTCTTGCTGGCCATTGCGATGTCAGCGACGAATCGACCATCGATGCCGTCTTTGCCGATATCGAACAGCGCTGGGGCAAGATCGACTTCCTCGTCCACGCCATCGGTTTTTCCGACAAGGACGAGCTGACGGGTCGTTATGTCGATACGACCGCCGACAATTTTGCAAAAACCATGCAGATCTCGGTCTACTCCTTCACATCCGTCGCACGCCGCGCCGAAAAGCTGATGACCGACGGCGGCTCCATGCTAACGCTCACCTATTACGGCGCCGAAAAGGTCATGCCGAACTATAACGTCATGGGCGTTGCAAAGGCAGCACTGGAAGCCAGCGTGAAATATCTGGCGGTCGACCTTGGCCCGAAGAACATCCGCGTCAACGCGATCTCGGCCGGTCCGATCAAGACTTTGGCCGCCTCCGGTATCGGCGATTTCCGCTATATCCTCAAGTGGAACGAATATAACGCGCCGCTGCGCCGCACCGTCACCATCGAAGAAGTCGGCGATGTCGGCCTCTACATGCTGTCGGACCTGTCGCGTTCGGTCACCGGCGAAGTGCATCACGCCGATAGCGGTTACCATGTCGTTGGCATGAAGGCCGTCGACGCGCCTGACATCTCCGTCATCAAGGATTGATGACGCCCCTCCCCGTAACGCAATTCGGGGATGGACTTTCGCCTTTCAATGGGTAGGCTCGGATCAAGGCCTCGGCGGGAAACCGCCGGGCTTGAAATACCGGACGCCCCGCCGACCTCGGTCAAAGGGGAACCGGCTGGACGATCGGCGCTGCAGGAGACCGCAGCCAAGGCATGAAAGAGGGTTTTGCCCGTGCTCATCTACATGATCCGCCACGGACAGACCGACTGGAATGCCGAAGGACGGTTGCAGGGCCAGAAGGATATCGGCCTTAACGACAAGGGCCGCGGCCAAGCGTTTCAGAATGGCGAAACGCTGCGTGCCCTTCTCGGCGCAGATATCCAAGACTTCGATTTTGTCGCCTCCCCCCTATCGCGCACCCGCGAAACCATGCAGATCGCCCGCAAGGCGATGGATCTTGATCCCATGGGCTACCGCACCGACGAGCGGCTGGTGGAACTGTCCTTCGGTGACTGGGAAGGCCATACGCTGGACGATATCCGCGCCGTGGCGCCGGAGCGGCTGAAAATGCGTTCGCGGCAGAAATGGAATTTCATTCCCCCCGGCCCTTCGGCGGAAAGCTATGAGATCCTGTCATGGCGCGTGGGTGCCTGGCTGCAATCGGTGGAGCAGCCGACGGTCTGCGTCAGCCATGGCGGCGTTATTCGCACGATCCTGAAGCTGGTTGGCGGCTGGGATGAACTGGAAGCCTCACGCTGCGACATCCACCAGGACCGTGTGCTGATCATCGAGCGCGACAAGGGCCGCGCCGAATGGCTCTGAAAACGGATTGACCGCTTACTGCTGGACGACCTGCAGGTCGTCTACGACCCGGTGGCCATCCACGACCGTGTAAAACACCACGACCTTAACGCCGGACGCCAGCCCGTCGAAGTTGAATTCCTCCGGCACCTTGTAGGTCTTGCCATCGTCCAGTGTCAGGCTGAGCTTGTTCACGTCCACGGACTTGATGGTCGCCTCGACATCGACGCTCTGCGCCATCGTGGAGAGAGGGGAAAGCATACTGGCGGTTGCGAGCAGCGCTGCGATCAGGAGGCGCATCGTATAAGCCTTTGGCACATCAAGGAATGTTTTGTTTCGAAACATGATTTGCCCTCCGATTGTGGCAAAAGTTGCCCGGCTTGATGTCATTTCGCATCTCATTGATGAACAGGATTTTAACCAAATGCAACCGGTTGCGCGGAAATGCCCGGCTGATCGGGCAAAGCGGCAACCAGAGCGGCATTTCACCCCCCAGATATCGCCCGCAAGTTTGCGTCCATAAGCGCAATTGGAAATTAACCCGGCCTGTCTAGCCTGTGGAAAACCAAGGCATCGAGGGGGACAGTGCGCTTGAGATTGAGGCTGATGGCAAACTGGCGTTCAGGCCTGGCACGCATGCGCTGGCGCGCGCCATTGGCGGTTGCCTCGGCCATGACGCTTGCGGTCATCGCAACCACCATCATTCTCGACCGCCAGCATCGCCACGACTATCAGGACTTCCTGCGCAGCGCGACCACACGCGCCGTGGACATGCTGCACCAACGCCTTGCAAGCCGCCTGCAGGGCGACCTCATCATTGCCGATCACCTGTCGCAGGTGCTGCGCGAGACCGCGCAATTCGATAGCACCCGCTTCGAGCCGGCGGCGCGCAACATCCTCTCCCGCAATCCACATCTGATCGCCGTGGCGCTTGCGCCCGACAACAGGCTCGGGCGCCTCATCATCGGCAACGATGCTGCATCCGCCATTTCCGAAAGCCTTGACGGGACCAGTCGCTCCGCCGGTTTGAACCTCACCGCGCTTTCAGACACGATCCTGGCCCATCGGCTCTCCGGGCACGGACTGAGCGCCGCCGGCGATGACCTGCTGACGCTTGTTGTGCCGCTCTTCGACGCAGACAGGCCGTGGGGCGCGATGGCGCTGGTGATCGACCGGCACCGGTTTCTGGCCGATGCCGGCATCAATGCCGATACGCTGACCATCGAACTGCGCGAGCCGCCGCACGAGGATCAGCTGCATATCGCCATCCGCCACATCGATGCCCAGGGGCAACACGTGCTGACCGGCAACGTGACCGTGGCGGACGGGGATCCGGTGATGGCGGCCGTTCCGGTTTCGGGCGGCCACTGGGAGCTTATGGCGGCCCCTTCCGCGGGGTGGATGGCGCCCCCGAACGACCAGGTCTCCTTCCGCCTTCTGCTTTCATCCGCCGGTTTTGGCATGATCCTTCCGATTCTCGTGGCGGGCTGGCTCATCAGCGAGCGCAACCGGCATATCGCCATGCTGAAGGCGCGCGAGGCAAACCTTTTGGAGCTGTCGCAACGCTTCAGCCTGGCCATGGAAACCTCCAACATGGGCATATGGGAGGTGAGCGGCGACAACTATCTGACCTGGGATGCGCGTGCCGCCGCCCTGCACGGGCGCACGGCCGAAGGCGACGGCAACCGTCTCGACGAGTGGCTGCGCGCCATCCATCCCGACGATGTGGGCAAGGCGGAAGCGCATTTCTTCAACTGCATCTGCCTTGCCACCTCGCGCAGCGATATCTATCGCGTGATGCTGCCCGACGGCACGATCCACACCCTGCGCTCGGCCGGCGCCACCTATACCAATGCCGATGGCAGCATCCGCTCCACCGGCATCGTCTGGGACGTCAGCTCGGATGCCGAGGCAAACCAGGCCCTGCGCCACGCGAAAGAAAACAGCGACATCAAGAATGCCGAGCTGGAACTTGCGCTGGACGAATTGTCCAACCGCGAACAGGAACTGGAGGAACTGTCGACAAAGCTTGATCTGGCGCTGGCCTCCTATGACTGTGGCATATGGGAATCCTACCCGGAGCAGAAGATGGAGGTGTGGGACCAACGCATGTGCCAGCTTTACGGCATAGCCTATACCGATGGCCGCATCGATGCCGACAGCTGGCTCAACCTGATCGATCCAAGGGATCGGCCGCTTGTGCGGCGGGTATCCAATCATTTCCCCTCCGGCAAGAGCGGCGCGCCGCTGGTGGTTCGAGTACCGCAGGCCGATGGCAGCGTGCGCTTCATCCGCTCCATCGGCAAGCAGCACGACGGGCGCGACGGCCGCAAGAAACTGGTCGGCATCGCCTTCGACGTGACGGAAGACATGCAGATGACGGCAGCGCTCAAGGCCGCCAAGGAAGAGGCGGATGCCAATAACGTCGAGCTGGAACTTGCCAAGCGCCGCATCGAGCACAACGCGCTGCACGACCCGCTGACCATGCTGGCCAACCGCCGCAAGCTGGATATCGCGCTGGACGCGCTGTCGCGCGAAAGCCTCGGCAGGCGCTGTCATGTCTCGATGCTGCATCTCGATCTTGACCGGTTCAAGCAGATCAACGACACGCTTGGCCATGCGGCAGGCGATGCGATGCTGGTGCATGCAGCACAGATCCTGACGCGCAACGTCAGAAATGGCGACCTGGTGGCACGCATCGGCGGCGACGAATTCGTCATCCTCGTTTCCAACAGCGCCGATCCCGGCCAGATGGCGGAACTTGCCACCCGGATCGTGTCTGAACTGCACCAGCCGATGGACTTCGAGGGCTTTTCCTGCCGCTGCGGCGTCTCCATCGGCATTGCCCAGCAAAGCGGCCGCAACATCGACGCGCGCAAGATGCTGATCAATGCCGATATCGCGCTTTACCGGGCCAAAGGCCTTGGCCGCAACCGCTTCGAATTCTTCACGCAGAACCTGCAGGCCGAGGTCATCAGCCATAAGCGCACGGCAGATGAAATCCTCGCCGGCATCGAGCAGAACCAGTTTTTCACCGTCTATCAGCCGCAGTTCTGCGCCAACAGCTGTCAACTGGCCGGCGTCGAGGCCCTGATCCGCTGGAACCACCCGCATCGCGGCCTGCTGTTGCCGGATACCTTCCTGAAGATCGCCGAGGATTTGAACGTCTCGGCAGCACTCGATCAGATCGTGCTGGAAACGGTGCTGAAGGACCAGATGGTCTGGAGCGCTGCCGGTATCGAGGTGCCGCGCGTTTCGGTCAATGTCTCGTCCAAGCGCCTGAACGACCGGGCACTGGCCGATACGCTGAAGACGCTTGCCATCTCGCCCGGCCGCATCGCCTTCGAACTGCTGGAATCGATCTTTCTCGATGAAAGCGAGGACGTGGTGACGGAAAACCTCGAGCGCATCAAGGCGCTCGGCATCGAGATCGAGATCGACGATTTTGGCACCGGCCATACCTCCATCGTCAGCCTGCTGAAACTGAAACCGAAGCGGCTGAAGATCGACCGGCAACTGGTCATGCCGATCCTCACCTCGCCGCAGGAGCGGTCGCTGGTGCGCTCGATCATCGAGATTGCCCGGTCGCTGGGCGTCGAAACCGTGGCGGAAGGCGTTGAAACCATGCAGCACGCAGCACTCCTGAAGGAACTGGGCTGCGACCTCCTGCAGGGATTTGCCTTTTCGCGTCCGCTCACCTGCGGCGAATTCAGCGCCGCCGCCGCCCAGGGTTTCAAGTCGGCCGCCTGAAAATCCAGGGTGGAACCAACGGGCGAACCGGGGCACGCGCCTTCTGCCAGTGCCGCAAAAAGAGCTTCCCCCCCGCCCCCCTTTTCCACTATGACAAATCCGCTTCACGTCACGGCGGCTTCACGTCACGGGGTTTGCCGCCGCTTAACGGTCAGGGTTCATGTCGCATAATACATTCGGTCATCTGTTCCGCGTCACCACCTGGGGCGAAAGCCATGGTCCAGCCCTTGGATGCGTGGTTGATGGCTGCCCTCCCGGCATCCGCTTCACGGCGGCCGAGATCCAGTCCTTCATGGACAAGCGCAAGCCCGGCCAGTCACGCTTCGTGACCCAGCGCCGCGAAGACGACATCGTCAAGATTCTCTCGGGCGTCATGCTGGACGAGGACGGCGTGACGATGACGACAACAGGCACCCCCATTTCGATGCTGATCGAAAACACCGACCAGCGCTCCAAGGATTACGGCGAGATCGCCAAGCGTTACCGCCCGGGCCACGCCGATTTTGCCTATGACGTGAAATATGGCATTCGCGATTATCGCGGCGGCGGACGCTCTTCCGCACGCGAGACGGCGGCACGCGTCGCCGCCGGCGCGCTCGCCCGCAAGGTTTTGCCGGGGGTCACGGTTCGCGCCGCACTGACGCAGATCGGCATCCACAAGATCAACCGCGACAACTGGGACTGGGCCGAGGTCGACAACAACCCGTTTTTCTGCCCCGACCCGCAGATGGTGCCTGTCTGGGAAGAATACCTGGATGGCGTGCGCAAGGCGGGTTCCTCCATCGGCGCGGTCATCGAAGTGGTGGCAGACAACGTGCCGGCAGGCCTTGGCGCGCCGATCTACAGCAAGCTCGATCAGGACATCGCCTCGCTGCTGATGTCGATCAATGCGGTGAAGGGCGTCGAGATCGGCGAGGGTTTTGCCTCTGCCGAACTGTCTGGCGAAGAAAACGCCGACGAGATGCGCATGGGCAATGACGGCAAGCCGCTGTTTTTATCCAACCACGCCGGCGGCGTGCTGGGCGGCATTTCCACCGGCCAGCCCATCGTGGCGCGCTTTGCGGTGAAGCCCACATCCTCGATCCTGACCGAGCGCCAGTCGATCGACAGCGATGGGCGCAATGTCGATGTGCGCACCAAGGGTCGCCACGATCCATGCGTGGGCATCCGCGCTGCGCCGATCGGCGAAGCCATGGTGGCCTGCGCCCTTGCCGACCATTTTCTGCGCGACCGGGGCCAGACCGGCCGCGCCCGTTAATTGCCCCACAAGGAATTTCCCAAGAGGATAACTGCCATGCCGTTCGACCAAAAGCGCGTTGTCGATGCCATCAGGGCCTTTGAGGCCGGCGAGATCGTTGTCGTCACCGATGACGATGACCGCGAAAACGAAGGCGACCTGATTGTTGCCGCCGTTCACTGCACCCCGGAAAAGATGGCCTTCATCGTGCGCCACACCTCCGGCATCGTCTGCACGCCGATGCCGCGCGAGGAGGCCAAGCGCCTCAACCTCAACGCCATGGTGGCCGAAAACGACAGCGCCCACACGACGGCCTTTACCGTCAGCGTCGATTTCAAGCATGGCACGACGACGGGCATTTCCGCCGATGACCGCACGCTGACGGTGCGCAACCTTGCCAATTCCAATGTCGGTGCCTCCGATTTCGTGCGCCCCGGCCACATCTTTCCGCTGATCGCCCGCGAAGGCGGCGTGCTGATGCGGTCCGGCCATACGGAAGCCGCCGTCGATCTTTGCAAGCTTGCCGGCCTGCCGCCCATCGGCGTGATCAGCGAACTGGTCAACGACAACGGCACCGTGATGCGCGGGCCTGATGTGGCAGCCTTTGCCGAGCAGCACAAGCTGACGCAGGTGTCTGTCGCCGATCTCATCGCCTACCGCCAGCGCAAGGAAACGCTGATCGAGCTGCAATCCAGCTTCGACATCACAACCCCCGTCGGCAAGGCCAAGGCGCATGCCTATTCTCTGCCCTGGGATACGATGCAGCATCTGGCCGTCGTCTTCGGCGATATCCGCGATGGCGTCGATATTCCGGTGCGCCTGCATCTGGAAAATGTCGCAAGCGACGTTTTCGGCACCGATCGCACGATCGGCCGCTACATGGACAAGATCGCGGAAGCCAAACGCGGCGTGATCATCTATCTGCGCGAAGGTTCCGTCGGTGTGGGCCAGACCGGTCTTAACCGGCGCACCCGCATGGGCACCGAAGAGCACGGCAATGCCCAGAGCCGCGACAGCGAATGGCTGGAAATCGGCCTTGGCGCGCAGATCCTCAAAGATCTCGGCGTCTCCTCGATCCGCCTGTTTGCCTCGCGCGAGCGCCATTACGTTGGCCTCGAAGGGTTCGGCATCAAGATCAACTCGACCGAGATTGTTTGAGGCGTGTTGAACCTGTCGGCAGCCCTCTCTGGTTGCCGCCATCTCCCCCACAAGGGGGAGAAGCTATCACATTTGAAACTAGCCCCTCTCTGCCCTGCCGGGCCGACCGGGGTCGAGCCACGGGTCTCGCCCCGTCCTTCAGACCCCCCACGAGGGGGGAGAAACGGCGCGGCAAGCGTCCCGTTCTGCACAAAAGGGCGCGGCTGGGTTAAGCCCTCCCCCTTGTGGGGAGGGTCAGTTTGTTGACAAACCTGTCTCCCACCGCGACGTCATCCTCGGCCTTGTGCCGAGGATCTACTAAGATCCAATAAAATCAAACG
>JAIXTO010000218.1 GCA_027483885.1 Rhizobiaceae bacterium
AGTGAATAGCCCCGAGATTTGTAGACGCCTTCTTTCCTAATTTTGAGGCAAGAAGATCACCATGAGCAAATCGAATTTCAGCGAAGAGTTTAAGCGCGACGCGGTGCGTCAGATCACGGAACGGGGCTATCCGGTTGCGGAGGTTTCGCAGCGGCTGGGTGTGAGCCCGCACTCGCTTTATGAGTGGAAGAAGAAGTTCTCCTTGGCGTCTGGGAACCAGGGCAACGACCAGTCCGAAGAGATCAGGCAGCTTAAAAAGGAGCTGGCGCGTGTCACGGAGGAGCGCGACATATTAAAAAAAGCGACCGCGTATTTCGCCAGGGATGCAAAGTGAAGTACGCGTTCGTTGCAAAGCATCAACAGCGGTTTTCGGTGCGAATGATGTGCCGCCTGTTGCGCATCCACCCCAGCGGGTTTTATGCCTGGCTTCGGATGCCCTTGAGCAAGCGTGCCTGTGAGGACAAGCGGCAGATCGATCTGCTCCAGACGGCTTGGGAAGAGAGCGGCAAGGTCTACGGGTATCGCAAGCTTCATGACGACCTGCTCGATCACGGCGAGACATGCTGCCCCAACCGGGTTGCGCGTCTGACGCGGATTGCCGGGATAAAGGCTCAGATCGGCTACAAGCGCCGTCCCGGAGTTTACGGCGGCAGGCCTTCCATTGTCATCGACAACACTCTGGACCGTCAATTCGACGTTGCTGCTGCGGACAAGGCGTGGGTCACGGACATCACCTACATCCGGACCAACGAAGGCTTCGTCTATCTCGCGGTGGTGATCGATCTCTATTCCCGCCGTGTTATCGGCTGGTCGATGCAGAGCCGTCAGACAACGGATGTCGTGCTGCAGGCGTTGCTGATGGCTGTCTGGAGGCGAAAGCCAAAGGAAAAGGTTCTGGTGCATTCGGATCAGGGATCGCAGTTCACCAGTATGGACTGGGCAGCGTTCCTGAAGCATCACAATCTGGTTCATTCGATGAGCCGACGGGGCAACTGCCATGACAATGCCGTCGCTGAGAGCTTCTTCAATCTGTTGAAGCGGGAGCGGATACGCCGAAAGGTCTATCGCTCAAGAGACGAAGCCAGGCGAGACGTGTTCGACTACATCGAGATGTTCTACAACCCGAAGCGCAAACATGTCAGAAACGGGATGCTGTCGCCCGTCGAGTTCGAAAAGCAGCAGAAAACGTAACCGGAGGGTGTCTACGAAACGCGGGGCTATTCATTATGGACACACAACGTCGCATCGTAGTCAAATATCGGAGCTATTGGATAACGGTCGTCGTGGATTGTGTTTAAATGGCAAACCCTATCCCCGTGAAGGACGATGACCACATGGTGATGCTGCGCGTTGATCCCTTTCCATCTGAAGAGGAGGTCAATTTACTCTGGGTCCATGCCTGGGGTAGCCCGGTGCGAAAAGACTTTGCCAATCTGCTTGCGCGCAGTCTTGCGCATATCGGCGCTTATGCCGACGATCGGCTGGTTGGTTTCGTCAATGTGGCGTGGGACGGCGGTGATCATGCCTTTATTCTTGATACCTGCGTCGATCCGAGGGTCCAACGGCAGGGTATCGCGACCCGCATGGTGATCGAAGCGACAAACGTGGCCCGGAAGCGCGGAGCAACGTGGTTGCATGTCGATTTCGAACCGCATCTGACGTCGCTTTACAGAAATTGCGGGTTCAGGCACACCGAAGCAGGCCTGATAAAGCTGAACTGAGACTGTTTCGACGGGCCGGACGGCGACTAGCTTTTGGCCGGCCCGTCGTCAAACGGCAACCGGTTGTTGGACTGCCAAGGTCCGCCATGCATCTTGCCACAGCGCGCCGGCAAATAAACGCGACCGAGGAAATCGGTAAAACTATCACTTTTGTTTTTTGGCGAATCAGGTTCCAATCGAGCTTCCCTTCTTCAAGCGGCAGCCTAAATCACCCCTCATGCTTTCGAGGTCCGGTCCCATCCGGATCTACTATGGGCCATCGCTTGGCCAAATATTTGGAATGATATCGTGACGACCGAGACCAGGATCGGCTCCGGCGGGCATTCGGCTTCCCGGGCGCATGTGAAGGCTGCAGGGTGGGGCAAGGGGCTTTCGATCCTGACGCGCATCACCGTGATGGCGCTTCGTCACCCTTGGCAATCAGCGCTTGCAATCGGCGCGACCTTCATTGCCTCCGGCTTCCAGCTGATGATCCCGCAGCTTCTGGGGCGCGCCATCGATGAGGCGCAGGGGATTGGTGCCGGCGGTTCCGCCGGGGCGGTGGCGCAGGATGCGTTGCTGGTGACGGCGCTTCTGCTTTTGGGCGCCAGCATTCTGCGCGGCCTTTTCACCATGGTGCAGAACTATTACAGCGAAGCGGTCGGCCATCATATCGGCTATGAGCTGCGGCTTGCCTGTTACGAGAAGATCCAGCGTCTCTCCTTCAGTTTCCATGACAGCGTCCATTCCGGCGATCTCATCACCATCGGCCTTCTCGATCTGGAAGGGGTGCGGATGTATTTTTCCACCGCGCTGGTGCGGATGATTTTTCTGTCGGTGCTGATCGGGCTTGGCGCCTACCTGCTTCTGTCGACGGATGTGGTGCTGGGGCTTTTGGCGCTCAGCTTCGTGCCGTTTGTCGGCTGGCGCTCTTCGGTCACGCAGCTTCGGCTCCGCGCCACCTGGCTTGATCTGCAGGAACGCCTGCAGGTACTGACGCGGGTCATGGAGGAAAATCTCGGCGGTATCCGTGTCGTCAGGGCCTTTGCCGCACAGGATCACGAACTGGAAAAATTCGATGCCGCGTCGCGAAGCGCGCTGGAACTTGCCCACCAGCGGGTGGGGATCCGGGTTGCCAATACCAGTGCCATGACGCTCTCTTTCTTTGCCGCCATGGGTCTCGTGTTGTTTGTCGGCGGTGGCAAGGTGATGGCGGGTGAGATCACCGTGGGCACGCTCGCCTCGTTTTTGACCTTCATGACGATCCTGCAGATGCCGGTGCGCCAGCTTGGCCTGATGGTCAACGCCTTTGCACGCGCCTCCACCTGCGGTGCGCGCCTGTTTGGCCTGCTCGACCTGGATGTGGCGGTGAAGGACGAGCCGAATGCAGCGCCGTTGCATTTGGGTGAGGGCACGCTGCGGTTTGAAAATGTCGGTTTTGCCTATCCGGCAAGCCCTGAAAACCCGGTTCTGGAGGGCGTGTCTTTCGAGGCAAAACGTGGGGAAACCATCGGCATCGTCGGCCCGCCCGGCAGTGGCAAATCCACCATCGCGCATCTCATTCCGCGTTTTTATGATGTGACGGCCGGGCGTATCACGCTCGACGGGCAGGATATTCGCTCGGTCACGCTGAAATCCCTGCGCCGCTCGGTCGTCGTGGTGCAGCAGGATAGCTTTCTCTTCACCACCACCATCGAAAACAACATCGCCTATGGCGACCCTTGGGCCAAGGAGGTCCAGATCGCTCGGGCGTCCGAAAGCGCCCAGCTTCATAATTACGTGCTCGGCCTTCCCGCAAGTTACGGCACGGTCGTGGGTGAGCGTGGCGTCTCGTTGTCGGGCGGCCAGCGGCAGCGCTTGTCGATTGCGCGTGCGGTCATGCTGAAGCCGGCGGTGATGGTGTTTGACGATTCGACCGCGGCCATCGATGCGGCAACAGAGCAGCGAATCCGCTACGCCATGCGCCGTTATGCCTCGGAACGTGTGACGATCATCGTCGCCCACCGCCTTAGTTCTCTCATGCATGCCGACCGTATCCTGTTTGTCGAGGATGGTCGCATCGTTGAACAGGGCACGCATGCGGAGCTTCTGGCTGAGAATGGCCGTTACCGCGCCCTTTATGACCTGCAGGTCCGCCCCGGCGACGACGCATTGACCGGCTGAGGCGGGAGGAGACCATCATGGCTGAAGAACTGGAAACCGAACGGGCCGACGTGCGCGATGATGGCAGACGCCCGCCGCGTGCCGTGGTCGGCTCTCACCGCATCGAGGAGGAAATTTTTGGCAAGGTGTTCGACAAGAACATTATTGCGCGCATCTGGGAGTTCGTGCGGCCTTATCGCAAGCAGGTGGCGCTGGCCGTCGTGGCGGTTCTGGTGTTTACCGCCATGCAGCTCGCCATTCCGCTGATCATCCGTTACGCGATCGATCATGGCATGCAGCCGGGCGGCAGTCGCACAGCACTTCTCTATGCGATCCTCGCCTTCGGCTTCGCGATCCTGATCAATTTCGCCGCAAGTTATGCGCAGGAAACGCTGGTCGGCAATGTGGCCGAAGACGTGCTGTTTGATATCCGCCGGGCAATGTTCTCGCATCTGCAATATGTTTCTCTGTCCTTCATGGACAAGACCGAAGTCGGCCGCCTGATGTCGCGCCTGCAGGGCGACGTGAATTCCATGCAGGAATTCCTCGAAACTTCCGTCCTTTCCGTCGGCGATATCACGCTTCTGATCGGCATCGTCGTCGTGATGCTTTATCTCGATTTCGGGCTCGGCCTGCTCACGCTGTCGGCGCTGCCGGTGCTTTTTATCGTGCGTATCTTCTGGCTGCCGCGAGCGCGCAAATCCTTTATGGCGGCGCATGAGACGAATTCGGTGGCAAGCGGGGCGCTGGCCGAAGCCATCCATGGCGTGCGCGCTGTGCAGGGCATGGATCGCCAGTCAGTCAACTTCAACCTGTTCGATGACAAGGCCACTGCGAACCTGAAGACCCATCTGACGGCGGCGCGTTTTGCGCAGGTGATGGTACCGATCGTGGATTCGCTGACCGGTGTCGCCATGGCGCTGGTCATCGTGGTCGGCGGTGCGCGGGTGCTGAACCAGGCGCTCGATGTCGGCGTGATGGTGGCGTTTCTCTTTTATATCCAGCGCTTTTTTGATCCGATCCGCTCGCTCACGCTGCAATATTCGGTCATGCAGCGGGCAATGGCTTCCGGCCAGCGTCTGACGGATGTTCTGGATGTGCGCATCGACATCAAGGACAAGCCGGATGCAAAAGTCCTGTCTTCGGATATGGACGGTTCGGTGGAATTCCGCGACGTGGTGTTCGGTTATAATCCCAAGCACCCGGTGCTGAAGCATGTCAGCTTCAAGGTGAACCCCGGCGAGACTGTGGCGCTGGTTGGCCCGACAGGATCGGGCAAATCCAGCTGCATGTCGCTGATCCACCGCTTCTACGAAGTGCAGCAGGGTGCCGTGCTGGTGGGCGGCCATGATGTGCGCGACCTCACGCAGGATTCGCTCGGCCGCCAGATTGCCATGGTGTTGCAGGAGCCCTTCCTGTTTACTGGCACGGTGCTGGAAAACATCCGCTACCACAAGACGGATGCAACGCGCGACGAGGTGATCGCGGCGGCAAAAACGGTTGGCGCGCATGACTTCATCCTGCGCATGCCCGATGGCTATGACAGCATTCTCGGCCAGCGTGGCGGCAACCTGTCGCTTGGCCAGCGGCAGCTGATCAGTTTTGCCCGGGCGCTGGTGGCCGATGCCAAGATCCTTGTGCTGGATGAGGCGACGGCCAATATTGACAGCTATACGGAAATGCTCATCCAGAAGGCGCTGGTCAAATTGTTGGAAGGCCGCACCGGTCTCGTCATCGCCCACCGGCTGGCGACCATCCGGGAAGCAGACCGCATCATCGTGTTGCAGAACGGTGAGTTGATCGAAAGCGGCAACCACGGCGAATTGATGCGCAACGAAAAGCTCTATTCGAAACTCTATAACCTCAACTATGCCTCCTTCGACGATATTCCGGACGAGGTGGTGGAAGAGGCGGCGCACCACGGCGCAACGTGATTGGAAAGCGTTGCGGGCCAAGCGGAACCATCCTTCGCAGGCCTCGTTCTTCCTCTGAAACCGAAGGAGAAGATGATGGACGAGAACCACGAAGCCAAGAAGTCGGTCGAAGGCGAAAACAAGTCCGATGGCGCTTATAGCGCAACTCTGCCGGCTGGCCCGAAGGCCCGCTCGAAGGTTGAGGATGATCACGAAAAGACGCCGGGCAGCGGTGCGCTGCCGTCCGAGGGCACCAAGGATATCGATCCCGGTTCCGAGTAACCGGCTTTACCGCGCCGCAGCCGGGCTGCGGCGCCTTGCCCGCTTGCCGCCTCGCGGGTGAAGGTCTAACACCGTTCTAAGATCAAGGACGGGTTGACGATATGAGCGGCGAAACCATCACGCTTTATGAGGCCATTGGCGGTGACGCGACGATCAGGGCGCTGACGCGGCGGTTTTACCAGTTGATGGATACGCTTCCGGAGGCAAAAAACTGCCGGGCCATCCACCCCGCCGATCTCTCAGGCAGCGAAGACAAGCTGTATGATTATCTGACCGGTTATCTCGGCGGCCCTCCCGTCTATGTGGAAAAATACGGTCATCCCCGGCTGAGATCGCGCCATTTCGGCGCTGCTATCGGCGTGGCAGAGCGGAATGAATGGTTGCTGTGTTTTTCCCGCGCCCTTGAAGATACGGTCACCAATCCGAAATTGCGCGAGATCATCTGGCCGCCCATCGAGCGGCTTGCCCACCATATGCAGAACCGTGAGGAACAGCCCTAATGCGCGCCCTGGAACCGTTTCGTCCGTTGATCCTGATGCTGGCGGGCTTTATGGGGGCATCCGGCGTGGCGCTGGCGGCAGCGGCAAGCCATGGCGGTGATGGGCGCCTGCTGGGATCTGCCTCCACCATGTGCCTTGCCCATGCACCGGTGCTCTTGGGTCTTTATCTTGCAGGCGGCAAGATCCGCACTGCCACTCTCTCCGCCATCGTGCTCTCCCTCGGCACCATCCTGTTTGCCGGTGATCTCGTGATGCGGCATTTCGGCCATGCCGGTCTTTTTCCCATGGCCGCGCCCGCGGGCGGCATGGGCATGATGGCCGGATGGCTTCTGCTTGCGGCCGGCGCCTTCTGGCGCACGTCGGACGTCTGAGTGACCCTCCGCGCAATCCTGCCTCGCAACAGCGTCAAACAACCGAATCCCCGTAACAATTATTACGTGGCCAACGGCTATGAATTTGCATTGGTTCGAATATTCTGACGCAGTTCGGAGTGGCGGATGGGTGAGCATAAAATCCAGGTGGGGGACGCCTGGTGGATGTATCTGGTACCGCGCAGCAGGCCGTCATTCCTTGTCGGCCAGCTGATCGCATTTTTGTGCGCGGCGGTCTCTGTCGGTTTATGGCTTGCCCTCAACAATATCCTTCTCGGAGCGCCCTTTATTACCTTTTTCCCGTTCATCGTGCTCGCTACGGCCTGGGGCGGACGCGCGGGCGGCACGACGCTGATGATCTGCGGGCTGATCTTTGCGGTGGTGGTCTGGGTTTATGCGCGGCCTGTCAGTTATGCGAGCGCACTTTTATCCTCCTCGGTGTTTACGAGTTTTGGCGCGCTGACGATTGCCATCATGCACGCGATGCAGAGCCTGATGGCGGCGCTCGAACAGGCGGAAAACGAAGCGGAGGTTCTCGCCCGCGAAATGCGCCACCGGGTTGGCAACATCATGCAGCTGGTCCAGGCGATTGCCCAGATGACGGCGCGCGCCAGCGGCGATCTGTCCGAATTCATGCCGCGTTTCGAAGGGCGCATGCGGGCACTCTCGGAAGCCCACCGGCTGTCGTCCGGCCACCAGGCCATGCCCAACGACGTGGAAACCCTGCTGCGCATTCTATTGTCTGCCTATGATCAGGAGCGATTGCTGCTGAAAGGGACAGCCATTGCGCTGGACGCGGAGACGGCGCCGCGGCTGGCGCTGGTCATCCATGAACTGGCCACCAATGCCGCCAAATATGGTGCGCTTTCGGTGGCCCAGGGCATCGTGCGGGTTGAATGGGAATTGCTCTCCGAGACGATCGAGATCGTCTGGCGCGAGGAGGGCGGCCCGCCGGTCTCGGCGCCCACACGCAAGGGTTTCGGTTCGCGCCTGATTACGGCAGCACTGTCACCCGGCGGCGGCAAGGCAGCGCTGTATTTCGATGCGACCGGGCTGCGCTGCGTGCTGAGCCTGCCCCGCCAGGCGCGCCAGAAAAACGCCGAATAGATGCCCGGGTACCTGTCTTCGACAGGTGCCCCGCCACCAGTCGGTCGATATCGGCGCTGAAGTGCTGCCACAGCATCTGCAGGCTGCCCGGGCATTTGGAGGTGTCAGATGCCGGCGAGGGCAAAGTAGATCGGCAGGCCGATGATCAGGTTGAACGGAAAGGTGATGCCGAGCGACAGGCCGAGATAGATCGCCGGGCGGGCCTCCGGTGCGGCGATCCGCATGGCGGCGGGTGCGGCAATATAGGAGGCGCTTGCGGCGAGCGTGATCAGCAGCGCCGTATTGCCGGTGGAGGCGCCGACGAGCGTGGCAAGACCTGCTGCAAACAGGGCGCCGGCAAGCGGCATCGCGATGGCAAAGATCAGCAGCGGCGGCTTCATCTCCCGCCAGCTCTTGCGCAGGCCGGAGGCGGCCTTGGTGCCGAGATCGAGCAGGAACAGGCAGAGCGCGCCGCGGAACGGATCGACGATAAAGCCGGACATTTCCGCCATGCCCCTTTTTCCCGTCAGAAGGCCGATCAGGAAGGAGCCGAGGAGGATGACGATGGTAACGTTGAGAAAGACCTCGACCAGCGCCGATTTCCGCTTTGCGGCATCTTCGGCCTGCGGGGTGTTGCGACGGAAGATCAGCAGCAGCGCACAGAAAATCGCCGGCGTTTCCATAGCGGCGGCAACAGCCACCATGAAACCATCCGAGGCAATGCCAAGCCGTGTGAGTGCATCGGAGGCGGCCGCGAATGTGACGACGGAAATGGAACCGTAATGGGCGGCTACGGCGGCGCGTTCAATGGGCGGCAGCGTGCTGACCCGGCCAAGCAGGCCGTAGCCGAGAAGCGGTGTGAGCGCGGAAAGTGTTATGCCGGCGACAAGAAGTAATGCAAATTCCCCATGCGCGGTGGTTTCTGTCAGCGCCGCGCCGCCCTTGAAGCCGATGGCCAGCATCAGATAAAGCGCCAGCATGCGCGAGACCGCATCCGGCAGGCTCAGGTTGCCGCCGGCAAGCGTTGCGGCAAAACCCAGCACGAAGAAGAGGATCGGCGCAGACAGCATGTTCTGCTGCGCGATTGAAAAGAACACATCCATGATGGAAATTCCTGAATTGAGGCGTCAAAAAAAGGCGAGACGATGGGGATCGTCTCGCCTTCAACTGGCGGTCAAGCGTTACGGCGCGTGCCCGCCGAGCCTGTTGTCAGATGGTGCCAGGGGATGGTCCAGCAGGCTTAAACGTAGGACAGGCCGGGGCGTCGCGGCGAACGGATCCTCGATGTCTCACCCGGATGGGTGCTCGAATGGCCGGCGCGCTGGAGAAACTCGATCTGCTCACGCATCCGCAGCTTGATCTTTTTCAAAGCCATGATGCGCAGGCTGTCCGGCGCCGGTGACTTCTGCTCCGTATGGATCCGGTCTTCAATAATCCGGTGGCGGGATTTCAGCGCCTTCAACAAGGGGTTCATAGGTCGTCTCCTTTCTGAAAACATCTATGCCGGACCAAGATCGATAGTTCCAATTCATTGACAGAATTAAAGCGATAGTTATTATCTATCGCCATGGCCTTTCGTCCCACGCACCGACAGCTCGAATATCTGGTTGCCCTCGACACCGCCCGGCACTTCGGCCGGGCGGCCGAGCTTTGCCATGTGTCGCAGCCGACGCTTTCGGTGCAGATCGCGCTTCTCGAAAAACAGCTGGGCGTCAGTCTTGTCGAGCGCACGCCCGGTGCCATCGAACTCTCTGCCATCGGCTCAGAGGTGGCGGCGGCCGCAAGATCGGTGCTGGCAACGCTGGATGACATTGTTACGCTCGCCTCTGCCGGCCGCGACAATCTGGGCTCGCTGATCCGGCTTGGCGTGGTGCCCACCTTCGGACCCTATTTCCTGCCGTCCTTTCTCCCGAGCCTGCACGGGCGTTACCCCGCCCTTCGCCTGCATGTGCGCGAGGACAGGCCTGCCCTTCTGGAAGAACAGGTGCGCAGCGGCGCCATCGACTGCGCGCTTGGCCAGCGCCCGCAGGATGAGGCGGCGTTCGCCTTCGAGGGCATCTGCATCGAGCAGATCTTTTTGGGTGTGGCGCGCAACCATCGCCTTGCGGAGCGGCCTTCGGTCACGCTGAAGGAGCTGAAGGGCGAGCAGTTGCTGACGCTCGGGCGCGGCCACCGTCTTCTCGAAAACGTCCGCGAACTGGCAGCCCTTTCTGGGGCAATCATGCTGGAGGATTACGAGGGAACGAGCCTCGACGCGCTGCGCCAGATGGTGTCGATCGAGATGGGATTGTCGCTGTTTCCCGAACTGTACGTGCGCTCCGAATTCACCCGCGGCGCCAATATCGCGCTTTTATCGATCGAGGACTGGCCGGCGCGCCGCGAGATCGGTTTCTTCTGGCGCCGCACGAGCGCGCGCGCGGCTCATTTTCGCCAGTTGACGGTGCTGGCGTCAGCGGTGGTGACCGACCAGATGACCATTGGCGGCGAAGAGCCACGACATGAAAAGGACCTGACTGCTGGGACAGCCAGGTCCTTTTCGGTCGTCCCGAAATGACAGTATCACCCACTCTTGCCCGTTAGGGGATAGGCAAGAGCGGGTATCAAAACAATCAGATCGGGTAATGCAGGTGGCCGTCCTGGATGGTCAGCCAGCGCAGTTCGGTAAACTCGTTGATGCCGGCCTTGCCGCCGAAGCGGCCGTAACCGGAGGCCTTTGTGCCGCCGAACGGCATCTGTGCCTCGTCATGCACGGTCGGGCCGTTGATGTGGCAAATGCCCGATTCGATGCGGCGCGCAACCGCCATGGCGCGGTTGACATCCTTGCCGAAGACGGCAGCCGAAAGGCCGTATTCGGTATCGTTTGCCACGCGCACGGCTTCGTCCACGGAGCCGACGCGCACGATGCTGGCAACCGGACCAAAGCTTTCCTCACCATAGATGCGCATGGCAGGCGTGACGCGGTCGAGCAGGATGGCATCAACGATGGTGCCGTTGAAGGTGCCGCCGGCGGCGAGCACTGCGCCCTTCGACACGGCATCGCGCACCAGCATGTCGAGGCGCTGGGCGGCATGGGCATCGACCACCGAACCGAGCGGGGTATCGCCCTTGCCGGGATCGCCGGCTTTCAAGGTCGCGACCTTGGCGGAAAGGGCGGCAACGAACTGGTCGGCAATCTTGTCGTCAACGATGACGCGCTCCGTCGACATGCAGATCTGGCCCTGGTTCATGTAGGCGCCGAAGGCAGCGGCTGCGACAGCCTCATCCAGATCGGCATCATCCAGCACCACGAACGGGGCCTTGCCGCCAAGCTCCAGCAGGGCCGGCTTCAGGTGACGGCCGGCCGTTTCGGCAATGATGCGGCCGACGCGGGTGGAGCCGGTGAAGTTGATGCGGCGCACGGCCGGATGCGCAATCAGCGCCTCGACGATTTCGCCGGCATCTTCCGGGGCATTGGAAATGGCGTTCAGCACGCCTTCCGGCAGGCCGGCCTCATGCAGGGCATCGACGATGAGGCGATGGGTGCGCGGGCAAATTTCGGAGGTCTTCAGCACCACCGTGTTGCCGCAGGCAAGCGGCAGCGCCAGCGAGCGCACGCCGAGAATCACCGGCGCATTCCACGGCGCCATGGAGAGGATGACGCCGGCCGGCTGACGCACCGCCATCGCAAGCGTGCCCGGACGGTTGGACGGAATGACTTCGCCACTGATCTGTGTGGTCATGGACGCGGCTTCGCGCAGCATGTCGGCGGCCAGCATCACGTTGAACATCGACCAGCCGGCGGTGGCGCCGGTTTCGGCGGCCATGGCTTCCACGAATTGCGGGGCCTTTTCCTGCAGGCGGTCAGCAGCCGCCATCAGCACTTTGCGACGTGTGGCGGGGTTGGTGGCGGACCAGGCGGGAAACGCCTTGGCGGCGGCATTGGCAGCCGCGCGCGCATCTTCCACGGAGGCGGCCGACACTTCGGTTGCCACTTCACCCGAAATCGGGTTCAGGCGGGTGAAGCTGCGCCCGTCAATGGCCTCGACTTCGGCATTGTTGATCTTGAAACCCAGAACGGTCATGTGGTTCTTCCTTTTCTCTTCCCAAAACTGTTGCGCGTGTCGCGGCCATGGCCGCGTGATCGGGCGCTTTCTTCAAGGCGATATCACGAAGTTCAGGCGCAGGTGAATGCCGCGCCATAGCCTTCCGGCCGGCACACTGATCCTGCGGCCAACGTGATGTCTTGAATGACAAACCTCCCGTGCCAACCCTGATCGGCCTCCCTTTTCAGGCGCGGCCTCGCATCTCCTCCTGCGCGTCCGCGTGTTGACCGTCAGACAGTAGCGCGAGGAGCGCGCGCACCAAATAGACAATTAGAGGAGAAACTTGTACTTTTCACGAAAGAGGGGAAAGCCGTATGCCAGACGCGATCAAGAGTTCGGGAGGTCAGGCGCAACCGCGGATCCAGCCGCCGTCGGTCACCGATGCGCAACTGTTCGGCGGCTCGCTGTCGCGCAACGAATGGACCCTGCGCGGCACCCGCAGCCGGCTCTTCGTGCTGTCATCGGGAGCGGGGGAAATCGTCACCTCCCGCCGCCGCCAGCCACTGGTGGCGCCACTGATCCTGTGGCTTCCGGCCGGCGAAAGCGCCACGCTTTCACTAGAGGCCGGTGCCGATGGCGGCATGCTGGCCATTCCCGACCAGACACTCGGTGCCGCCATGCCGGCAGGCGCCGTCTTCGCGCAGGTGCGTGATGCCATTTCCCGGCCCATTCTTGGCCAGCGCGTCACCCTTGCCGCATCGAGACGGATCCTTGCCACAATCCGGCTGATCGAGGAGGAGATTTCTGCGAGTCTGGCGGGCGCCGAGGAGGCCATCCGCCATCACCTGTCGCTGTTGCTGATTGCCGTCTGGCGCCTGGCAGCGCCTGTCGGGGAAACGCCAAAACCGTCGCCGCGCGTCATCGTGCGAAGTTTCGTGCAACTTGTCGACCTGCATGTGCGCGACCACTGGACGGTGCCGGATTATGCGCGAACGCTGGGCGTGACGCCGGAGCGGTTGAACACGGCCATCAGGCGCGCCACCGGCCGCACGCCGCTCGATTTCATCCATGGCCGGCTGGTGGCGGAAGCCGTCATCCTGCTCGATGGGTCTTCCCTGCAGATTGCGGAAATCGCCGATGCGCTGGGTTTCAAGGATGCCGCCTATTTCAGCCGCTTCTTCAAGCGCGTTACTGGCGTTTCGCCGCGCACCCACCGTGCCGGGCCAAAGCAGAAGCGGCTGGCGGCAGACACGAGTTATGCTGCCTGGCCCTGAGGGGCAGGCAGGCGTGATGTTAGACTTTCGCTCCACTTGGCCTTGTGTCTGCGCTCCTCTAAGTTGTCGCCGCAGAAACATGACACAGTAACATCTTTGGTGGGTGAGAATTTGCAAACGATCGGCGCAGTGGATGGGGTTGGTGCGGTGCAGGCAGGCATTCCGGTTCGCTTTGCCGCAGCCGATGGCTATTGGCTGGGTGGCTTTCTCTGGCAGGCGGCTGAAACGCAGCCAGATCGACCCGTCGTTCTCATCGCCTCCGCCACCTCCGTGCGCTGCCGCTATTATCAGCGCTTTGCCACCTATCTCTTCGACAATGGCTTTGACGTGCTGACCTTCGATTATCGCGGCATCGACCAGTCGCGGCCACAGCAGATGCGCGGTCTTGAGGCCGATTGGGTGGATTGGGGCGAAAAGGACGTGGAAGCGGCGCTCGGTTTTCTTGCGCTGCGCTTTCCCGGGCGCCCGGTGGATGTGGTCGCCCATTCCATCGGCGGATGTGTAATCGGCCTTGCGCCGTCCAACCACCGTCTGCGCCGCATCGTCACCGTCGGCTCGCAATATGCCCACTGGCGTGATTATGCGCCGGAACAGCGGTGGCGCATGCTGTGGAAATGGCACGTGGTCATGCCGGCCCTCACGGCGATCTTCGGTTATTTCCCGGCCAAGCGCCTCGGCTGGATGGAGGACACGCCGCAAGGCGTCGCGCGCAACTGGAGCCGCATGAAAGCCCGCTTCGAGGACACCGTCTGCCGGCAGGATCGAAGCGGCGGCAGACACGACCCGGACGTCTTGCGCAAGAGGTTTCGAAACGTCACGGCCTCGATCCTCGCTATCAGCCTGTCTGATGATCCCCACGGCACGATCCCGGCCGTGCGCCGGCTGCTGGCCTATTTCGAGACTGCGGACCGACAGCATCTGCATCTTGCCCCCGGCGATATCGGCCACGCCTCGGTCGGTCATTTCGCCTTTTTCCATGATCGCTTCCGCGATGCGCTCTGGCCGCTGGCGCTGACTTTCCTGCGGGATGGTGCGGTGCCCGAGCAGTTCCGCCACGCCTTGCTCTCCACCGACATCCCCTGATCATCCGCGCCGGTTCAAAAAACTCCGGCGGGTTGAACCATATCGTATGTTATTGTATGGAAGTGTACGCAATAGAACGGTTCGGGATCGCGCATGACTGTCAGGACGGCATCGGAAAGCATGGCGCACAAGGTGGAGCGGCAGTTGCGCGGCGATATTCTGACGCTGGTGCTGCAGCCCGGCGCGCGCATTTCCGAGCAGGAGATCGGCGAACGCTACGGCTCATCCCGCCAGCCTGGCCGCGAGGCGCTGATTGCGCTCGCAAAAAGCCGGCTCGTCGAAATCCTGCCGCAGCGCGGTGCGGTGGTGGCCAAGATTTCCGTCTCCAAGCTGATGCAGGCGGCCTTTATCCGCGAGACCATCGAGACGGCGATCGTCAGCACAGCCTGTAATGCCTTCCATTTTCACGCACGCCAGCGGCTGGATGATTGCCTGAAGGAGCAGGCGCGGGCCGCAGAGAGCGGTAACCGCGCCGAATTCCGCCGTTACGACGACCTCTTCCATAAGGCGCTGGCGGAAGGGGCCGGGCTGCCGATGGCCTGGGCTGTGGTGGAAGACCTGAAGGCCCATATCGACCGCGCCTGCTGCCTTTCGCTGCATGCGCCCGAAACGCTTGCCAAGCTGATCGAGGAACACCGCGCCATCGTGGCGGCCATCGATCAGCGTGACGAGACGGCGGCGCGTGCCGCCATGACCGCCCACCTCTGCGAACTGCTGCATGACCTGCCAAGGCTTGAGGCAGAGCACCCGGACCTTTTCGAATAAACGACACCAGGGAGAGAAAACCGATATGACCACGACGATCGAAACCCGCCACGCGGTGCATTACAGCCAGTCCGAAGCCATGACCGGCGCTGAACTGCGCCAGAACTTCATGATCGAAACGCTGTTTGCGGCCGGCGAGATCAATGCCGCCTATACCCATTACGACCGTATGCTGATTGCAGGCGCCATGCCGACGTCTGCACCGCTGTCTGTCGGTGCCGATCTCGCAAAGACCGTCGGCACGGATTTCCTTCTGGAACGGCGCGAGCTTGGCCTCATCAATATTGGCGGCAAGGGCAAGGTTGTCGCAGACGGCACCGCCTATGAGCTGGATTTCCAGGACGGGCTTTATCTCGGCATGGGCGTGCGTGAAATTTCGTTCGAGAGCGTGGATGCGTCTGCACCGGCAAAATTCTACATCAACAGCGTGCCGGCGCACGCAACCTTCCCCTCGCGCATCATCTTGAAGACGGATGCCATCGAGAACAATCTCGGCGACCAGGCGACCTGCAACAAGCGCAAGCTCTACCAGTATATTCACCCGAAGGTTCTGCCCACCTGCCAGCTGCTGATGGGCCTGACGCGGTTGGAGCCCGGCAGCGTGTGGAACACCATGCCCGCCCACCTGCATGACCGGCGCATGGAAGCCTATGTCTATTTCGAGATCCCGGAAGAGGCTTTTGTCGTTCATCTGATGGGCCGTCCGCAGGCAACCGGCCACCTCATCATGCGCAACGAGCAGGCGGTTCTGTCGCCGCCGTGGTCGATCCATTGCGGGTCCGGCACGGCCTCCTATGCCTTCATCTGGAGCATGGCAGGCGACAACCAGTCGTTCACGGACATGGATTTTGTGCCCATGAAGGACCTGAAGTGAGGATCGCACCATGAACCTGTTTGATCTCACGGGAAAACGCGCGCTGGTGACCGGCGCGCGCACCGGCCTTGGCCAGGGGCTTGCGCTGGCTCTGGCGCGGGCAGGCGCCGATATCGTGGCACTCGGCTCGCGTCCGATGCCGGACACGAAGGCAAAGGTGGAGGCGCTCGGCCGCCGCTTTGAAGAGGTGATCCACGATCTTGCCGATCCCTCCGGCCTTGCCGACGTGGTGTCGGGGCTGACCGCGAGCGGCAATATCGACATCCTCGTCAACAATGCCGGCCAGATCCGTCGCGCCGATTTCACCGCCTTTTCAGAACAGGATTGGGATGATGTGATGAACATCAACCTGAAGAGCACGTTCCTGCTGTCGCAGGCGGTGGTGCGTCACATGCTGGACAAGGGTATTGCCGGGCGCATCGTCAACATCGCCTCGCTCCTGTCCTTCCAGGGCGGCATTCGCGTGGCATCCTACACGTCGAGCAAACATGCGGTGGCGGGGCTTACAAAGCTGATGGCGAACGAACTGGCGCCGAAGGGCATCACCGTCAACGCCATTGCGCCCGGTTATATGGATACCGACAACACGGAAGCCCTGCGCAACGATCCGGATCGCAGCCGCTCGATCCTCGAGCGTATTCCCGTCGGGCGCTGGGGTGATCCGTCCGATCTCGATACCGCTGTCCTGTTCCTGACGTCCCCGGCCAGCGGTTATGTCACCGGCCAGGTGCTGGCGGTCGATGGCGGTTGGCTGGCCCGCTGACCGTTAAGGCGCAAGCTCGGCAGCGCGTGACAGCGCTGCCGAAAGCCCTTTCAGCGAAATCCGCATCGCAACGGTTTCGCCCGTGGCAAGTGCTGTTGCAGAAAGCCGAAGGGACGTGCCCGATGTCATCGCCGTGACTGTTGCCGCGTCGAACTTGACCGGCACAAGACAGCCGCCGGGTAGGCAGGTGGAGAAATCAAACCGCGCCTCACCTGCACCCTCATCCACCTTCACCGTCACGCCTCGCGCCAACGCAAGCCCAAAAGGCACCAGCAGCGCGCCATCCACCTTCCCACCGGAAAGGTTGCGCAGTTCCGCTGTCAGCATCTGCTGGCCTTTGTCTCCCTTGGTCTGAACCTGGCGAACCACGCAGCCGGAAACGCCGTTCTGCGCCCGGCAGGCCACCACCCAGTCACCAAAGTTTTCCATCAGCGATCCGACGCCGCCCGGCAGTTCGGCAGCCGGCGCCGCGCAGGGCGCGGCAAGAACCAGCATAACGGCGAGGGGCAAACAGGAGTGCAGCGCCGATTGGCGCAAAAGAGAGAAAAGGGCAGGGCGCCCGCTCGATGTGGTTCCGGTTGATGTCATCATGACGGCCCGCGTGGCTTGGTATAATGCGGTTGCCGTTCGCACGACTGTCTGCGCGCTTCAAGCCCGATGATCGACCGGATGTGGCTAAAACCGGATTTATTACAGGTGAGGGATCTGAATATGCGGGGCGGATCAGGGTGTCCGACCCGCCGGGTGCCAGTGTCAGTTGTCGTTGACGGCGCGCGGGCGCCTTTCGATCCGGCCAACCACCTGCTCGATCATCTCCTCGGTCAGATCGAAGCCGCGCCGTGATCCTTCCTCTATGAACATTGTCATGAAGGTCGGCAGGTCCGGTGCGCTGGCAAGCTGCGACATCGTCAAGGGATCGCGGCGAACAGCGCCATAGAATTCGATGACTGTGTTGGACATGCCGTTTCCTCCCGATGCCATTGTTCGACACGGGGACCTTTTTGTGGCCCGCGTGTATAGATTGTTAAAACGATATGACACTGAGAATGAAACCGCCGCAAGACGATTTAATCATTGGTGATATGTTGTATAGAAGGAGGAATAGTCATATTTTTAAAAAACGTGGCGTTTAATATGACAGTTTTTATCAAATAAGATCCGCATTCGGATGCCGCATTACATGAAGCGTGCAGTTGTGATGCCAACTGTGTTGATTTGCGGCAATGTTTTTTGAAGCGCACGATCAGGTCGCAGCGGTAGCGTCCGGCGGCCTTGCGTCCCATCGCCGGCTTTCGGCAACGGCACTGCGGAACGCGAAAAGGCCGCACCGGTCCGTCAACCGGTGCGGCCCAATTGGCTGGTGCGTTGTTTCAGGCAGCCAGCTGCTCCGGAGACTTTGCTCCGGTCATGAACGCCACGGCATCCGACATCGTGTAATCCTTCGGATTAATCACGGTGAGGCGCCGGCCGAGACGGTGGATATGGATCCGGTCCGCCACTTCGAAGACATGCGGCATGTTGTGCGAGATGAGCACGATCGGGATACCGCGCGAGCGCACGTCGAGGATCAGTTCCAGCACGCGTCGGCTTTCCTTGACACCGAGCGCTGCCGTCGGCTCGTCAAGGATGATGACCTTGGAACCGAAGGCGGCGGCGCGTGCCACGGCCACGCCCTGGCGCTGGCCACCGGACAGCGTTTCCACTGCCTGGTTGATGTTCTGGATCGTCATCAGGCCAAGCTCGGAGAGCTTTTCGCGCGCGAAGGTTTCCATGGCCGGACGGTCGAGTGAGCGGAACACGCTGCCCATGATCCCCGGCTTGCGGATTTCGCGGCCGAGAAACATGTTGTCGGCAATCGACAGCGCCGGCGACAGGGCAAGGTTCTGGTACACCGTTTCGATGCCGGCCTGGCGGGCATCGATCGGCGAGCGGAAATGAACCGGCTTGCCTTCGAGGCGGATCTCGCCTTCATCGGGCGTGACCGCGCCTGAGATCGCCTTGATCAACGAGGACTTGCCGGCCCC
>JAIXTO010000185.1 GCA_027483885.1 Rhizobiaceae bacterium
ACGCCCGGCGTGGAATGGCGGGTCTTGGCAACCGTTGCATCCACCTTGTGGCCGGGCAGTTGGCCGCCTTCGCCGGGCTTTGCACCCTGCGCCACCTTGATCTGCAGCATGTCGGCATTAACAAGATATTCCGTGGTCACGCCAAACCGGCCGGAGGCGATCTGCTTGATGGCCGAGCGTTCCGGGTTCTGGTTGCCGTTGGCGAGCGGCAGGTAACGATCGCTTTCCTCGCCGCCCTCACCCGTGTTCGACTTGCCGCCGATGCGGTTCATGGCGATGGCCAGCGTCGTATGCGCCTCGCGAGAAATCGAGCCGAAGGACATGGCGCCCGTGGAGAAACGCTTGACGATATCAACCGCCGGCTCGACCTCATCGACGGAGATCGGCGTGCGGCCGAGCTGTTCGGCGGACTTCACCTTGAACAGGCCGCGAATGGTGTTCATCCGCAGCGCCGTCTCGTTCATCATGGCTGCAAATTCGCGGTAACGATCCTGGCTGTTGCCGCGCACGGCATGCTGAAGCGAAGCAACCGCATCCGGCGTCCAGGCATGGCTTTCGCCGCGCATGCGATAGGCATATTCGCCGCCGATATCGAGCGTGGTGGCAAGGATCGGGTCCTTGCCGAAGGCCGATGTGTGACGGGTGACGGTTTCCTCGGCGATTTCGCCCAAGCCGATGCCTTCGATGGAGGTGGCCGTGCCGAAGAAATACTTCTCCACCAGTTCCGACGACAGGCCGATTGCATCAAAGATCTGCGCGCCGCAATAGGACTGGTAGGTGGAAATGCCCATCTTGGACATGACCTTGAGGATGCCCTTGCCGACGGCCTTGATGTAGCGATAGACGACCTCGCTCGCATCGACTTCCTTCGGAAATTCGCCGCGTGCATGCATGTCGGTCAGCGTATCGAAGGCGAGATAGGGGTTGATGGCTTCCGCGCCAAAACCGGCGAGACAGCAGAAATGATGGATCTCGCGCGGCTCGCCTGATTCCACCACGAGGCCGACGGAGGTGCGAAGCCCCTTGCGGATCAGGTGATGGTGGACGGCGGCCGTCGCAAGAAGTGCCGGGATCGCGATGCGGTCCGGCCCGATCTGGCGGTCCGAGAGCACGATGATGTTGTAACCGCCCTTCACGGCCGCTTCCGCCCGCTCGCAGAGGCGATCGAGCATTTCCGGCATGCCCTCAGCGCCGCGCTCCACATCATAGGTGAAGTCGAGCGTCTTCGTGTCGAAGCGGTCTTCCGTGTGGCCGATCGAGCGGATCTTTTCGAGATCGCCGTTGGTCAGGATCGGCTGGCGCACTTCCAGGCGCTTGGCCTTGGCTGCCCCTTCATGATCCAGAATGTTCGGGCGCGGGCCGATGAAGGAGACAAGGCTCATCACCAGTTCCTCGCGGATCGGATCGATCGGCGGGTTGGTGACCTGCGCGAAGTTCTGCTTGAAATAGGTGTAAAGCAGTTTTGACTTCGACGACATCGCCGAGATCGGCGTATCGGTGCCCATGGAGCCGATGGCTTCCTGGCCCGTGGTTGCCATCGGCGACATCAGGATGCGGGTGTCTTCCGAGGTGTAACCAAAAGCCTGCTGGCGGTCGAGCAGCGACACGTCGCGGCGCAGCGCGCGCGGCTCGACGGGCTTCAGCTCTTCGAGGATCAGCTGGGTACGGTCGAGCCAGGTGCGATAGGGATGCTTGGTGGCAAGCTCCAGCTTCACTTCCTCATCGGAAACGATGCGGCCCTTTTCCATGTCGATGAGCAGCATCTTGCCCGGCTGCAGGCGCCACTTCTTGATGATGGTTTCTTCCGGAACCGGCAGAACGCCGGCTTCGGATGCCATGATGATGCGGTCGTCGTCGGTCACGACATAACGGGCGGGACGCAGGCCGTTGCGGTCGAGCGTCGCGCCGATCTGGCGGCCATCGGTGAAGGCAACGGCAGCGGGTCCGTCCCACGGCTCCATCAGGGCGGCATGGTATTCGTAAAATGCCTTGCGCTCAGGCGACATTGACTGGTTGCCGGCCCAGGCTTCAGGGATCAGCATCATCACGGCATGGGCGAGCGAATAACCGCCGCGCACGAGGAATTCGAGGGCGTTGTCAAAGCAAGCCGTATCCGACTGGCCTTCATAGGAGATCGGCCAGAGCTTGGAAATGTCATCGCCGAAGAAGGGCGAGGAGACCGATGCCTGGCGCGCCGCCATCCAGTTGACGTTGCCGCGCAGCGTGTTGATTTCGCCGTTATGGGCAACCATGCGGTACGGGTGTGCCAGCTTCCACGACGGAAACGTGTTGGTGGAGAAACGCTGGTGAACGAGGGCAACCGCGCTTTCAAAGCGCGGATCGGAGAGATCCTTGTAATAGGCGCCCACCTGATAGGCGAGGAACATGCCCTTGTAGACGATGGTGGAGGACGACAGCGAGACCGGATAGAAGCCGGTTTCCTGGCCGCCGAAGGCATCATAGATGCGGTTGGAAATCACCTTGCGCAACAGAAACAGCTTGCGCTCGAAATCATGGTTCGTCGCGGCATCGCGGCCGGCGCCGATGAAGACCTGACAGTGATAGGGTTCGGTGGCGGCAATATCCGGCGCCTTCGACAGCGAGGAATTGTCGACGGGCACATCGCGGAAACCGAGGAACTGCTGGCCTTCTTCGGCGATGACCTCGATCATCACCTTCTTGAAGTGTTCGATCTGCTCGGGTTCTGCCGGCATGAAGATGTGGCCGACGGCATATTCGCCAGCCTTCGGCAGGGTCACGCCCTGCTTTGCCATTTCTTCGCGGAAGAAGCGGTCGGGGATCTGAACCAGAATGCCCGCGCCATCGCCCATCAGCGGATCGGCACCAACGGCACCGCGGTGCGTCAGGTTTTCCAGGATGAACAAGCCGTCCTTGACGATCTGGTGCGACTTGACGCCCTTCATATGGGCGATGAAGCCGACGCCGCAGGCATCGTGTTCGTTCTTCGGGTCGTAAAGACCTTGCGCCAGCGGCACGCCGGAGGCAGACAGGCGGCGGAAAGGCATGGCGGCTTTCACGGTTTCGGCCGAGCCGACCGCAGAACCTTCTAGTGCATGAACCTTCGTCATCGTCTTTCCTCCTACAGGCCGCACAAGCGGACAAGGTTGACCGGATTGATGAACCCGTACCCCCGAGCCCACCGTCATCATAGAGGCCACACGCGTAGCGCAGAAGACAGCAACCCTTCAAAAACAAAGGTTAACGGAATTCTGCGCCTTCATCTGGCAAATTAGGACAGCAAGACTGCCCTAATTCTCATTTTCTATGACAGAATTTCACCTCTTGCGCAAGGTACCCGCCCTAAAATTCCACCTCCGATTTCGCCCGAAAATGTCCAGGAAGACCAAACTCAAGCAATAAAATTACGCAAAGAGGATGTCGATCGTCATCTTCCTTATCCGGGAAACAGGACCGCGCGCCGAACGGGGGCAAAACCTATTGATCGCGGCCGAGAACGGCCTAATCTCCGGTGCGCGAGCGAATGTTGCCGCCTCCCGTCCACGCCCGTCCCCGTATTTCTTGAAAGTCTTCAATCCCATGTTTTTTGCTTCGGACAACTGGGCTGGCGCCCATCATGCCATCAACGAGCGGCTGATGAAGGAATCGACCCGCTTTGCCGCCGCCTATGGCACCAGCGCACTCGACCAGGCCATCGAGCAACGCTTCAACGAGATTTTTGAGCGCGAGGTCTCGGTATTCTTCGTCGCGACCGGGACCGCTGCCAATTCGCTGTCGCTCGCAAGCCTTGCAAAGGCCGGCGGCGTGACGTTTTGCCATACGGAAGCGCATGTGATCGAGGATGAATGCGGCGCGCCGGACTTTTTCAGCGGCATGCGCATGTCGCCCGTCGAAGGGCAGAACGGCAAGATGGACCCAAAAATCCTCGCAAGTCGCATTGCGCGTTATCCGCAGGATGCCGTGCATCACGGCCGCGCCACGGCCGTGACCATGACACAGGCGACGGAATTCGGCACGGTCTATTCACTGGCCGAGATCGACGAGATTTCCCGCGTCGCCAAGGCAAACGGCCTGCCGCTGCACATGGATGGCGCCCGGTTTGCCAATGCGCTGGTGCAGCTGGGCGCCACACCGGCCGAAATGACCTGGAAACGCGGCGTCGATGTGTTGTCCTTCGGCGGCACGAAAAACGGCTGCTGGTGCGCCGAAGCCATCGTGTTCTTTAATCCTGAAATGGCGAAGGAACTGCCCTTCATCCGCAAGCGCTCGGCGCAGCTGTTTTCCAAATCGCGCTTCATCGCCGCCCAGTTCGAAGCCTATCTGCAGGACGACCTCTGGCTTGGCCTTGCCCGTCACGCCAATGCGATGGCCGACCGCCTGCGCGCCGGCCTTGCCGCCTCAAACAGCGCCCGCCTGGCTTGGGACACCAGCGCGAACGAGGTTTTTGCGGTCATTCCGAAGGAGACCGCCAAGGCCGCGGACGCCAAGGGCGCCAAGTTCTATGACTGGCTGGAGCCGCGCGACATGGCGGAACCGGTTGAGGAGGGCGAAATGCTGATCCGCCTCGTCACCAGCTTTGCGACCGAAAAGGAAGACGTCGACGCCTTCCTCGATGTGATCGCCGCCGGCTGAGGCCCACTCGAAAGAGCGAAGAACCCGCCATCACGCCGCTGCCTGCGGCGTGATGTGCTGCACGATGAGGCTCGACAGCGCCTCCACGAGGGCCTGATCGGCACCGCGCCGGGCCACGGCCACGAATTCCACATCTTCGAGAACCGGAAGGCGCGCGCCGGTCACTTCGCGAAGGCCTGATGGTGCCATGCTGCGCGGCTGCACCAGCACGCCCATGCCGGCGCGCGCCGCTGCCGTAAGCCCGCTGAGGCTTGCGCAGGTGCAGACGATCCGCCACGGGATTTTTTCCCGGTCGAGCGCATCTTGGGCTGCCTTGCGGGTGATGCTCGGCGGCGGAAAGGCGATGAGCGGCAGCGGCTTATCCTCCTGCAGGCGCACCAGATCCGGATCGCGCGCCAGCCAGACCAGCGGTTCGCGGTAGAGAAACCGCCCATGCGTTTCGCCCGGATGGCGCTTGGCGAGCACGAGATCGAGATCGCCGACCTCCTGCATCTGGGTGAGCGTTGCGCTGAGCGCCACCGTCAGCTCCAGATCGACCAGCGGATAAAGCCGGATGAAATCCTCCAGAATGCCGGTGAGCCGGTTTGCCACCACATCCTCGGAGACCCCGAGCCGCAGGCGCCCGCGCAGCCGGGTTTGCGAAAACAGCGACATCACCCTTCCGTTCATATCCAGCATGCCGCGCGCATAACCGATCAGCGCCTCCCCCTCCGCCGTCAGCTTCACCTGATGCGTCGTGCGGTCGATCAACTGGCGCCCCAGCGCCTTTTCCAGCCGCTGGATATGCTGGCTGATGGTGGACTGGCCAAGCCCGAGACGCTCGGCCGCAAGCGTAAAACTGCCGGTCTGCTGCAGCATGACGAAGCTCGAGAGGTGGGTGAGGTTCAGCATTTATCGCGATCCGTGATAACTGTTAGTGTTTGCATCTTGCTTCATGATGGGGGAGACGTAAATCCTCGCTTGCACGATAGGATGCCCCATGAGCCGTTTTCTGCCGGATCGTTTCACCCTGATGCTGGTGACGACGGTCATCATCGCTTCGCTTCTCCCGGCCAAGGGCGAGTTTGCGCATTACTTCGGCATCGCCACCGATTGCGCCATCGCTCTTCTGTTTTTCCTGCACGGCGCACGCCTGTCGCGGGATGTCGTGGTGGCCGGCGTGCTGCACTGGCGCCTGCACCTCACCATTCTCGCCGTCACCTATATGATCTTTCCGCTGCTCGGACTTGCCGCGGGTTTCATTCCCGGTGAAATCCTGAAGCCGGAGCTTTATGTCGGCATCCTGTTTCTCTGCGTGTTGCCATCCACCGTGCAGTCGTCGATTGCCTTTACCTCGATTGCCGGCGGCAATGTGCCGGCCGCGATCTGTTCGGCATCCGCCTCCAACCTGTTCGGCATGTTTCTGACACCACTGCTCGTCGGGCTGCTGATGACGACGAGCGGCACCTCGGGCTTTTCGCTCGATGCGCTGGAAACCATTCTTCTCCAGCTTCTCGCGCCGTTCATCCTCGGCCAGATCCTGGAGCCGTGGATCGGCAAATGGATCCGGGCGCGCAAAAAACTGCTGATGCCGGTTGATCGTGGTTCGATCCTGATGGTGGTCTATCTCGCCTTTTCCGAATCGGTGAACGAGGGCCTGTGGCAGACGTTTTCCATCACCGATATCGGCGTGGTGATCGCGCTCGATGCGGTGCTGCTCGCCATTGTTCTCACCATCACCATGTTCGGCAGCCGGCTTCTGGGCTTCAACAAGCAGGACGAGATCACCATCACCTTCTGCGGCTCGAAGAAAAGCCTTGCCTCCGGCGTTCCGATGGCCGGCGCCATCTTTGCCGGCCAGAGCATCGGCGCCATCGTTCTGCCGCTGATGCTGTTTCACCAGATCCAGTTGATGGTCTGCGCCGTCATTGCCCAGAAATACGCGGCAAGGCAGGCGGCCGTCAGCGTCGAGATGGCCGTCGATCCCGCCAAGGTGTGACCGCCGGCCGTACTTGCGCAGCTAGCCCGCGCCCAAACAAAAAGGCCCCTCCCGTTCGGGAGAGGCCCTGAAGATTTCCCGGATCGGGAACGGCAGGATCAGTTGACCTGCTGCGGGGCCACCTGGGCCTCGATGGTTCTCGGGGCATCCACCACGTCGGCGGCAATCGCGATGCGACGGGGCTTTAGCGTTTCCGGGATGTTGCGCAGAAGGTCGATGTGCAAAAGACCGTTCTTCAGCGAGGCGGCCTGCACTTCCACATGGTCTGCCAGCTGGAAGCGACGCTCGAAGGCGCGCTTGGCAATGCCGCGATAGAGATATTCGCTCTTGGCGGCGCCCTCTTCCTCGGACTTTTCACCCTTCACGGTCAGCACATTGGCATGGGCCTCGATGCTGAGTTCGGTTTCATCGAAACCGGCCACCGCCATGGTCACGCGGTAGGTGGTCTCACCGGTGCGTTCGATGTTGTAGGGGGGATAGGTCTGGGCCTGCTCGGGCTGGCTTGCACCATCGAGCATGGAAAAGAGACGGTCGAAACCGACGGTGGAGCGATAGAGCGGCGAAAAATCGACGTGACGCATGATGTCCTCCTTGAAGCGACGTTTGCGAAGTTCTGTCTGAAGGCGGCACCCCGTTCTGGCGGTGCCACCCTTGGGTTACGGACCCGTTTGGCGTCCGTGACAGACAGATGGGAGTTGCAAAATTCGGCTTCAAGACCTTTGCGTTTGAAAAAATGGGGGAGGCCCTGGCCGCCGGATTTTCGCCTGAATGGGGGGTGAACGGCCGGTTCCAGCAACGTTCAGGCACCGCCTTGCATAAAGGCGGCAACCGGACGGATCTGCCTCCGGCCACTGAAGTCACGTCCCTTCTCTTCAGTGTCATTTGGTCGGGGCCGGCTCACCGGCTCCGGCTTTTTTCTTTGACGCGCGCAGCGCAAGATCCTATCGCTTTGACGATACAGCCTGTGCGATGGTGTGCGACAACAGACCTCCACCAGCCGGTTGAAGCAGAAACGCAACTTCTGTCGTGTTTCCTGGGGCATGTGTTGTACAAGCAGGACGGCAAAGCCGATGGATGACATCCTCTTTTCCACACCCGGCAATCCCGTTCCGGAAAACCACACCGCCGGCTTTTTCGAAGGCCATCGCGGCACGCGGCTGCGTTATGCCCTGTTTCGCTCGGACGTCTCGCCGGCACGCGGCACCGTGGTGCTCGTTCAAGGCCGCAACGAGTTCATCGAGAAATATTATGAGACGATCCGCGACCTCAACGCGCAAGGCTTGTGGGTGGCGACCTACGACCTACGTGGCCAGGGCGGTTCAGAGCGGTTGCTGAAAGAGGTTCGCAAGGGCCATGTGCGCCGCTTTGCCGATTATGAGCGGGATCTGGAGCTGTTTCTTGAAAAGATCGTGCTGCCGGATGCCCGCCTGCCGTTCTTTCTGGTCGCCCATTCCACCGGCGCGCTGATTGCGCTTTCGGCGGCCCCTCGCCTGCAGAACCGCATCGACCGAATGGCGCTGGCAGCCCCTTATGTAGCGCTGACCGGCCAATCGCTTCCCGAGCCCTGGATACGGCGGCTTTCGACGCTCCTCTCCACCCTCGGCTTCGGAGCAAGGACGCTCGGCGCGGACCGCAGCCGACGCCCGTTTCAAAACAATCCACTGACATCGGACCGGCAGCGCTTTGACCGCAATGCCGAAATGATTGCCGCACGGCCGGATCTGACCATCGGCCCACCGACGGCCCGCTGGCTGTACGAAACGCTGAAAACGGCAAGCCGCGTCTCGGCCCAGGCGCACTTAACGAAAATCACCATACCGACACTGCTGATCGCGCCGATGCTGGATGGCGTCGTGCCTTATCTGGCGCAGGAGCGGCTTTCGCGCAATTTTCGCGCCGGACAATTGATCACCATTACCGGCGCCCGCCACGAGATTTTTCAGGAGCGCGACATTTTTCGCGCTCAGGCTCTGGCGGCCATCCAGGCCTTTATGCCCGGCAGCGAACCGATGCCGGAGTTTTCCGAATCGGCCGCCTGATCTGCCCGCTTACGTCAGATAGGCGATCGCCTCGTCATAAACGGCGCGGCTGCCGGCCGCGATAATGCTGCCGCCGGCTTCCGGCCGACCGCCCTCCCAGGTGGTGATGATACCGCCGGCCTGCTCGATGATCGCAATCAGCGCACCCACATCATAGGGCTTCAGGTTGTTTTCGATGACGAGATCGATATGGCCGGCCGCCAGCAGGGTGTAGGCATAACAATCCATCCCGTAGCGGAAAAGCTGGACCTTCTCCTCAACGGCACGGTAGCGCTTGAGGTCATTGCCCTCGAAGATGTGCGGCGAGGTGGTAAACAGCGTCGCATTGGCAAGTGTCGCGCAATCGCGCGTGCGGATCTGTCGCTCGCTATCGGGGCCGCGATACCAGGCGTTGTTGCCATCGGCGAAATAACGCTCGCCGGTAAACGGCTGATCCATCAAGCCCATAACGCTTCGACCGTTTGAATAAAACCCGATCAGCGTGCCCCAGGAGGGAACGCCGGAAATGAAGGCGCGGGTGCCGTCGATCGGATCGATCACCCAAACATGCTCTCGGTCGAGGCCAACCGATTCGTGCTCTTCGCCCAGCACGCCATGATCCGGAAAACTCACGGTGATGAGGTCACGGATGGCGGTTTCAGCGGCACGATCCGCCTCCGTCACGGGATCGAACCCGCCCGAGAGCTTGTTCGCAACAAGTGTTCCAGTGCGAAAGCGCGGCAGGGTTTCGCGGCGTGCGGCATCGGCAAGGGCATCGAAAAAGGCGCGGTCAGGCAGCATGGGACATCCCGTTCTTGAAGCGATCCATCCTTTCTAGCCGAACGTTGCTGCCGGGCAAGGCTGATCTGCCAAAAGGCATCTGCCTCAAAGTTAATCACGAACAATAAATGCTTGACAATTGAGCAGTATCGAGGCAAAGTCAGTCTCGCAGTCTTCGGACTGTAAATACCCTCCTTGGGTGTTTCCTCCCTAGACTTAGCCGCGCCCGTAGGCGCGGTTTTTTTTGGCCGCACGTCAGCGGGAGGCGCGCAAAGGCCTCCGGGAACAGCGCCGGGATTGCGGAAAAGAACTGGGAAAAGCGACGCCTATTCGGCCGCAAGCGCCGCGTCGACGCTGAAGCCGACGGAAAACTCCACCATCTGGCGCATGAAGGTGGAGAGCGCGCCGGCAATCAGATCGAAATCCGGCCGCCGCTGCAATGTCACCTCGTCCACGTAAAGCGCACGGTTGACCTCGATCTGCAGCGCATGCAGTCCGCGCACCGGGCGCCCGTAATGTTCGGTGATGAAGCCGCCCGCATAAGGTTTGTTGCGCACGGCGTTAAAGCCCATGTCTTCGAGGAAATGCAGCGCCGCGCGCGATAGTTCTGCAGAAGCGCTGGTGCCGTAACGATCCCCGATGATGAAATCCGGGCGCACGTCCGAGCCCGCAAGCCGGATCGTACCGGGCATGGAATGGCAATCGATGAGGATGGCAAGGCCAAAGCGGGCATGCGTTCGCGCAATCAGCCGGCGAAGGCAGGCATGATAAGGCTTGTAGATGGTTTCGATGCGCGACAGCGCCTCATCCACCGAAAGCCGGCGCGCATAGATCTCCATGTTTTCGGCAACGATGCGCGGCACGGTGCCAAGGCCGCCCGCCACCCGCATGGAGCCGATATTGGCATAGGATGGCAACGCGCCATCGAACATGCGCGGGTCGAGTTCATAGGGCTCGCGATTGACATCGAGATAGGCGCGGGGGAAATTTGCCACAAGAAACGGCGCACCCAGCATGGTCGCATCGGCAAACAGCTCATCGACATAATGATCTTCCGACCGGCGGATGCCGATCTGGTCGAGACGTGAGGCCTTCAGAAACTCTGCCGGATACTGGCGCCCGCTATGGGGAGAGTTGAACACGAAGGGAATTGTCTGCGTGTCAGGCTCGCGTACCTCGAAGGGGTCAAAATCGCCCGTCACCCAATCCATCTGCCCTTTACCATGCCGTGAACTTGTCTTAACCCCATGTTGCCAGTTGCCAGCAGTGAAGTCCATACTATCTACAACCACGCCCATGGACGTTGTCGCTTGCGCATTCACAGGTTTTTTACTGCGGATCCGTAAGGTGCAGAACCTCCGAACCATGAGAAACCATAAACGGTCCTGATGATGCAAAAAATCCTTCTTGCCGAAGATGATAACGATATGCGCCGCTTCCTGGTGAAGGCGCTGGAAAAGGCCGGCTACAAGGTGGCGTCCTTCGACAATGGCGCAAGCGCCTATGACCGGCTGCGCGAAGAACCGTTTTCGCTGCTGCTCACCGACATCGTCATGCCCGAGATGGACGGCATCGAACTGGCGCGCCGCGCCACCGAACTCGATCCGGACCTCAAGGTCATGTTCATCACCGGCTTTGCCGCCGTGGCGCTGAATTCCGATTCGAAGGCCCCGAAGGATGCCAAGGTGCTTTCCAAGCCCTTCCACCTGCGCGATCTTGTGGACGAAGTGAACAAGCTTCTGGCCGCCTGAGCCCGGATTCCGGGCTTCCGGAAGCGACTGTCAAAAAACAGTCATGACGGGCGAAAAAAGCGGTTGACGGACAGAGCCTGTTATGGTCTATGCCGCGTCACGGAAGGGCGTGTAGCTCAGCGGGAGAGCACTACGTTGACATCGTAGGGGTCACAGGTTCAATCCCTGTCACGCCCACCATCCGTTTCAAAGTGTTTTCAAACACTTCTGGGGTCTTAGTCATAAGTCCCTCACTTTCCTAAGTTAATTGCCCAAGCTTCGCCCATGAAAACGCCTCTTGGCGGTGCTCATGTGGCTTGGGGAGTGGTGTCCATAGGTCTCTCTGATCGTCTTTTCAGAGGTGCCGGTGAAGCCCGCAACCTCCCAAATCGGAACCCCTCTCTGAAGCATCCAGGTGATGCATGTGTGCTTCATGATGTGGGGCGTAACATCGTCGCCAAGGCCTGCCAGTTCGCGCGCCCTGTCCCATCCGCGCCGTTCCTTCAGGATCAACCGGCCATGATATTCCACAGGACCGTTGACTGTGATCCGCCGCCACCGCTCGACATGCGGCACCAGGTTCTCGGGGATCGGAACGGGCGGCCGGCGCTTCTTTGTTTCCGCCTGCCCCTGCCCTCGTCGATACATCACGCCTGACGCCTGATCGAACCAGCCACCCGAAGCATTGACGCCCCAGCGAAGCGCAAGGATCGCCTCATGTCGCGTTCCGCTATAAAGGCCGATCAGGATGAACCGGGCGACGTGGTAGCTAGGGCGAAACATTCGCCCCCATTTCACCGGCTGACGGCTCTGGATATCAAAGGCCGTGGCCGTGATGCCCAGCGCACCCGCAAGCAATAGCGCCGCCTCCGATCTGGAGAGCCACCGCTCGCGCGGAGCAGCCTTCGCAGGCAGCGTCACCGGAACGGGATAGATCAGCTTCTTTTCCTTGTGGGCAAAGTTGAGCGCCGCCTGCAGCGTCTCCAGCTCGCGCCGCGCCGTACCCGCCACAACCGCCCGCTTCCCGATCTTGCCTTTCGTGCGTGCGTTCACATAGGCACGGCATGCCGTGCCGTCGATGAAGCCGCACATCTTGTCGCCGAAGAAAGCCAGAAGATGGGGCATGTGAAAGCCGACAAGCTCCGGATGTGCCATCTCCGGTGCGCGATGCTCGCCGTAGAAGGCCAGCACATCCGCCACCGTCACCTCTGCAGGCTCGCCTCGCTTCCAGTCCGGCCGATGCTTGTCCGCTAGGTAGGCTTGCAGGCAGATTTCAGCCTTTGCGCGATCATCGAGGCCGCAGCCTGTGCTGCGTTCAGTCGTTCCATCGAGGATAACCCATTGTCCAGGTCTACCCGATCGCGGCTTGCGCCAGTGCAGCCGCGCCCCTTTGGATTTTCGCGGCATTTTACCCTCATAGCCTTGATATCGTTCAACGTGGTGTAGTGCTTGCCCGCGATCACCTCGACTGCGAGATTGCCCTTGTGGAATTCCCGTCTCAAACCGTTGACAGTCATGGAGCCATCGGGAAAGCCAACCTTGGCGGCGAGAGCCAGCCTTATCGGCTCGTCATCCCTAAAAGATGAAAGACCGACCATCACGCCTCCTCCCGCGCGATGCGATAGCCGCCCAACTCATCGATATCGACCAACGCTCGATCAAGGGCGCGACCAGCGATCACGCCGGTCTGCTCGATATCACGCAGCATGTCGCCCTTTTCAGTCCCAACCGGGTGCTCATCAAGGAAACTATCAAGGGCCCGTTGCATCAGGCGAACCATGCCGAGCCCTTCGCGCACTGCACAATAGGCCGCGTTCGTATCGAGACGTTCAGTCGGCTGCGGTTTTTCCAGATAGGCAAGCGCAGCGTTGAGCATCGGCGTACAGAGCGGCGAAGGCTCGAAATCGACAATCTCTGAGTGAAGAAGCTTCAGGGCGGCGAGAGCCTCAATCTTGTTAGCGGCCGGAACGCTCCATTCCGCGAGCATGGTTTCGCATGGCTCCCGAAGCCGCTTCCTTTCGAGAGCTTTGTGCTCTTCGCTGACGAACTTGACGTCCAGGTATTTATCCATCCCGACGCGATATCCAGCGATCACATTCAGGAGGCTTTCAGCGGGGCTTGCGCCCTCGCCGGTCTTTGGTGTATTGAAGTCTTGCATTGTTTAGCTCCTCTTGGGGTTAGGAAAAGCCGACGCTGGTTCTCAGGCCGTAGCGTCGGCTTTTTGCGTTTCTGGTTCACTGATGCCACTTTCGATCAAACGGCGGATCGTCTCAGCACGGGACCGAATACAATTTTTGAAACTATAGGCATCAAGCCTGCTGAGGAGTTCCGCATCGAACATGATGGGCACTCTTTCAGTCTTCATAGCCCTGGACATGATCACCTCATATTACGTTGATCAACTTGCACAACTTAATATGTAGAGATGCAAAACTTGCGTCAATCGAAAAGTTGTGCAAGTTGGACAAAAAACGGGAAAACATGATGAGCAACAATCGCGAACTGAAAGATCAGCGAATTCCTATCATGATGACCGAGTCAGAAGTGACGGCCATTGATGATTGGGCTTTCAAAAATAGGATACGTTCAAGAGGCGAAGCGATCCGAAGGCTATGCCAGATCGGACTTATGTTCGACGAAAAGCGAATGGACCTCGTAAGGAGTTTAGACGATTCATATACGACCACTGCGAAAATAATTCAGATATCAGAGGATATTTTCAAAAAAGGCAAAGCAACGGATTTCGAACTTCAGCTAATAACGAACGGTCTAGACACATTAAAATCCGTAAGCTCAATGTCTACGTTAATACTTATAATATCTGGACTTACAAAAAACTATAAATCAGAAAAAGATTTGCAAGAAACAATCAAAGAAGCCGAAGAAATACTACGAAGACTGAATGGCGACACCGGAATTACAGATAAATAATGAAATGAATTCCGAACATAAAAACCAAAATTACAAAACAGGCTTTTCTGATGGCGCGAGCTATCTTTCATCAGGCAGAAATTGAACGCGTTTTCCGGGCAGCCCGAAAGACGCATTGCATCGTGCAAATCGACATGAAAACTCTGGTTATAACGATCACGCCAGCGGCCGAGGACAACAAGATTGGCGCCAAGACGGACGCGCCATTTTATGCTCAAGACGGCAAAGAGAACTGGGATTGATTGCGCCGCGATTGCTTCACGAACCGGTGCGCTCCGGATCGACTTTTTCACCAATCACATCCGGCCAGGTCAAAAGGCGGCGCTGCTCATAACCATCTGGAAACACAAAAGTAAGATCCAAATGACCGCCGATACTGAAAATTGGACCACCTTCAGGATAAACAATCGTGGTTTCTTTCTGCCGACGCATGTATTCGAAGAGGATAGGAGCGTCACTTTCTAAGCTTTTTCCGGTGACACCTAGCTTCAGCATTTCGTCTCCACTCGGTAAAAATCCCTGCCCAAAACCCGTAGGCCTCTCGTAGAGGCGAAACGCCTCCATGTCCCCTTCACTGAACGTGGAGAATACGAATGTTGTTGCTCCGCGTGTTTCAGAGATAGCGCCGATACCGATACGCACAGGGCTGTCGCCAGAGTACCCATACGCCGCAGACTTCAGGGATTCGGAAAGAATTGAGATGGTCTGATCGACAGAACATGTCAGTTCTGCAGCACGCAGGATCATCTCATTTATCATCGCGACAACAGAAACCGCGCCGCTACCGACAACAGCGAGAGGTGCATGATCCGAGAGTTGGACTTTGCAACTCACCCCTACAATGGTGCCGTCTGGAAGATAACTGGCGCCATCACTGGCAATTTCGACGCGATCACGAAAGGGCTTGAGGATAAATCCGGTCATAGTATTCCTTTCAGAGAATAAACATCTTGCCACAGAGAGAAGCGGCAGCTTGCGTTTCAGCATTTAGCGCCGAAGTCCTATCCCGGATCTGTTCGGTTTCACGCTCATATGTGCTCTTGCTGGTCGAGGTCTGAGCGGGCGGCAAACCACCACCGTAATCCCCTCCCCCGTCCCCGGCATTCAGGGCTGGAAGCGGGTTAAGGTTCACGCGTTTGTTTCGCTCCTCCACCAGCGTCTTTTCCTTGGACGCGATCGCATCCAGCTGCTGCTGGTAATTTTTGAGGTCCTGTCCGGTCGATGCCTTTGCAAGGGGGTTGAGCATGCCGGCACGCGCCAGTTCATCCTGTCGCTCGCGCGCTTCCAGAATTTTTCGCTCGATATCCAGGCGCTCGCGGCCGAGATCGGAAATTTGCGTATCGAGCGTCACATTTGCCTGATCCTGAACAGATCGGTACGCATCCACAAACTGCGACAAGGCCGAAAAGGCGTCTACAATTGCCTTTTTCAGCCGTGACCCAATGGTGGTAGCAATGAGGTTGAATTGCCGATCAACCTCTGTCGCCTTGGCAATGACCTCATCATTCAACACGATACCAAGATCATTGGCGGCCTTGATCTGATCGCGGATGCCCGCCTCGCCCTGGTCGATTAACCTCACGAATTGCTCCCCGCCTTCCCCGCCGAACAACTCGTCAAAGATGCGCACCTGCGCTGCCTTGTCGAGCTTCTGGACCTTGCCGATGATTTCGGTAAGCAGCGCGGACGGGTCTTTGATTTTCGCCTTCAGATCAGCAACAGAGAAGCCCAGGCGCTGGAATGCCTGCGCCGCAGATCCGGTTTTTCCGCCCGAAATGATGAACTCATCCGTGCGCAAGCTCAATTCCTTCATGCCATCTGTCAGGGCATCGACCGAAACACGATTTTGTTCGGCGACAAAGCGCAGTTCCTGAAACGACTTGGCAGATATGCCAGCACGCTCCGCTTCCGCGCCGATATCGGCAACGCCGGACGCCACATCACGAAGGCTGCCGACAATTCCGGAAATGCCACCGGCGGCAAAGCCAGCGAGCAAGCCCGTTCCGAAGCCCTTGAAGACAGCGCCAATCTTTGCGGCGCTGCTGGACATGCTCGCCTCCATATTGTGGGCGGCACGCTTGGTGCTCTGATCTATGCCGGACATTTTCCGGTCGACATCCTTTTGAAACTTCGCCAGCTTCTTTTCGGCGTCATTCAGGCGCATTTCCATTCGCGTGTATAGAACGACTTCATTGCTCATTGATTGAACTCCTTGACCGCCTTTGTCAGCGCGCGACGCCTTCTGCTCTGGAACTTCTTCTTGAGCGCACGATAAGCAGGCCAGAAAAACGGCTGCGCCGGCGCGACGGAGTTTCCAAACTCCCGGCCAACTGCATAGTCATAAGGCCCGGCCTCACTTGGTTTGGTGGTAGTCTTGCCGCCCGCAACGACAATTTGGCCACCCGTCTCAGTGGGATAGTGCCGGATGCTATCGTGCAACGGCGTTCCGTCCTTGGGATCGCGTGGCGCAAGGGATCGCGCCAGCTGCACCCATTCGGCGGCATCCTTTTCGAGGGCTAGGCGAAGCTCACGGCGCATGGCACGCGGTATCTTCGCCAGACGCTTGCGGAAATCCGCGTTGTCATACTTGCTCAAGGCCGCCAACCTTCTGCGCATGAAACTCGTCTGTGCCGAGAAACGCCGCCTCTAAGACAGCGACGGCCACCGGGATACTTTCCGCAAGTGGACGGTTTTCGACCCAGCGCCGGACGATTTCGGCGGCCTCGACCGGGCTCTTTCCGCCACCGACAAGCCCAAGGTGAATGATTGAGCGAACGTCTTCTGCTCGGGCAACCTTGGTGGCTACGACCGTGTGCAGAAGACCGAACAGCGAGGCGTTGTGCGCCCTCTCCCAATCCGAGACCAGGCCGAAGGAAAGTGCAAAGGTATGAACACCATCCCCGAACGGCATGGAAACTTCCGAATAGTGCTTCTGATGCATATGGATCACCTGCAAATGCGGCCGGCCTTCTTGGAGCCTTGCCAGTTTATTTTAAGAGGTGCCGCCGCCCGTAAAGGATTAAACCGGGCGGCGGCGTCTTGCCGGCAGCGGGCGCGATCCACCGCCGGCAGGTCTGCATCAAGCCGCGATCTTCAGGAACTTGATTGCGCGGCTGTCGGCCGGCGCACCGCCGACACGCTTGGAAATGTAGAGACGAAGCCAACCGGGCTTGGTGTAGGGATCGCGAACGATCCGCGTGCCGATCCGGTCAACGATCAGATACCCGGCGCGCCAGTTGCCAAACGCGATGGGCAGGGCGTTGGCGGCAACGTCCGGCATGTCTTCATTCAGCCAAACAGGGAAGCCGCAGAGGAGCGCCGGTTCGCCAGCCGTGAGGGATTCCTGCCAGATATAGCGGCCTTCCCCATCCTTGAACTTGCGCACGATGCCAGCCGTTGCGGAATTCATCTGCCAGCCGACATTCGGCCCGGTGCGATACTGAGGCTTGACGGCATAAACCAGGTCAATCAGCGCGTCACCCGGCGCGGTCGACAGGAAGCCCGAGGCGCTGCCCGTCTTCACGAACTGCCACGTGCCGAACGGGCGCGCACCGTCGCCATCTGCCGACATGGTGACAGTCAGGAAGCCCCGGGGCTTCTTGAGGCCGTCACCGGTGGCAAAAGCTTGGCCTTCCTGAAGATTGAATTCATCAACGACATTCTCCTGCACGAAGCTGGAGAGGTCAAACTGGCTGTCATCGACGGCCCACTGTGTCACGCTCGGATAAGCGTAGACCTCGCCCATGGGCGGCACGATTTCGCCCAGCAGAGGCGTTTCCGTCTCGCCGCGCGGATCACGCTCGCCAACCCAGCCGGCCGTTGCGCCGCGCCGGTTGATCAGCTTCTTGTAATCGCTGGTTCCCACCAGGATGCCGCCACCGCAGGCCGTGCGCATCGGAGACAAAGCGATAAGCTGGTTCTGGATCATGCCGTCAATCTGCGTCGGAACGGTAAAGCCGCCATCCGGTGCGCTGTCGGTGGTCATTGCGCCGCGCGGCTGCAGGTTCAGCATCGCATCCGGCTTTCCGCTGCGCAGGAAGTCAGTGACGGCGGCGCTGGCCTGACGTAGTTCGGTATTGGTTCCGTTCGCATCACCGGCGCCGCCGATCTGCATCGCGGCAAGTTTGGCGTTCATCTGGTCAAGGTCGCGGCTGATGACGTCGAGCTGGGACTGGTGCGCGGCCTTGAACTCGGCAACACTGGCGTGAAGCTGAGCGAAAATGGCACCGTTTGCCTGTACTGCCATGATGCCGCGATGGCGATTGGTCATATTCATCTGGATATCCTCATCAGAGAGCGCGGGAACGTCAGGACTTGAAAAGATCGAGCAAGGCTTGGGCTTGCTCCGGGGTTATCTCTTCAGGCTCTGGTTCGCCTTCGGTTTCGTGTTCACCCATCGAGGCCCAGCCGTTCGCGGCTATGGCTTTCGATGCGGCGCGTGAAAATCCGTTGGTGCGGAGAAATGCTTCGAAGTCGCGGCGCGACTTGATCGCATCGGCGGCTGTCTTTGGCTCTGTTGAGGAGGGGTCAGACGGTCCACCAGGCGCATTAACGGACAAAGTGCCATCATCATCGGCGTGCGCTTGGCTTTCGTCGCTTGGCTCCGGCCTGCATCCCGCAGGTTCGGTTTCAGCGTATTCGGCTGGCGTCGTTTCGTCTGAGTTAGGCTTTGCCTCGTTTGCCCAGCATCCCACTGGCGCGCCTGAGGTGGTCTCGGCGTCAGTCCCTGCATCCCACAGGCAACTTTCGTCTGACACGGCGGCAAAGCTGACACGATCCGGTTCGGCTGGCAAGGGGGCATCATTCAACAACATGCAAATCCCCCCGCTTTGGCTCACCAGGCGCGCGGAACACGTCCGCCATGCCGGACAGCACGTCCGCGAAATCGAAACGGCTCATTCCCTTTCCGGTCATCAGGGCGGCGGCGGTTCCGTTGATGACGCCTTCCAGGATCGCTTCGCCGGCGAATCCCTGAGGCTGGAACGTGGGCCACAGGTTGAACACGGCTTGAGCAACGGCTTTCGCCTGGCGCTCGTGCAGGGCGGCGGCTTCCTGTGCCGTGGGTGTGGTCTGATCAGTCATGGGGCGTTGTCCTTTCGGTTGATGGGAAGAGGTCTGGCATTGCCTGCCGATCCACCGGCTTGCGCAGTGATGTCTGCTTGCAGCTGGGGCTGCACCAATGCGGCGCGCGGCCGCTGGATCGCGGCGGCGGTTCGAAGTCGCGCTGGCATGCTCTGCAGGTGATGAGGGCGGCGGCAGGATTTGCGGCCTGCGCGCGCTCCCATTCCCGCACCTGACTGGCCTTAGTCGCCTGCCGGCATGGGTCCGAACAGAAGCGCAGCGGGCGGCCTTGCCGCAAAGCCTGCGAGAATGGTGCGCCGCATTTCGCGCATGTATTTTCGAGGATTTCGGGCGGTTTTTTCGAAATCTCGGAATGGTTTTCCACCACTCGGCCGAACAGGTCAGCCACAACCGCCGCACCTGCCGACAAGGCGAAATCAGATGCTAACGCCTTGCTTTGGCCCCTCTTTTCGGTGCAGCAAAAATTCTTTTCCGCCAAAATAGCGCGCTGACTTTTTGTATCTGAGACCGCCGGTCTCCTTTCGAGAGGCTGGGAACTTTTGACGGGGGGTGGGGTCTGCGAATGGTCGATCATCGCCTGCTTCCTCGCCGGAACCCCTGCAGCGCTTCGACCGTCAAAGCCCAGCCTGCAGCCGGCGCAATCTCGATCTGGCGGCTATCACCGTCCACGCGGAACGCCGTCACCGCAGCACCATGCCAGCCACGGCTGACCGCCTCGCCCTTCAGGTCTGCCAGTAGCTCAGCAAGCAATGCAGCCTCGTCTCCGTGCCGTTCGGAAAGCCTGCCGCCGTATGTGATTGACTGATCGCTCATCGCCGCCACCCACTGAGGCTAGACAGTTCGAACAGCGAACGCGCTTCCGGTTTCTGCTGTCGATCATCAGCCACACGCAAGGCGTGCAATGGGCTCAAAGCCGGCGCTGCCCTCCCCCTTTCGAGAGCCATTTCACCGTGTCGATTTCCTTCAGAGAGAGCTTTCTTAACTCCAGTCTCTGAAGTGTTCAGATGTTTGAACCCTATTGCCCGCTTGATCCATCCGATCCACGACGCGCAAACAATCTTGATGATATTGGTGAGGCTCTTGCCGCCCGGCTGCGGGCGCTCCCGCACGCTGATCTGTGAACGCTCGGGGGAACGTGCCTTGCGGATAGCGTTCTGCACTGACGTTCGCCTTACGCCGGCTATTTTTGCGATCTCTTTCAGGCATAGGTCACAGAAGCCCTTGCGACGGCATATGTCGGCAATTACCGCCAAGGCTGCCCGCTCGGCCTCACTGTAGCCTGCACGCACGTCCGCTGGCATGTTGCCACCGCCGGCCCACTTACGCCGACGTTCGATTTCCTTTGATCGCTGTTCGGGCGTGAGCCTGGCGCGCGCCGCTTGCTTCACGGCCCGCTCTGTCGAGACAGACAGCGCCTGTCGCTCGTGGGCTTGCGTGACTGGCTTTGTTGCCAGTCCATCGGCAATGCGCTGCTCATAGGCACTCAGCGGACGATGTGAGAAACGCGATAGCGATCGCAGCAACGCAGGGGATGCGGAAAGGTCAGCCATTGGCCACGCCCTCCCCCGCCGTTGTGATCATCATGAGCGCGCAGGCCCAGTTAACCGCAGCGACGATTTCCATCTGAGGAAGTCGGAACTTCTGCCGCAGCAATGGGAAGACTGGCCCGGATACATCCTCCCAATGTGCCGCCAGCCATTGCGCGACACGTTCGATATTGCCCAAGCTATGCCCAAGATAGGGGCATGTTGAAGCCAGAAGATCGTTGACGCGATGGGACAACGTGAATAGAGAAAGCCCGGTTTTGCTGGATGCGTACCGTGTTGACATCGTAGGGGTCACAGGTTCAATCCCTGTCACGCCCACCATTCCATTCTAAACGTTGAGAAATCCGCTTCGGCGGATTTCTCCGTTTTAGGGCTTTCGGCAGATTTTCATCGCCTTCTTTCTCCACCTGTTCGTCGGCGGCCCTGTCGGCAAAAAAGCACCGCTGCTCGGTGCCGCCGCTTGCCCTTCAGCACCGTCTTTAAAACTTATCCACAGGGTGAAGCCCCACTTTTCACATCCGCTGCGAAAATGCTGGGGATGCATTTTCCCGTCGGCTGCCTATCTCTGTCTCACCAATCACCTGCCATGGGAGCGAGACGAATGGGACTTTTTGACAGCCTGATGGGACATGGATCGAAGGTGGATCCGGCCGATCTTGCCAAACGCCTCGATGGCGTACTGATCGACGGCGAGGAGCCGCAGCTGGCATTTCGCATCGTGCGGGATTTTTTCGTCTTCACCCAGCACCGGCTGATCCTTGTGGATATCCAGGGGATGACCGGCAGCAAGGTCGAGTATACCAGCGTGCCCTACCGCGCCATCACGCGCTTTTCGGTGGAAACAGCCGGCACGTTCGATCTTGAATCGGAATTGCGGATCTGGGTATCGGGAAGCGCTACACCCATCCACCGAACGCTTGGCAAGGGAAGCGACGTGCGCGGCATCCAGCGGGCGCTTGCCACCGGCGTCTGCCGCTGAGGCAAGTGCGGCCTGTGGACAAAGTCCAGCGGCTGCGCTGCATGCGGGCAGCGATGGGGCGCACGGCGTCAATCGATCAAGAGCGGGCCCATGTCCCGGCCCGCCCCTGTCAGGAACCTGTCATACCCCTACCAGCGGGGCGGGCCCCAACGTGGCGGCGGAGGCGGACCCCAGTCGCCACGAGGCGGTGGGCCCCAGTCACCGCGGGGCGGCGGCGGGCGATGGCGGGGCGGCGGCGGACCCCAACCCCAGTCCGGCGGCGGTGGGCGATAGTAACGCGGCGGCGGCGGGCCACGGCGCGGCACGCAATCCCCCCAGCGGTTCAGACGCCATCCGGGGCCGCAGGCATAGTCCACCTTCTGAACAAGCCCGGAAGCCGGGGACTGAGGCGCAGGGGAGGAAACCGGCAGCGGCTGGGCAAGGCTGGCGCCGGCGCCCGTCAGGGTCAGTGCTGCAGCAAGAATAAGGGCCTTCATGATCATCTACCTCGTGTCAAACGACGGGCAGAGAATTAAGCCGGGCACCTGAACGATCGCTGAATCCGCCATTCATCCAGCAGCAGCCTTGCAGGCGCTATAAAAGGGCCGGAAATTGCCTGTTGGCGCAGGATTTTCATAATAATCCTGTATTCGGCCTCGAATTCGACGGAAATCGCCTAGCTATGACAAAGACCGCGAGAAGAGCTTGAAACCCGGGCAACACTTGTGCTTTGACCCGCCCGCGAAGCGTGGCGGAAAACCGGCGACACAGCCGCAACTGATTGCCATCAGGCAGAAGACCCATGCAGGAGGGCGAACAGCCCGATGAAGACGCTCTCCACCGCATCGTTTATCCGCCTGGTCCAGACCTGGACAAAACTTGCCAAGAAAAAGGCCTTTGCCCGCGGCAGCGAAATCGGCCTGGTGCTGTCTGCCATGGTGATCGGGCTTGCCGCGGGTGCCGCCGTCAGCGGCATGAGCTGGATTTCGCGCAGCCTGCACAGCCTGATCTTCGGCATCACCATGGGTGACTGGCTGAGTTCCTCGACCATCGAAAACAAGCTGATCGTGCTCGTCGCCCCCATTGCCGGCGGCGTGCTTCTCGGCATCGTCCTCTTTATCCTCGCCAGGCGGCGCAAGCGTGCCATCATCGATCCGATCGAGGCAAACGCGCTTTATGGCGGGCGCATTTCGCTGACCGACAGCATTATCGTTGCCGGCCAGAACCTTATCTCCAACGGCTTTGGCGCGTCCGTGGGGCTGGAGGCCGGTTATACGCAGCTTTCCGCGGGCATCGCCTCCAAGCTCGGCACCAAGCTCAACCTGCGGCGCGAAGACATGCGCATCCTCGTTGGCTGCGGGGCAGCCGGCGCCATTGCCGCGGCCTTCAATGCGCCGCTGACCGGCGCCTTCTACGCCTTCGAGCTGATTATCGGCACCTACAGCATGGTGGCGCTGGCACCCGTCGTGGTGGCTGCCATTATCGCAACCTTTGCAGCGCGTGCCTTTTCCGGCAACAGCTTCATCATCGAAGTGGGCGAGATCGGCATCATCACCCCGGCAGACTACGTGCCGGCCATTGCGCTTGGCGCCATCTGCGCCGGCGTCGGGATCCTCATCATGCAGGGCGTTGCCCTGGTCGAGGAGATGGCGCGCAAAAGCTCTTTGCCGCCCTACGTGCGCCCGGCGCTCGGCGGCATTGTCGTCGGGCTTCTGGCGATGATCACCCCACAGGTCCTGTCTGCCGGCCATGGCGCGCTGCACCTCAACCTCGACAGCGAGGCCCCGGCAAAAATCCTTATTGGCATCCTGCTCTTGAAATCGCTGGCCTCTGCCGTCTCGATAGGCTCCGGCTTTCGCGGCGGCCTGTTCTTTGCCTCGCTGTTCATGGGCTCGCTGATCGGCAAGATCTTTGGCACGCCGGCCGATTTCATCACCACGGGCACGCTGACGCCCACCGTCCTTGCCGTCGTCGGCATGAGTTCGCTGGCCGTTGCCATCATCGGCGGGCCGCTCACCATGACGTTTCTGGCGCTCGAAATCACCGCCGATTTCCCGATCACGGCGCTGGTTCTGGCGGCCGTCATCACCTCGTCGCTCGTCGTTCGCACCACATTCGGTTATTCGTTTGCCACCTGGCGTTTTCACCTGCGCGGCGAAAGCATCCGCAGCGCCCATGACGTCGGCTGGATCCGCAACCTCACCGTGGACAAGCTGATGCGCGCCGATGTCAAATGCGCCCGGCTTGGAACACCGCTTGCGGAATTTCGCGAGGCGTTTCCGCTGGGCTCTGCCAAACGCGTCATCCTGCTCGACGATCAGGATCGTTATGCCGGCCTGATCTCGCTGCCGGACATCTATGCCGATGAGGCCGACCTGGCCCAGCCGCGCACCGATGTCGCTGATTTCATCAGCCACAAGAACGATTTCCTGCTGCCGCAGATGAATGCCAAACAGGCCGCCGAAATCTTCGACCAGGCCCGCGCCGAAGCGCTGCCTGTGATCAACAACCTCATCGAGCGGCGGGTTCTGGGACAGCTCAGCGAAGCCCATACCCTGCGCCGCTACAGCGAAGAACTGGACCGCCGCCGCCGCGAGGCCGTGGGCGAGGCCTGACGATCGTCTTTCGCGCAAACCCCCTGCTTCTGCGAACTCACCAACGAAAAAGGCACCGGATTGCTCCGGTGCCCGTTCGTCATGAAAAGTCTTGGGTAAGAAGGCTTATGCAGCGTTCTTGGCGTAATCGGCCGTCGGCACTTCGGCGATCGTCTTCAGAACGACCGAAGCGATCTGGTAGGGGCAACCCTGGCTGTTCGGGCGGCGGTCTTCCAGGTAACCCTTATAGCCGTTGTTGACGAAGGAATGCGGAACGCGGATCGAGGCGCCACGGTCTGCAACGCCGTAGGAGAACTTGTTCCACGGAGCGGTTTCGTGCTTGCCGGTCAGGCGCAGATGGTTGTCCGGGCCGTAAACAGCGATATGCTCTTCCCAGTTCTTGGCAAAAGCGGCCATGAGGGCTTCGAAATATTCCTTGCCGCCCACTTCGCGCAGGAAGGTGGTGGAGAAGTTGCAGTGCATGCCCGAGCCGTTCCAGTCGGTGTCGCCGAGCGGCTTGCAATGGAATTCAACGTCGATGCCATACTGTTCGCAAAGGCGCAGCAGCAGGTAACGGGCGATCCAGATCTGGTCGGCGGCGCGCTTGGAGCCCTTGCCGAAAATCTGGAATTCCCACTGGCCCTTGGCCACTTCGGCATTGATGCCTTCGTGGTTGATGCCGGCAGCAAGGCAGAGATCCAGGTGCTCTTCAACGATTTCGCGGGCAACCGAACCGACGTTCTTGTAGCCGACGCCGGTGTAATACGGACCCTGCGGAGCGGGGTAACCCTGTTCCGGGAAGCCGAGCGGGCGGCCGTTTTCGTAGAAGAAATATTCCTGTTCGAAACCGAACCAGGCGCCTTCGTCGTCAAGAATCGTGGCGCGGCTGTTTGTTGCATGCGGCGTGACGCCATCGGGCATCATGACTTCGCACATGACCAGCGCACCGTTGGTGCGGGCCGGATCGGGATAGATGGCGACGGGCTTCAGGACGCAATCGGAGCTATGACCTTCGGCCTGCATGGTGGACGAGCCGTCAAAACCCCAGAGCGGCAGCTGCTCCAGCGTCGGGAATTCGTCGAATTCCTTGATCTGCGTCTTACCGCGAAGATTGGCGACCGGCTTGTAACCATCGAGCCAAATATACTCGAGCTTGTATTTCGTCATAGTCATCTCTCGTTTCTATGCTGCGAGGTGTGAGCACATCCCGCGTCAGGGCACCGCATCATGGGCGCCACCGCCGGGACTGTCAGAGGAAATGCATATTGCGTGCCAGTTGAGAGATCACACCGGCACGCTTGCGTTTTTCGCACCCTCGCATCTGTCCACACGCGCCCAGCCCCTCCAGAACAAAGTCTTTGGGCGAGCGTCCATCAGGGAACCGGAACGGTGCTTCAGGGTTGAGAGAGATGGGCTTCAGGACGCGCGCGCGCCCGAGCCCTCATTCCTCAGTCCTCACTTATTACAGTTGCCAAATGTCCAGATTCTAGGCATAGTGCATAAAATTAGACCACCAAAAAGATGCAAAATAATGCATCGTGATCGAAATTTAGGCAAATAGCCTCTTGGAATGGAAGAATGAACAAAGGATAAGACCATGGCCACGGCAATCGAAACAACCACTGCGCAGATCATTCCCTTCCCCGTTGGCGGCGTTCGCCGACTGCGTGAGCGTAGCGAGCGACCCGAGGTCAAGCTCGCGGCAGACGCTGCACGCCACACCGATCTGGCTTTTGGCGGTTGCTGGTATCATGAAGAAGCCATCTCCGGGCCGACCAAGCCGACGGGCAAGCTCAGCTGAGGCAAATGCACAGCAGAGAGGCATTTAAGCGCAAATATTAGGCGAAAGCCTTTTCGATGGGCATCCGTGCGCGGGTCGCCGCCAAGGCGACCCAAAACTCCTCAAGATCGCGCCTCATATTGGGGCAGCCCGAAACATAAACGGGCAGAAATGCAAGATCCTGTGCCGGTTACACACGCCAGCGCCAGATCTTTGCCTTTCGAAAACGAAGTCTGCGGCGCGGCACCGCCAGAAGATCTGTGGATCTGCTCGCGCAAGGCGTGTTCGCTTTTCCTGATAAGCGTCGAAGCGCCTTGCTTTATTTCCCCGCATTGCACAAACTCCGGCCCTTCATGCGCGCCGGGTCCATCTGAAGGGACCCGACTAGGAGTTCCATGTCGATCAAGGCCAGTATTTATCACCTGACCCATTATAAATATGACAGGCCGGTCCGCCTCGGGCCGCAGATCATCCGCTTGAAACCGGCCGCGCATTCCAGAACGCGCGTGATCAGCCACTCGCTCAAGGTTTCGCCGGCGAACCATTTCGTCAATCTTCAGCAGGACCCTTACGGCAACTACCTTGCCCGCTACGTTTTCCCCGAGCCGGTAACGGAACTGAAGATCGAAGTCGATCTCGTTGCCGACATGACAGTCTACAACCCGTTCGATTTCTTCGTGGAAGAAGAGGCCAGCCGCTGGCCCTTCGATTATCCGGCAGATCTCGTCGAAGATCTCTCCATCTACCGCAAGCCGGAACCGGTTGGCCCGCTCCTGTCAGCCTTCATGAAAACCGTCGATTGGTCACCGGACCAGCCGACGGTCGATATGGTGGTCGGCCTCAACGCCCGCCTGCAGCGCGATATCGGTTATGTCATCCGCATGGAACCGGGCGTGCAGACGCCGGAAAAGACGCTGGAGACGGCGCTCGGATCCTGCCGCGATACCAGTTGGCTGCTGGTGCAGGTGCTGCGCCATCTCGGTCTCGCCGCCCGTTTCGTCTCCGGTTACCTCATCCAGCTGACGCCGGACCTGAAGGCACTCGACGGCCCATCCGGCACGGAAGTGGATTTCACCGACCTGCATGCCTGGGCGGAAGTTTATCTTCCCGGCGCCGGCTGGATCGGCCTTGACCCGACCTCCGGGCTTCTGACCGGCGAAAGCCACATTCCGCTTGCCGCCACCCCGCATTTCCGCAATGCCGCACCGATTTCCGGCGGTTATTTCGGCGAAGCGGAAACGGCGTTCGAATTCGACATGCGCGTCACGCGCGTCGCCGAACATCCGCGCATCACCAAACCGTTTTCCGAGGAAAGCTGGCAGGCGCTCGACACGCTCGGCCGCAAGGTGGATCAGGTGCTGGCGGCTGAAGATGTGCGGCTTACCATGGGTGGCGAACCGACTTTCGTCTCCATCGACGATTTCCAGTCGGAGGAATGGAACACCGCAGCTGTTGGCCCGACCAAACGCGACAAGGCCGATATCCTCATTCGCAAGTTGCGCGAACGTTTTGCGCCGGGCGGTTTCCTGCATTACGGCCAGGGCAAGTGGTATCCGGGCGAAAGCCTGCCGCGCTGGACCTTTTCGCTTTACTGGCGCCGCGACGAAAAGCCGATCTGGCGCGATCCCAGCCTGATTGCCGAGGAAGGCCAGGACTACGAGGTGACCGAAGAGGATGCCGGCCGCCTGCTCTCTGCCATTGCCAGCGAACTCGATATCACCCCTGACATGGTGGTGCCGGCCTTCGAGGATCCGGGCGAATGGATTTTGCGCGAGGCAAACCTGCCCGACAATGTCGATCCCGCCAATTCCAAGCTGAAGGACCCGGAAGAGCGCAATCGCCTCGCCCGCGTGTTCGAACGTGGCCTGACCCGCCCCTCCGGTTATGTGCTGCCGGTGCAGGCCTGGAACAGCCGCGCCTCCGGCCCGCGCTGGGTCAGCGAAAAATGGCGCACGCGGCGCGGCCGCGTCTTTCTGGTGCCGGGCGACAGCCCCGTCGGCTATCGCCTGCCGCTGAACTCGCTGCCCTATATCCCGCCATCGCAATATCCCTATATCAACCCGATGGATCCGAGCATCGAGCGCACGCCGCTGCCGGATTTCCACAAGGAAACGACGGTCCAAGGGAAGAAGGAGCGCAAGCTCTCGGCGGCACATTTCGAGCCGACCGCCGAAAACCAGCAGCCGCAACAGCGGGTGAGCGAAGAAATCATCGGTTTTGTGCGCACGGCGATCAGCGTGGAAGCCCGTGACGGCCGTCTTTGCGTCTTCATGCCGCCGACCGTCAGCATCGAGGAATATCTCGATCTGATCGCGTCTGCCGAACGGGCCGCAACCCAGCTTGGCCTTGCCGTTCACATCGAAGGTTATGCGCCACCGCAGGACGAGCGGCTGAACGTCATCCGCGTCGCCCCCGATCCCGGCGTCATCGAGGTCAACATTCACCCCGCCTCCAACTGGCAGGACTGCGTCGACATCACGACGGCCATCTATGAGGAAGCCCGCCAGAGCCGGCTTGGTGCCGACAAGTTCATGATCGACGGGCGCCATACCGGCACTGGCGGCGGCAACCATGTGGTGGTCGGCGGCGC
>JAIXTO010000143.1 GCA_027483885.1 Rhizobiaceae bacterium
TACTGCCTACTGCCTACTGCCTACTGCCTACTGCCTACTGCCTACTGCCTACTGCCTACTGCCTTGACGGCCACCACAATCCGCCATTCTTTCAACCCCATGCGAAGTTTTCTGCCTTTTGCCGATTGCTGCGGCCCGCGACCTTTGTTATGAACCCACCACCGGCACGAACAGTGCGTCACGCACCGGTTCGAAGAAGCACCCGTAGCTCAGCTGGATAGAGTGTTGCCCTCCGAAGGCAAAGGTCACTGGTTCGAATCCAGTCGGGTGCGCCATTTTCCGCAAATCACAGCCTATCCTTGAAGATCACCGGTTCTGTCAGCGTTCATTGGCAATCCTGACTGCCATGTCGAGCAAGACCCTCGCACCGGCCGTGACCTGATCCGGCTCGCACCATTCCTTTTCGCTGTGGGAGATCCCGTCCTTGCAGGGCACGAAAATGATGGCCGTCGGGCAGAGATGATGCATCGACAAGGCATCGTGGGAGGTCAGTGTCGGCAACATCATCGACGTGTAGCCGAGTTGCCGAGCGGTATCGATCACCTGGCCGGAAAGTTTCGGCGAGAGATCGAGCCGCTGGCGGTAGTGAGCGGTTGTCGCGTCGATGGTGAGGCCTGTTTCCTCGGCAATCCGTCGTGCCGCGGCCTCGATCCGTTCGATGATCTTTGCTCGCCCCTCTTCCGTCGCATGGACGGCAACGTAAGAGAGCTTGGTCAGGTGGGGAATGTTGACGCGGTTGTTCGGCCAGTTGCGGATCACGGTGGCGCTCACCATGCCTTCCGGCTCGTTGTCTGCCCCGATCGCTTCAATCTCGAGAATGAGTTTTGCCGCGCCAACCAGTGAATTGCGCCGCGTCGACATGGCTGCCGTCTGGGAATGACCGTTTTCGCCGTTGATGTCGATGAAGCCGCTGCATCCCCAGGAACTGTTGGAAACGGCGGCAATCATCGCGCCTGCCTTTTCCATCTCCGGACCCTGCTCGATATGCAGTTCGAGATAGGTGTGTACCGGGCGACCGCCGACCGGCAGCGCCCCTGCATAACCGATGCGCGCCAGTTCGTCGCCAAGCACCGCTCCGGCTTCATCCCGGCACAGCAAGGCCTGGTCGAGAGGCAGAAGCCCGGCAAACACGCCCGAGCCCATCACGCCCGGCTGGAAGCGTGCGCCCTCCTCATTGGTGAAATTGGCGATCTCGATCGCCCGCTTCGTGGTCACCCCGGCTTCGTTCAGTGCGCGCGCCACAGCGATCCCCGCCAGCACGCCTAAAACGCCGTCGAATTTGCCGCCCGGCATCTGGGTGTCGAGATGGCTGCCGATCATCAGTGGCGGCAGGGACGGATCGCTGCCTTCCCGCCGCGCAAACATGTTGCCGATCGCATCGACGGTGACCAGCAGGCCGGCCTCCTGCGCGAGGTGGCGAAACAGGTTGCGCGCCTCGCGATCCGCATCGGACAGCGCCGGACGAAAGCTGCCGCCGCCGGGCGTTGCGCCGATTGCACCCATGGTCATGATATCGGCCCACAGGCGCGCGGCGTCGATCTTCGGCGATTCAGTCATGGTCTTGTCCTTTCGCAATCGAAGGCAGCAGCAGCGGGTGAGATCAGGTCGTCTCGTGCAGCACGTCTTCCAATGTCTTCAGGAAGATATCGGCATGCGCCTTGCCGAAGGGCAGCGGCGGGCGGATTTTCAGCGTGTTGCCATGGATGCCGGCAGCGCTGATCAGCACACGGCGCTCGCGCATGCGGTTGACGACGGCAAGCGACAGCGCGCCATCGGGTTCGCGGCTTTCACGGTCCTTGACGAATTCGAGGCCAAGGAAAAGGCCGGCACCGCGCACATCACCGATCGCGTCAAATGTCTGCTGCAGCTTGCGCATCCCCTCCAGCATATAGGTGCCGGTCGTGTCTGCATTGCGCATCAGGTCCTCGTCGCGGATGATGTCGAGCACGGCATTGGCGGCGGCAATGGAGACGTGGTTGGCACCAAAAGTGTTGAAATAACGGATGTCCCGGCCAAAACGCTCCTGCACCTCACCCTTCATCACCACAGCTGCAATCGGCAGGCCGTTGCCCATGGGCTTGCCCATCACGGCAATATCGGGAACGATGCCATGGCGCATGAAACCCCACATATGTGATCCCGTACGGCCAAAACCCGGCTGCACCTCGTCTGCGATATAAAGCGCGCCTGCCTGATGCACGACGTCCAGCGTCTGTTTCAGAAAGCCGGCCGGCTCGGAAAAAATGCCGTCGGTCGAAAAAATGCTGTCGGCGATGAAGGCGGCGGGTTTGATGCCACGACGCACCATGAAGGCGATCGCCTTGGACACCTCTTCAGCAAAGGCCTCACCGACATCCCGACCGTCTGCGCGATAGGCATCCGGTGCCGGCACGGTGATGACATGCATGCCGAGCGGCATGTTCGGGCCAAGCGACGGCGAGAGTGATGCGGTGACGCTCGTTGTGCCGTGATAGGCGTTTTCGGTGATGATGATGCCGGTCCCACCGGTATAATAACAGGCAAGCCGGATTGCGAGATCCACCGCCTCGCTGCCGGTGCAGCAATACATCACGCGGTTGAGGTCATCGGGAAAGGTCGCGAGCAGCTTTTCCGAATAGTCGAGGATCTTTTCGTCGAGATAACGTGTGTGGGTGTTCAGCACTGCCGCCTGTTCAGTCATCGCCGCCACCACGCGCGGATGGCAATGGCCAACCGAGGGCACGTTGTTATAGGCGTCGAGATAGGCATTGCCATCGGGATCGTAGAGCCAGACGCCTTCAGCGCGCACCAGATGCAGCGGGTTTTCGTAAAACAGCCGGTAGGAGGGGCCGAGCATCGCCTGGCGCCGCTCGATCATCAAGCGCTCCCTCTCCGGCAGGCTGCCGAGACGCGCGGCATCAAAGCCGTTGATCATCGTGGTGGCGGGCTTGGTCATGGTTCTAATCCCTTGGGAGTACGGCAGGCGGCGGCAAGGCGCGCCATGGCATCGTCTTTTGAAATCGCGTCCAGCCGGGCGAACTGTTGCCAGACGGTCGGGCTATTGCGTGTGTAAAGTTCCCGATGGTCCGGAAACAGTTTGCTGCGCCATTCGGGTATCGCAAGCCGCATCACCATGCGCGTGACGACAGCCGGATAAAGCAACGAGATCTCTTCGTCGGACAGCGTCTTTTGCGTGCTGTAGCCGCGCAGAAAATCACACATCGCCTCAATGGGGTCTTCCTCATCGCCCATCTGATAGGCGGCCCCCACGGCGACATCAAACAGCACCGGCGCATGCACCATGTCGCCGAAATCGATGATACCGCTGATCGTGTCCGGATCGTCCGCGCTGACGAGGATATTTTCCATGTTGAAATCGTTATGAACGACCTGCGCCGGCAGGTCCGCCATGCGCGGCGCGATCAAGCGTTCGAAGTCATCCATGCCGCGCTCGAGCCGGGAACGTTGGCCCGCATCGTCGAAGGCGCCGAAAAGGTCACGAATGCCTGCGGCGTGTTTCATGTCCCAGGTGATGCGGTGGTTCGCCGCCTCATGCGAAAACCCTGCCAGTGCCTTCTGCATTCGCCCCAGCAGAACGCCGACGCGAAAACGCTGGAGCGACGACTGCGGCTGCGATTTCTGGGAGACACCGGGAACGAAGGTGACCATGCGCACGCCGCGCGTGCCACCGTCGTCATCGGTCATGCGAAAGTCCGCCTCGCCGTCCAGCGTGCGGATGATCCTCTGGACAGGAATGCCGGGGTCGGCGGCTTCCACATGCAACAGCGCCTGGCTGTGCATGCTGGTCATCGCCGGGGGTTCGGCCGGGTTGAGCACCTTGAAGAGATAGTGTGTGCCGTCGTCGAGCGTCAGCCGGTAATTGCTGTCCTTCTCGCCCCAGAGCCATTCGGCCTTGCCGATGAGCCCGTATTTTTCCCGCGCGATACGCTCGGCCTGGTCAGGCGGCACGGCCGTCACGCCCGTTTCCAGCTCTGCGCCAAGCCCGCCTGCCACCTCTTGGCTTGCCATGGAGGCCATCTGTTTTATCCCGGTGCTGCTTAAAATGATGGGGATGCGAAGGCAGAAGGCCTCCGCATCTTGTTTGGTTCAGGCGACCCGCGGTGCGTTGAGAACATCTTCCGGATAGGCCGCCTGGTAGGCAGAGGCCAGCGTCAGCACGATATCGTCGCGGTAGCGCGGCCCGACGAATTGCAGGCCGATCGGCAGACCGCCGGCATCGAAACCGCAGGGCACCGAGACGGCCGGCTGGCCGGTCATGTTGAACGGATAGGTGAAGGGCGACCAGTCGGACCAGTCCTTGCCCTCGATGCCGCCTGGAAAATCGACGCCCGCCTCGATCGCCGTCACCGGCATGGTCGGCAGCATCAGGGCGTCGTACTTTTCATGGAACAGCGCCATCGTCACCTTGAGATCGGCGCGCACCTGTTCGGCCGCCACAGAATCGCGGGCGGTGTAGGCGCAGCCCTTCTCGTAGATGCGGATAAGACCCGGATCCATCAGCCGCTTCTGCTCGTCAGTCGGATTGACCAACTCGACGGTTCTCGCCTCTGCCGCGTACCAGAGCGCGAGCAGCGCGTCCTGCGGATTGGAGAAACCGGGATCGACCTCTTCGATGATCGCCCCCATATCGGCCAGACGCTGTGCGGCGCGCTCGATGGCGGCGGCAACATCCGGCTGAACCTGCGCATAACCGAGATTGCGGCTATAGCCGATCTTTAAACCCTTGACGCTGGCGGCCTTGATCGCCTCGCGCCAATCCGGCACCGGTGTCGGGCAATAACCATACATCGCCCTCGGCGTCGGCCCGGTCGTTGCATTCATGAACAATGCGGCATCCTCAACGGTGCGGGTAAGCGGACCGCGATGGGCAAGCTCGAAGAGCGCTGTGGGCGTGTCGGAGGGTATCCAGCCATAGGTGGGTTTGATCCCGAACGTGCCGGAGAAGGAGGCGGGAATACGGATCGAGCCCGCACCGTCGGAGCCCTCGTGCAGCACGCCCATGTTAAGCGCCGCAGCAACCGCTGCCCCGCCAGACGAGCCGCCCGATGCGCGGTCGGTGCGCCAGGGGTTCAGCGTATTGCCGAAGGCCGGACCGTGCGTGACACCCTTCCAGCCGAATTCGGGCGATGTCGTTGTGCCGAGAATGGTGACACCGGCCGCACGCAGGCGTTCCATGATCAGGAACTCCTTGTCCGACGGGGTCGTGGCGCCCAGCGCTGAACCCCGGCGCCACGGAATGCCCTTGACCGGCGTCAGTTCCTTGATCGTCGTCGGCGCGCCGTCGATGGGCGACAGCGGCTCGCCCTTCTGCCAGCGCGCTTCGGAGGCTTTCGCCTCTGTGAGCGCCAGTTCCGGCACCACATAGGCAAACGCGTTGACGCTCGGATTGAACCTCTCGATGCGATCGAGCGACGCCTTTGCCGCTTCGACCGGAGACGCCTTGCCCGCGGCAAACAGCTCGGACAGCTGGGCTGCGGTCATTTCGCCGAGATCCGTTTTTTCCATCATGCTCATGTCATTTCCTCGAAATGAATTACGCGCGTGCAGCCTGAACCTTGTCGAGCGCGCGGCTGACGGCTGCGAACATCTCGTCGATCTGCTCGGCGGTGATGATCATCGGCGGGCAGAAGCAGATGGCTTCGGCAATGTTGCGCACGATCAGGCCTTCCTCCTCGCAGGCGGCGGACACGGCGGCGGCCGCATCACCGGCCTTGCCATCGTCAAAAGGCTTGATTTCAAGCGCGCCGAGCAGGCCGATGCCGCGCGAGGAATGCGACACCGGATGTTTCGCAAGCTCTTCCAGACCGGCGAGAAACTGCGCTTCCAGGCGGGCGACATTGCCCACGAGATCACGCTCCTGGATGATTTTCAGGTTTTCCAGCCCGACCGCCGTTGCGACCGGGTGGCCGGAAGCCGTGTAACCATGGCCGAACACGCCGATACGATCCGATTCATCGGCGATCGGCTGGTAAAAATGGTCGTTCATGATGATCGCCGACAGCGGCATGTAGGAGGACGAGATCTGCTTCGACACGACAAGCACATCCGGCGTGATGCCAAGCGTCTCGCAAGCGAACATCTTGCCGGTGCGCCCGAAGCCGCAGATCACTTCGTCAGCGACGAGCAGGATGTCGTATTTCTTCAGGATCGCCTGAACGCCGGCCCAGTAGCCATCCGGGGGCACGAGAACGCCACCCGCACCGATCACCGGCTCGCCCCAGAAGGCGGCGATCGTCTCCGGGCCCTCCTTCAGGATCAGATCCTCGAGATCCCGGAGGATGCGCTTGGTGAAGTCCGCTTCGCTTTCGCCCTCAAGACCGAAATGGACGTAGGACGGGCAGGACGTGTGGAGCATGCGGTCGAGCGGCAGGTCGAAACTCTCATGGTTGCGCGGCAGGCCGGTGAGCGACCCGGAGGCGATGGTGACGCCATGATAGCCCTTGATGCGGCTGATGATCTTCTTCTTGTCTTTCTTGCCGAGCGCGTTGGAACGATACCAGACCATCTTGACCGCGAGATCGTTGGCCTCCGAGCCGGACGAGGTGAAATGCACCTTGGACATTGGCACGGGCGCGATCTTGATCAGCATTTCGGCGAGATCAATCGACGGGCCATGGGTCTTGTAGGAGAAGGTGTGATAATAGGGCAGCTTCGCCATCTGGGCCGTGGCGACGTCCACCAGCCGCTGCTCGCCAAAGCCAAGAGCCACCGACCACAGGCCGGCCATGCCCTCGATATAACGCTTGCCATGGCTGTCGGTCACGTAGATGCCGTCACCGCTCTCGATCACCAGGCCGCCCTGCTTCTCATATTTGCGCAGGTTCACGTTCGGGTGCAACTGATAGGCCATGTCGCGGCCTTCCATCGAATTCGGCATGATCGTCATCGGTTTTTCTCCATTGAGCGGTTCGGGCTGTCATCGGCCCAATTGATGGTGACGTGAGACGGCATCAGGCCGTCATCAGCGCTTCCTTTGCCCGACCGGGAATGGCCTCGATCAGGCTTTTCGTGTAGGCATGCCGGGGGGTCTCGAAGATGTCGCTCCCCGTCCCGAGTTCGACGACCTCTCCCTGCCGCATCACCATCACCCGGTCGCAGATCTTGGCTGCGACGCGCAGATCATGCGTGATGAAAACGAGAGACAGGTTGAGATCCTTTTTCAACTGGGCAAGCAGTTCCAGAACCTGCGCCTGGATCGAGACATCGAGCGCGGAAACCGCCTCGTCGGCGATGATGATCTCCGGCTCCAGCGCCAAGGCCCTGGCAATGCCGATGCGCTGTCGCTGGCCGCCGGAAAATTCGTGCGGAAAGCGATCGGTGCCTCTCGGATCGAGCCCCACCATTTCCATCAGTTCTGCCGCCCGCGCCAAAGCCTGTTTCGTATCCTGCCCATAGGCAATCGGGCCCGAGGCAATGATCCGCCCCACCTTCTCACGCGGATTGAGCGACGAATAGGGATCCTGGAAGATCATCTGCATGCGTCGGCGCATGGCCCTGAGTTCAGCACCTTTCAGATGCGCCATATCCTGACCGCCGAGCAGGACGCGTCCACCATCGGGGTCCTGCAGCCGCACAAGGCAGCGCCCCACCGAGGATTTGCCCGAGCCGCTTTCGCCGACGATACCAAGCGTCTCACCGCGTCCGAGCGTGAAGGACACATCCTTGACCGCATGCACGTCGCGGGCCTTTGAAAACAGCCCGCCGCCCATCCGGTAGGTCTTCGAGAGCTTCTCCACGGCAAGCAGCGGTTCGCGGATTTCAACGCTTGTGGCGGCCTGACCGGGCCGCGGGATCGCCGCGATCAGCTTTTTCGTATAGGGATGCTGCGGCGAAAACAGCACCTCTTCGGCAGTCCCCTGCTCCACGATGCGACCGAACTGCATGACGGTGACATAGTCGGCGATTTCGGCCACGACACCGAAATCATGGGTGATGAA
>JAIXTO010000173.1 GCA_027483885.1 Rhizobiaceae bacterium
GCCTTCGCCTTCGCCTTCGCCTTCGCCTTCGCCTTCGCCTTCGCCTTCGCCTTCGGGCTCGGAAGCGGTCGTGGAGGCCAGCCCCGTTCATGGCAGCTATTTCACCTTAGCCTCCAAGAGTGGACCATCCGCTCCCGGCCCCAAATCAGACCTGATCGTGTCCCAGGACGTGGTTTGGTTTTGCCGCAAACGCTCTGGCAGACGGCGCTGGTGGATCCGCGTCAGGCCGGATTTATTATATGAATGAGCCTGCTGGCGCTTGGCGCGGCGGTTTCTCCGGGCGCAGATCCGGTCAATCGGTCATGCGCTGACAAGATGATCGTGCGATGCGGAGGGCGAGAATGTGAGCGGGCGAATGAACCGATGGAATATTCCCAAATGGCTCGAGCAGGAAATTCGCGAGCGGGATACCTCCTGCGTCTACTGTCGCTGCGAGTTTGTCAGCAGCGCCGGCAAAGGCAGCCATGCGAGTTGGGAGCATGTCGTCAACGATGCAACGATCATCACCAGCGAGAATATTGCTTTGTGTTGTCGCTCCTGCAATTCGAGCAAGGGAGCCAAGCCGTTGGCTGTATGGCTTGAATCTGCCTATTGCAAGCGGCGGGGCATTACCCTTGAGACCGTTGCGGATGTTGTAAGGTCTGTAGCTGTCGCCCCTACGCTGTGTCCCTGACGCGGATCTCGATGTCCAGATGGGCGGCGGCGGCGATGTTGACGAGGGCGTCGAGCGAGAATTTGGCGAGTTTGCCGCGCAGGAGATCGTTTGTACGGGGGCGCGTCAGGCCGAGGCGTTTTGCAGCCTCCTCCTGAGACAGGTCCCAGCCCTTCACCGCCTTGCGAATTTCATAAAGCAGTGCGGAGCGTGCCTTGAGGTTCGCGGCCTCTTGCTCCGTGTCGGCCAGGGCATCCCAGACGTTTTGATAGGTTTCCGCGGTCATCGTTCTGCCTTCCATCGTTTCAGCCGTCCCGGAGTGCAGGAAATCACGAGCATTGTATCGATATCGGTACACGGGGAAAGATGGATTATGAGGCGTCCTGTCCGGGGTGGGGCAAGCCTTGGAGGGTGCGGCCCCCTCATCCGCCTGCCGGCACCTTCTCCCCGTGGGGGAGAAGGGGGCATGGCGGTTGGTGCCTGCGGTCAGAGGCTGACGCGGCGGCCTTCCTTGTCGGCGTTCTTGCGGTCGCTGCCGTGCTTTTCGAGGATCACCTTGGCATCTTCCACGGAAATGCGGTGCTTCTTGGCAAAGGCAACGGGTTCATAGGCTTTTTGCGCGTCTGCGGCTTTCGGGTCTGACATGATCTGTCTCCAATGGTGAGGGCGCCGGCGGGGTGCCGGTTTGCCTCGGGGTGCGTACCTCGGAATGTGTGTCGAGGGAGTTTTTTGGGCGCGTCCAGCCAAGCTGCAGGTCGCGCGCGAAAAATGGCCTTTTGAGCCTTAAGGCCTCTATATGGGGATTGCGGCGCAAAAGCTCAATATTTGTTCTTGCGCAGCGTCTTGTTGCCCTTCGGTCCGCTGTAGACGGGGGTGCGGTCGCGGTTTTCGGTGGTCAGCGTGCGCCAGCGCTCCAGCCGCTCGGCAGAGAGCGTGCCGGCCTTGACGGCGGCCTGCACGGCGCAGCCGGGCTCGTGCGCGTGGGTGCAATCGCGAAACCGGCAATTGGGGGCAAGTTCGATGATTTCGGCAAACAGCGTATCGATGCCACCGGTGACGTCACTCACATAAAGCGTGCGGATGCCGGGCGTATCGATGACCCAGCCGCCGCCGGCTATTTCATGCAGCGAACGGGCCGTGGTGGTGTGGCGGCCTTTTGCGTCGTGCTCGCGGATCTCGCCGGTCTTTTGCGGGCTTTCGGCAGATGGGCCGGCAAGCGTGTTGACCAGCGTCGATTTGCCGACGCCAGACGAGCCGACAAGCGCCACCGTCTGGCCCGGCCCGCACCAGGGTTTTAGGGGATCGATGGCATCGGTTGCGCGGGCATTGACGACCACGACGGGAAGATCGCGCTGGAGGGATGCTGCCTGTGTCGCGTAGGTTTCGGCGTCCTCCACCATGTCGGCCTTGGTCAGCACGATGACCGGGCGCGTGCCGGCCTCGTTTGCCATGATGAGATACCGTTCCAGCCGCGAGGGGTTGAAATCGGCATTACAGGAGGTGACGATAAACAGCGTATCGACATTGGCGGCCGCCAGCTGCTGGCCGATGGCACCTTCGGTGCGCCGCTGCAAAACGGTGTGGCGCGCGAGGCGGCGCGTGAGAAGGCCGGTCAGCGGATCTGCGAGAACCCAGTCTCCCACGGCATAATCGGCAGTGTTGGCGTTCGGCGCAAGTTCGATGGCGACAGGGCCGCTGGCATCGATGGCATCAAGCCGCGCCCGGTGGACGGACGATATGCGCCGCACCAGAAGGTTTGTCTCATCAGGCGTCACCTGATCGGCAAAGAAATCCGTCCAGCCCAGCCGCTGAAGCGCTGCGGTTTCGAAAAACCCCGTCAAAGGCGGGCCATCCGGTGGCTCTGGGGCGAGAAAGAAGCGGGCATGGTTTTTCAGCTTTCCGTGGCGCGAGCGCAGGTCTTTGCGGGTGTCATAGCGCAGAAACGGGGCGGTGACGCGGGAAATGTTTTTGGGGAGGGGATTTGCTGAATGGGAAGCTTAGCCGGATGGGGAGGAAGGCCCCTCCCCACAAGGGGAAGGGGCTTACATGCCGCAGCGTTTCTACTGCCTACTGGCTACCGGCTAACCCTATCGGTTGGCCATCTTTGCCATTGAATCCGGATAACGGGCGCCCTTCACCTTGTCGGGCGAGAGGAGTGCGCCGAGTTGCGTAACTTCTTGCGGAGAGAGTTTGATGTCGGCCGCGGCGACGTTCTTTTCGAGGTTGGCAATCTTGGTGGTGCCGGGGATGGGCACGATGAAATCACCCTGCGCCAGCACCCAGGCGAGCGCCAGCTGGCCCGCCGTGGTGTTTTTGTCCGCAGCCATCTGTTCCAGCGCCGAGACCAGCGCCAGATTGGCATCAAAGTTTTCCGCCTGAAAACGCGGCAGGCCGCGGCGGAAATCATTGTCGGAAAGGCCGTCGAGGTTTTTGAGCGCCCCGGTCAGCGCGCCCCGGCCGAGCGGCGAAAAGGGCACGAAACCGATGCCAAGCTCGCGGCAGGTGGAAAGTACGCCGTTTTCTTCCGGATCGCGCGTCCACAGCGAATATTCGCTCTGGATGGCGGCAATCGGGTGGGTGGCATGGGCGCGGCGAAGGGTTTCGGCGCTGGCTTCAGACAGGCCAAGTGCCCGCACCTTGCCGGCCTTGACGAGATCGGCCATGGCGCCGACGGTTTCTTCAATCGCCACATCGGGATCGACGCGATGCTGGTAAAAGAGATCGATCACCTCGACGCCGAGGCGTTTCAGGGAGGCTTCGGCGACTGCGCGGACATTTTCCGGCCGGCTGTCGGTGCCGGAGGGGCGGGCGGCCTTGGCCTCATCGCCAATGGTGAAGCCGAACTTGGTGGCGATCTGCACCTGGTCGCGGTAGGGTTTCAGCCCTTTGCCGACGAGGGTTTCATTCGTGTAGGGGCCGTAGACTTCGGCTGTATCAAACAGCGTGACGCCCAGTTCGACGGCGCGGGCAAGTGTGGCGAGCGCGCCGGTTTCATCGGCCACCGGGCTATAGGCATGGGTCATGCCCATGCAGCCAAGGCCAAGGGCGGAAACATTGAGCGTTCCAAGTGTGCGGGTGTGCATGGGATCTCCTTGAGGGGTCATTGAGACAGGCGCGGCGCGGCGAAGGCGCCGTCGTCCAAAACAATCTAGGGCGTTCGGGCATCGGTGAAAACCGCTGCAATTGGGCGCGGGCTGTTCTATAGGATAGAACAATGAACCGTATCCAGTTGTCCCAGATGGCCGTTTTCGCAGCCGTTGCCGAAGCCCAGAGCTTTCGCAAGGCGGCGGCCGATCTTGGCATTGCGCCCTCGGCCGTCAGTCATGCGGTCTCGGCGCTGGAAGAAAGCCTTGGCGTGCGCCTGTTGCAGCGCACGACACGGTCTGTTGCGCCGACCCAGGAAGGGCGGCTTTTGATCGCAGCCCTTTCGCCGGCGCTGTCGGATATCGATGCGGCGATGCGGGCGCTGTCTGAGCGCAGCGAACGACCGGCCGGCCCGCTGAAGATCACCATGCCGATGCTGGCGGCTGACGAGATCGTGGCGCCCCGGATCGGCGCGTTTCTGGCGCTTTATCCTGACATCGAGCTTGAAATCCGCACCGACGACCGTTTCGAGGACATCGTCCAGCAGGAATGCGATGCGGGCCTGCGGCTCGGCGAGCATCTGCAGGCAGACATGATTGCCGTGCGCGCAAGCGGCCCCTGGCAGGGCGTCATCGTCGGATCGCCGGGTTATTTCGAACAGCATCCGGTGCCGCAGCATCCGCGCGATCTCGTTGACCACCGCTGCATCCGGCGCCGGTTTGCGAGCGGCCGCGTCTATCGCTGGGAGCTGGAAAAGGATGGCAAGCCGGTGGTGGTCAATGTGGATGGTCCGCTGATCCTGCCGGACCAGCGGTTGATGCGCCGCGCCGCCTGCGACGGCGTCGGGCTTGCCTTCCTGTTTGATCCGGCCGTCGAGACCGATATTGCCGAGGGACGGCTGGTGCGGGTGCTTGAAGCGTGGTGCCCGCCCTTCGACGGGTTCTACATCTATTATCCCTCGCGCCGGCAGATGCGCCTTTCGCTGCGCGCCTTCATCGATTTCTTCCGCTTTCGGGGCTGATGGTCAGGCTCAGAGCTTGATCCGGTAGCGCACGTGTCCATCGGAGGCGACGAAGCTGTCGTAGAGTTTGCGCGCCGTCACATTGCCTTCGTCGGTGTGCCAGTAGAGGCGCGCCCAGCCGTTTTTTGCACAGATCGCCACCAGATCCTCCATCAGCGCGCGGCCGATGCCCTTGCCGCGAAAGGTCGCGTCGAGAAACAGGTCTTCCAGATAACAATCCGGCGTCTTCACCCAGGTGGAATCGTGGAAATGGTGGATGGCGAAACCGGCAAGCTGCCCCTCCACCTCCGCCACGCGCATGGCAACGCGGGAGGCGGGATCAAGAATGCGGGCCCAGGTGTAATCGGTCACGTCAGGGCCAAGCGTTACCTTGTAGAAGGCAAGATAATCCGCCCAGAGTTTTTTCCACGCGGCTTCGTCATCCGGGGTGACATCGCGGACCAGAACGGCAGTGTTCATGCGCCGGCCTCGTTGAGAAGGGTCATCTGCGCATCGGAAAGTTCGAGCTTTCCAGCGGCGGTCATCGCCTTCAGCTGGTCGAGGCTGGTGGCCGAGGCAATGGGGGCGGTGATGCCGGGGCGGGCGGCAACCCAGGCGATGGCAACGGTTGCCATGCTGGTTGCGGTTTCGCGCGCCACCTGGTCGAGCGCCGAGAGAACGCTTTCCCCGCGCGGATTAAGATAATCGCCAACGCGGCCGCCGCGCGCCTTGCCGGCGGCATCTTCCACCTTGCGATATTTGCCGGTGAGGAAGCCGGCGGCCAGCGCATAATAGCTGATGACGCCGATCTCTTCGGCGATGCAGAGATCGGCAATCGGGCCTTCGAATTTCTGGCGGGTGTAGACATTATATTCCGGCTGCAGCACATCGAACCGCGGCAGGCCGGATTTTTCGGCGGCATCGAGAGAGGCCTTCAGCTGGCCCGCATCATAGTTGGAGCAGCCGATGGCGCGGATCTTTCCGGCATCCTTCAGCTTGGAAAAGGCTTCCAGCGTTTCCTCGACAGGCGTTTCCGTGTCCGGCTTGTGGGCGAGGTAAAGGTCGATATAGTCGGTGTCGAGACGCTTCAGCGAGGCCTCGACCGCCTCTGCGATCCAGCCTTTGGACAGGCCGGTCTTGTTGCCCTTGTTGTCGAAGCCGACCTTGGTGACGATGACCGCCTTGTCACGCGAGACGCTGCCGCGCTTCAGCCATTTGCCGATGATCGTCTCGCTTTCGCCGCCGACATGGCTATCGACCCAGGCGGAATAGACGTCTGCCGTGTCGATCGTATTGTAGCCGGCGTCGAAGAAGGCATCGAGCAGGTCGAACGAGGTCTTTTCGTCCGCCGTCCAGCCAAAGACATTGCCGCCGAAAACGACAGGGGCGATGGAAAGGCCGGTTCGGCCGAGCGGGCGCAAATGCATGGGAGACCTCGTGGGGTAAAGGAATGGGTGACCTCGATATGGGGTTAACCTAGGGTGCGGGAAAGCGTTGCGCCATTCAATTTCCGTGATGGATCGATCAGCCGGGCGTGCGGTGGAGGCTCGGCGGTTGCGCATAGTGCTGGCGCCAGACACGGCGCAGGTGCCGTGCCGAGGAAAAACCGCAGCGGAGCGCAACATTTTCGAGATCCAGCCGCGTCTGGGAAATGAGATCGCGCGCCAGCGCCACCCGCATCCGGTTGACGTAATCGATCAGCGACAGCCCGGCATGCTCACGAAACAGGCGCGACAGGTGCCGCTCGCTCACATGCGCAAGAGCCGTCAGACGGGCCACCGGCCAGTCGGCGGCGGGATCGGCCATGATCGCATCCTGCACCTGATGGATGGCCGGGTGGATATGGTTGCGGCCCGACAGAAAGGGCGAGATCTGCGGATCGCTTCCGTTTCGCCGGAGGTAGATCACCATCTTGCGGGCGGCCGCCAGTGCCACCGGTGCAGACGTCATCTTCGCCACGATATGCAGCATCAGATCGATGCCGGTTGCAATGCCGGCGCTGGAAAAGCAGCGGCCATCCTCGACATAAAGCCGGTTTTCCAGCACCTGCGCGGTCGGCGCCTTCAGGCGAAGTTCTGCAATGCAATCGGCATGGGTGGTGCAGTGGCGGCCTTCCAGCAGGCCGGCCTCTGCCACCAGAAGAGCGCCGGAACAGATGCTGGCAATGCGGGTATCGGGGCGCACGACATCGCGCATCCAGCGCGCCAGTCTTGCGCGTTCCGCCGCCATCGCCTGCTTTTCCTCCCCTTCGGTTGCGCCCGAGACCACCAGAAGCGTGTCGGGCGCCAGCGTCTGCGGCAGCGGTTCCAGACCATCAAGCATGAGGCCGATCGAGGTTGTCTGGCGCGGGTTGGCCGAGACGTAGCGGCAGTCGAACCGCAGCGCATCCTGATGCTGGTTGGCATAACGCAGGACCTCCATGGGGCCTGCGATATCCAGAAGCAGCGCCTGCGGCGGCACCACGATCACCACCGGAACAGTCTGCGGTGTGGCGGTGCCGGCAAGGCTCATGAGCGGGCCCCGGCAGCGGAGAGGGCTTCCTCGACGCTTGCGATGCGGGCAAAGCGATCCTTCAGCACCATTGCCGTGTGGCGCCTGATGTCTTCAGGCGAATGGGTTAGGCCATCGGCATCGGTCATCGGGAAGGTCAGCGTCGCCTCCGCCACATAGGTGACGGTAAAACCGAGATCGGAGGCATGGCGCGTGGTGGTTTCACAACATTGTTCGGTGCGGATGCCGGAGACGATGAGGTTGCGGATGCCGTTTTCCGTCAACCAGACATCCAGCCCGGTGCCGACCATGGCGGAATGGCGGTTTTTCCTGAACGTGCGGGTCGGCTGAAGGGTGATGCCGTCGAGTGTGCGTATGTTGCCACTTTCCATGGAGAAGGCGCCGGCATCTTCGACATGGAAGATCTGGATGACCGGAAGGCCGGCCGCTGCCGCACCGTCGATCAGCGCCTGCTGGCATTTGAGGTAACGGGGCACGTCCGTCGCATCCCAATAGGGGCGATGCGGGAATGACTGCTGTACATCGATGACGAGAAGGGCCGTGTCGGACATTTTATGTTCTCCAGATTGCAAGGATAACATGACAATAGCCGCTTGCTCAAAAGGCAAAAGCAAACCTTCGGACGAAGTGCGGACATTTTCGGCCATTTTCCCCGAAGTCTGGATAGGGCGCTGCGGCGATGGCGGCCGCCGGGAAGGCGCGTGCATGCATGCTGAAAACGGTCCGCGCGCAAAAAGTCCGACAAATTGGCTGCCCAGACGCGGGTGACATGCGCTAGGGTGCCGCCGCACAATGATCAGGAGGAACTCATGTTGCGTTTTGGTATTCTTTCCACCGCCAAGATCGGTCGCGATGCCGTGGTGCCGGCCATTCAGGATGCGGAAAACTGCGTGGTGAGCGCCATTGCCAGCCGCGATTTTTCCCGCGCACGCGAAATGGCGGATCGGTTTTCGGTGCCGCATGCCTTTGGCTCCTACGAGGAGATGCTGGCGTCCGACGTGATCGATGCGGTCTATATTCCGCTGCCGACCAGCCAGCATGTGGAATGGTCGCTGAAGGCGGCCGCTGCCGGCAAGCATGTGCTCTGCGAAAAGCCGATTTCGCTGAAGGCCGACGAGATCGACCAGCTGATCGCGGCGCGTGACCGCCATGGTGTGCTGATTGCCGAAGCCTTCATGGTGACCTATGCACCGGTTTGGCTGAAGGTGCGCGAGCTGCTCGCCTCCGGCGTCATCGGCACACTGCGCCACGTGCAGGGGTCGTTCACCTATTTCAACCGCGATCCCGGCAATATGCGCAACATTCCAGAACTTGGCGGCGGCGGGCTGCCGGATATCGGCGTCTACCCGACGATTACGACGCGCTTCTCGACGGGCCGCGAGCCGATCCGGGTGCAGGCGACGACGGAGCGCGACAAGGAATTCGGCACGGATATCTATTCGACCGTAAAGGCCGATTTCGGCGATTTCGACCTCACCTTCTACATCTCCACCCAGCTTGCGGCGCGCCAGCTGATGGTGTTTCACGGCACCGACGGGTTCATCGAGGTGAAATCGCCGTTTAATGCCGACCGCTGGGGGCCTGAGGAGGTGGAACTTAGCGACCAGAAGCATGGCCGTTCGGAAATCTTCCGCTTTCCCGACAGCCGCCAGTACCGCAGACAGGCGGAAGCCTTTGCGGCCAAGGCGATGGGCGGGGATGCCGAGGTCGTTTCGCTGGAAAGTTCGGCGGCCAACCAGCGTTTTATCGATGCCATTTACCGGGCAAGCGAAAAGGATGGCTGGGAAACCGTCTGATCACCGTCGTTCAATCGTCTTTCGCCGGGCCGTTGCGGTGGCGAAAGACGAAGCGGGAATAACCGAAGAAGGAATAGAGCGTGGCGGCGGCGGAGGACAGCACAACCGCCGCCACGGGCTGGATCATCGGCAGGCGGTGGATGAGCGCCGAATAGATCCCGTAATTGAGAACCGCAGACGTGGCGCCGACGGCCCAGTAGCGAAAGCCTTCGCGCGCCAGCGAATGCGGCGAGCGGCCAAAGGTGAAGGTGCGGTTGAACACCCAGGTGAAGGACAGCGCCGCCGCAATGGCCGGCATGCGCGCCGCAAAGGGGCTGAAGCCCGCATCCGTGATCAGCACATGCGTCAGCCCTGCATCGATGGCGAAACCAAAACCGCCGGCGACCAGAAACCCGACGATCGTCTTCACGCGACACGGTTCTTTCTTAGGTGGGCAGACGGCGCAAGAGCGGGCTGCGGATCGGTGAGATCCGCCAGCTCCCTTTCAAGGTGGCTGTGGTCCGGCTGGTTGAGGTAATGCAGGCGCAGCAGTTCGTTGCGCCCGCGCGCCACGCTGTCGAGCACCATGCCGGCCGTCAGCGCCATGGAGGAGAGGCCGATCAGCGCCAGCGCCAGCACCCAGGTGGGCAGGCGCGGCACAAGGCCGGTGGCGAGATATTCGGCCAGAACCGGGGCTGAGACCAGAAGGCCACCGGCCATCAGGAGCGCTGCAATGCCGCTGAAAAATAGAAAAGGCCGGGTTTCCTTCATCAGCATGGCAAACATTAAAAGGATGCGGGCGCCATCGCCCAGCGTCGAAAGCTTCGAATGCGAGCCTTCCATGCGTTGCCCGTAATCCAGCGCCAGTTCAGTCACCGGCATCTTCAGGCGAAAGGCATGCACCGACATTTCCGTTTCCACCTCGAACCCATCGGAGACGGCGGGAAAGCTTTTGACGAAGCGGCGGGAAAAGGCGCGGTAACCGGAAAAGATGTCGGTGAAATCCGGCCCGAACAGGTGCCGGTAGAGATGGTTAAACAGGCGGTTGCCAAGCGCGTGGCCGTGGCGACCGGCTGTGTCGGCAAGGCCACGGCGGGTGCCGACGACCATGTCGGCGCGTTCGGTGATGAGGGTGCGGATCAGATCCTCGGCATCGTCTGGCCCATAGGTGCCGTCGCCATCGGCCATGAGGTAGATATCGGCATCGATATCGGCAAACATGCGGCGCACCACATGGCCCTTGCCCTGGCGGCGTTCGCGGCGCACGTCCGCGCCGGCCAGCATGGCGGCAAGGGCGGTGCCATCGGTGGAATTGTTGTCATAGACATAGATGCGCGCCTCAGGCAGGCAGGCGCGAAACCCGCGCACCACGGCTGAGATGGACGGTGCTTCGTTATAACAGGGAAGAAGCACGGCAATCCTGCGATGGCCGGTGGCAAAGCTGTCCATGGATTTCTACTCAGGTACACATCAATCCGGGAGACGGCACTCGCTCCCTGGCTTTACTATTTCTTGAGAAGGTTAAGGCTAGGTTTCGGCGCGATGATTCCCCGGCTCGATGCCGGACATGAGGGGCACAAAGTCCGGGATTGGCCCGCCCGGGCGGCTCAGGCGGGATAAGAGACATGAGTTTGAGCACGAAGAGGGCCGCTCGGAAGCCCGCCTCAGGCATAGCGGCGGTCAGTGCCTGGTCGCGCTTCTTTCCCTCGCTGTGCGCCTATGCGATCGTCACTGTTGCTGCCATTCTTGCGCTGCATATCAAGGGCGGCGGCGATTATGTCGGGCCTGACAATGACGACGTGATGCGCCTCGTCGAGGTGCGCGATTTTCTCGCCGGGCAAGGCTGGTTCGATCTGACGCAATACCGGCTGGGGCTTGCCGGCGGCACGCTGATGCACTGGTCACGGCTGGTGGATCTGCCGATTGCCGGCCTGATCCGGCTGTTTCTGCTTCTGGGCGAAGGGCAGGAGAGGGCCGAGGCGCTGGCGCTTGCGATCTGGCCGCTGTCGCTTGCCGTGCTGTTCATGGCCGCGGCGGGACTTGGCGGACGGCGGCTCGGCGGCGTTGCCACCATGCATATCGCCTTCGGGCTTGCAGCGCTTTCGGTCTTCACCTCGCTCAAATTCCATCCCGGTGCCATCGACCACCACAATGTCCAGCTCGTCGTCATGATGTTTATGGCTGCGCTGATGGTGGGGCCGCACGGGACCGGCTCTGCCCACGCGGGGGCTGGCCTGATGGCAGCGCTTGCCATTGCCATCGGTGCCGAGACCGTGCCGCTGGTGGCGGTGGCATCTGCCTCGATCGCCGTGCAATGGGCCGTGGAGGGGCATCGCTTCCGGCGCTCGGCGCAGCTGTTCGGGCTGTCGCTGGCGCTGTCGGTCAGCGCCTTCTTCCTTGCCACCGTGCCACCCTCTGCCTATGGCGTGGTGACCTGCGACAACCTTTCGCTCGGCTTTTATGCGCTGTCGGTGATCGGCGGGGCCGGCCTGTTTCTGGTGGCGACGGCTGGAGGCCAGGCGGGGATACGGAACCGTTTTGTCCTCCTCGGTTTGCTGGCCGCAGTCGTTCTGCTGGCCGCCGTGGTCATTGCGCCCGATTGCCTCGGAAGCCCCCTTGCAAGCCTTGATCCGATGCTTGCCGAACTCTGGCTGAAGAAGGTGAGCGAGGCGCAGCCGGTGCTGTCGCAGATCCGCATCGCACCGGAAACGGCGGGGGGATTTTATGCGGTCGGCCTGTTTGCCGTGGCCGTCTGCCTGTTCCGGTTCTTCGATTTCAGGCATGAAGATGGCGCGCGGGCAGGCCATCACCTCCTGCTCGGCGTGCTGGTGGCAGCAGCCCTTGCCATTGCGCTCATTCAGGTGCGCGGCGCCCTGTTTTCCAATGCGCTGGCGATCCTGCCGCTATCGCTGCTGATCAACGATCTGCGTCGTCTCTCGCATGGTGAGCCGGAAAACATGAATGCCGGCTTTGCCTATATCATCACCGTTCTGGTCTCGGTGCCGGTCGTGTGGTTCTTCGTCGGTATTGTTGGCGCGCGCGGACTGGAGGCAGCGTTCAGCATGGGCACGCTGACGCGCAGCGTTACCCCGATGCAGGAGGTGAACGGGTGCCAGGCGAAGGACGACATGGCGCTTCTGGCCCGCCTGCCAACGCGCACGGTCGCAGCACCCTCGGACAGCGGCGCAGAAATCCTGCGCTATACGCATCACCGGGTGCTCTCGGCACCTTACCATCGCAACCAGGCGGGCATGCTGACGGAACTGCATATCGGGCTTGCGACACCGCAGGAGGCGAAGGCTTTTCTTTATGGCGCCGATGTTGCCATCATCGCGTTTTGCCCGTCGGATGCGCAAACGCAAGAACTGATCCGGATGAAGCCGGATGGTCTCTATGCCCATCTTCTGCGGGGGGATCTGCCGGATTATCTGCGACCGGTGGCGCCGAACATGCAGGGTTTGCAGCTGTTCGTCGTTCGCCCGCGCTGACCGTTTCGATATTAGGCGGTCTGGCTGCGGGTTTCGGTGACGAAGACGGCGCCCATCAGGCCAACGATCCCGAGATTGTAGCCGCCGATGGCAATCAGCAGGTTGAGGAAGGACACGGGCGCGGGCGAAACCAGCCAGGCAATGGCAAACGCCACCACGATCAATGTCGCAACGATGGCGAGCGAAAAGGCAGAGCGCAGAGCGCCTGTGGCAAAGCCGATGCAGGTAGCCGTCAGTAAGAGCACGCTCGGTCTCCTTTTCTGTCCCTGTGCGTTGCGTCCACGATTAGACGGGAAAACGCTAACAGAGTCCGGTTCCATGTCCGGTAGGCCCTAAAAGATCGTTCCTAGCTTTAACGGGCCTTAAAGCGGATAACTCAAATTGTCGTCATTGGTTTCTTGTAGATCTCGGGAAAAGAGCTGATTTTGCCGATGACACAGGTGAATTTGCGCCAGAACTGCGCTAAAACCCCGCTATGAACAGGCTGTCCTCCTCCGATCCCCAGACCAATCTTGCAGAGCAAACTGTCTCGGAGCTTTCGGGATCGATCAAACGGACGGTGGAAACCGCATTTGACCATGTGCGGGTGCGCGGCGAGATTTCCGGTTATCGCGGGCCGCATTCCTCCGGCCACGCCTATTTTTCGCTGAAGGATGACAAGGCGCGCATCGACGCCGTCATCTGGAAAGGCTCGTTTTCAAAACTGCGCTTCCGCCCGGAAGAGGGCATGGAAGTGATTGCCACCGGAAAGATCACGACCTTTCCGGGGTCTTCCAAATACCAGATCGTCATCGAGAACCTGGAACCGGCGGGCGCCGGCGCGCTGATGGCGCTGATCGAGGAGCGCAAGCGCAAGCTTTCAGCCGAAGGCCTGTTCGATCCGGCCGCCAAGCAGCTTCTGCCTTTCCTGCCAGAGGTGATCGGTGTCGTGACCTCGCCGACCGGCGCGGTCATTCGCGATATCCTGCACCGCATCGCCGACCGGTTTCCGGTGCATGTCATTGTCTGGCCGGTGAAGGTGCAAGGGGAGGGCTCGGGCGACGAGGTGGCAAACGCCATCCGCGGTTTCAATGCGCTTTTGCCCGGCGGGCCGGTCCGGCGGCCGGACGTGCTGATCGTGGCGCGCGGCGGCGGCAGCCTTGAGGATTTGTGGAGCTTTAACGACGAGGCGGTGGTGCGCGCTGCCGCTGCCAGCGAGATTCCGCTGATCTCGGCGGTGGGCCACGAGACCGACTGGACGCTGATTGATTATGCCGCCGACGTGCGGGCCCCGACACCGACGGGGGCGGCCGAAATGGCGGTGCCCGTCAAGGCCGAGCTGCAGGCGCAGCTTGCCAATCTCGGCGCGCGCCTGCAGGGTTCGACGTCTCGCCAGATGGACAACCGCCGTCAGGGGCTTCGCGCGCTGGTGCGGGCGCTGCCCTCGCTCGACCAGCTGCTGGCATTGCCGCGCCGGCGGTTCGATGAGGCCGCAACAGGGCTTGGGCGCGGGCTTGAAAAGACCGCGATTGCCAAGCGCCGCAGCCTGGAACGGGCGAGCGCCGGCCTGAGGCTGGATCTCCTGACGACGCGACTTACGGAGCGTCGCCGTCATCTGGTGGAGCAGGTTTTGCGCACGGATCGCTGCGTGGAGCGGCAGGTGTTGCGCGAGCGCGGCCGTATCGAGCGGGCGCAGGTGTCTCTTTCAGGGCTTCCGGGGCGGTTCCTCACCCATATCGGCCGCGAGCGCCTTCAGCTTGCCTCGCTGATGCGCCATGCCGACAGCGCACTTCAAAATGCCATGGGACGGCGCAAGGCGGCTGTCATCGCGCAGGATCGCGTGCTGCAATCGCTCTCCTACAAGAACGTGCTGAAGCGCGGTTATGCCGTCATACAGGATGCGGACGGCAGGCTTCTGACCCGCGCCACCGAGGTGGCAAGCGGTCAGGCGCTCGCCATCCAGTTTGCCGATGGCGCTGTGTCGGCAACGGCCGGCGATACGGGGGAGCTGGCCTCTGCCGTTCCACCTGCCGCGCCACAAGCCGCTTCGCCTGCGCCAAAGAAGAAGGTACCAAAGCCCGCCCCTGACGGAACGGAGCAGGGAAGTCTGTTTTAGGTTGTGCCTACCCTTCGAATGCCGCCAGATATTTCCCCAGAAGCGTATCGAGTGCCTGAAATTCGGACGCATCCAGCGCCGCCGTCAGCCGGTGCTGGTTTTCGACATGGGCCGTGACGACCTCCTCGATCAGCGAAAGGCCCTTGCCGGTGAGGCCGATCAGTACACTGCGGCCATCCTGCGGATTGGCGATGCGCTCCACCAGATGCTGCTTTTCCAGCTGGTCGATGCGGTTGGTCATGGTGCCTGACGTGACCATGGTGGCGGCGAGGAGGTCGCCGGGGGAGAGGCGGTAGGGTTTTGCCGAGCGGCGCAGCGTTGCCATCACGTCAAAACTTGCGCGCGACAGGCCGTGGGCGGCGAGAAGCGTTTCGGTTTCGCGGATGAGATGGGCGTGAAGCCGCCCGAGACGGCCGAGCAGGCCCATCGGGGCGGTGTCGAGGTCCGGCCGCTCGCGCTGCCATTGGGCGAGAATTCTGTCGACGTGATCCATGTGACAACTATGGCGGAATTTATCTTGACGTCAAGATTTATGGATCTATCTTGATGTCAAGATAAATGGAGATTTGCCATGTCCCGCTTGCGCGATGTCGGCCTCACCGCCCTTGCCCCAGCGATCTGGGGATCGACCTATATCGTCACGACGCAGCTTCTGCCGCCGGGCGCGCCACTGACGGTTGCCATGCTGCGGGCGTTACCGGCGGGGCTTTTGTTGGCTCTGCTGGTTCGCCAACTTCCAACAGGCGCGTGGTGGTGGAAAAGTCTTGTGCTCGGCGCGCTGAATTTTTCGCTGTTCTGGGCGTTTTTGTTCGTATCTGCTTACCGATTGCCGGGTGGCGTTGCGGCAACCGTGGGCGCGGTGCAGCCGCTGATCGTGATCGGTCTGTCGCGACTGGTGATGGGAACGCCGGTGCGGCCACTGGCGATTGTTGCCGGCATAGCAGGTCTTTGCGGTGTGGCGCTTCTGGTGCTGCGGCCGGGGGCAGCGCTTGATCCGCTCGGCGTTGCCGCGGGGCTCGGCGGCGCGCTCTCCATGGCTTTCGGAACGGTGCTCAGCCGCCACTGGAAGCCGGATGTTTCACCGCTCACCTTTACCGCATGGCAGTTGACGGCAGGTGGCTTGATGCTGGCGCCGGCAGCGTTTCTGCTGGAGCCGGGGCTTCCGGTGCTGACCGCGCAAAATTACGCCGGCTTTCTCTATCTCGGCCTGATCGGGGCGGCCTTCACCTATATTCTCTGGTTCCGTGGCCTTGCGCGTATCGGCCCGCAGGCGGCCTCGGCGCTTGGTTTTCTGAGCCCGCTGGTTGCCGTGCTTCTCGGCTGGAGCCTTTTGGGGCAGGCGCTCGATGCGGTGCAGATGGTGGGCGTTATCGTGGTGCTGGTGAGCGTCTGGGCAAGCCAGAGGATCGCCGTGGCCGCCGGGCGCAAGAGCCCGGCGACCTGACGTTATAGGTTAGAAATGGCTTACGCCCATTCGCCCTTGCGCATGACCGGCACCTTCGTGCCATCGGCGCGAAGACCGTCGATATCCACCTTGTCGGAGCCGATCATCCAGTCGATGTGGATGAGCGAGGAATTGCCGCCTTGCGCCTTGATCTGGTCGGGTGTCAGCGACGCGCCGTCGAGGAAGCATTTCGAGTAGCACTGGCCAAGGGCGATGTGGCAGGAGGCATTTTCGTCAAACAGCGTGTTGTAGAAAAGCACGCCGGAAGCCGAGATCGGCGAGGAATGCGGCACCAGCGCCACTTCGCCGAGGCGACGCGCACCTTCGTCGGTATCGAGAACCTTGTTCAGCACGTCCTCACCCTTCGACGCCTTCGCCTCGACGATGCGGCCGGCCTCGAAACGCACCTGGATATTGTCGATGAGCGTGCCCTGATGGGAGAGCGGCTTGGTGGAGGAGACATGGCCTTCCACCTTCAGCGCATGCGGGGTGGTGAATACTTCTTCTGTGGGGATATTGGGGTTGCAGGTCACGCCGTTTTTCGCCTTGGAGGCGCCGCCATGCCATTCATGGCCGTCGGCCAGCCCAACCGTCAGATCCGTGCCGGGGCCGGTGAAGTGGAGGGCGGAAAAGCGCTCGCCATTGAGGAAGCTCGAACGCTTCTTCAGGTTTGCATTGTGTTCGCCCCAGGCGGCAATCGGGTCCGGCGTGTTGATGCGCGAAGCGGAAAAGATCGCCTCGGCCAGCGCCCGCACGGCCGCCTCTTCGGCAAGATCGGGAAAGACCTGGCGTGCCCAGGCCGGGTTCGGATAGGAGCAGATGTGCCAGTTGATGTCGAAATTCGAGATCTTTTCGAGTGCCGGTTTGTAGGCGATGGAATTGGCCTTGTTGGCACGCGATACCTTGTCCGGATCCTGCGATGCCAGCATCATCGGGTTGTCGCCGGAAATCGCAAGGCGCGCCGCACCCCCGTCATAGGCTTTTGCCATGCCCTCATAGAGCCAGCCCGACGCCTTGTCGAAACTGGCATCCGGCGCATGGGCATACCGCGCAAGGGTGGTTTCCTCGTCGGAATAGAAGGTGGTGACGAGGCCGGCGCCGGCCATATACGCCTGTTTGGTGATGAAGCGCACGAGCGGCAGGGCGGCAATCGGGGCGGTGATGATGAGATCTTGGTTCTTCTGCAATTGCAGCCCGACCTTGACGGCGACCTCTGCCAGCTTCTCCAGCTTGACCGGGTCGATGGCGCTGTTGATATCGAAATTCTGGGTCATGATCTGCCTGTTCTCAGGGTTTTACGGAATAGGAGAGAGGCCGGAGATGGTGCGTCGCTCATCCCTCGGCAACGACGGAGGCGATAAGGGCATTGAGAACCGCTTTCGCATCCGACGGCGAAAGGCGAACCTGCAGCCCGCGCTGGCCGCCGTTCATGTAGACGAGCGGTTCGTCCATGGCGGCGGCCTCGATGGCGGTCGGCACCGTCTTTTTCTGGCCGAAGGGGCTGATGCCGCCGACGACATAACCGGTCGCCTTTTCGGCCGCTGCCGGTTTCATCATGGCGGCGGATTTGCCACCAAAAGTGGCCGCGAGCTTCTTCATCGAGACTTCGCGATCCGACGGCACCACGACGCAGACCGGCCGGCCATCCACTTCCGCCATCAGCGTTTTCAAGACGCGATGCGGTTCCTCGCCGATGGCTTCGGCCGCCTGAAGGCCGATGCGCTCGGCATTCGGATCATACTCATAGGTGTAGACGGTAAAGGTGACGCCGGCTTTGGCAAGCGCCTGCGTGGCGCGGGTTGTTTTCGACATGGCGGGGATCGCTGGTTGGGATGGGGATCAGGGTCTTGAAAAGAGTGTCTCATAGGTTTCAGGCTTGAAGCCGACCGTCAAGACGCCTTCGCCCTGCAGCACCGGCCGCTTGATCATCGAGGGCTGGGCCAGCATGAGGTCGATGGCCTTTTCACGGGTGAGATCGGCCTTGTCAGCCTCATCGAGCTTGCGAAACGTTGTTCCGGCGCGGTTGAGCACGGTGTCGAAACCGAGCTTTTCCGTCCATTCCTCCAGATGCGCGCGATCGATGCCTTGCGTCTTGTAGTCGTGGAACTGATAGGCGACGCCTTTTGTGTCCAGCCAGGCGCGGGCCTTTTTCATCGTGTCACAGGCCTTGATGCCGTAAAGGGTGATCATCTTTTTCTCCGGGTTGGACAGCTGCGTTCGGTGCGCAAATGTCTACAAAAATGCCAAATGGTAAAGCCTTGTTCATCCGGCATGCGGTTGCTGCATGGCTCCCATCCTCTCTTGTGCGTTGCAGCTGAGGGCAGGTGCTCCCATATTGGGGTCATCACAAAGGAGATGAACATGTCTACGAATTTGAGCAGCATGCGCGGTGGCTTCATTGGTCGTGCCATCGCTGTTTTCGGTGCAGCCGCAGCCGCTTCCGCCGCCGTTGAAGGGGGTCGCAAGCCTCAGTCCCGCGATCTGGTGACGCTCGGCATCGACCCGAAGGCGTTCGACCGCATGTCCTGATGCCCTCATGCTGGCGCCTTGCCGGCATGATCCCGCGAATGGGTGCGCGAGCAGGGTTTTTCCTGTTCGCGCCTTATATCTGAAACCGCGTATTTAAGTCAGCGTTAACCGCATCCGTTCATTCTGTCGTCTTCGATGGGGGGTGATGATTTGAGCGCGGTTCACGATCTGGAATTCAGGCAGCCGGCGCAAGGTGGCGAAGAGACGTTACGCCTTGCAGTGACGCGTCTTTCCGAGCAGGCATCGGCCCTTGGTCTGCATCTCGTCGATATCGCAGGCACCATCCAGGATACGGCAGCGCGCTCGGCGCAGCAGGCCACGCTTCTCACACGCATTACCGGCGCTGCCCAATCGATTGCCGATGGCAATCGCACCATTGCGGCAGCCGTTGGCGAAACTGACAAGCTTGCCACCGGTGCCCGCGTTGTGCTCAGCGAACAGGCGGTGCAACTGGAAGGCTCTATTGCCGCCATCGACCATATGGTCACGGTCTCCCAGGACATCGGCAACGAGATCCGCTCCTTTTCCGCAGCATTAAGCGCCGTTGGCAAGCTGGCTGACGAAATCGGCACGATTGCCCGCCAGACCAACCTTCTGGCGCTGAACGCCGCCATCGAAGCGGCGCGCGCCGGCGAAGCAGGCAAGGGATTTGCCGTTGTGGCCGCCGAAGTGCGCACCCTTTCGCTGCAGACCTCGCAAACCACCGCCTCCATCCAGCAGACCCTCACCCATCTCGGCAGCCGCATCGAAAAGCTGATTGCGGCCGGCGAAGGCGCGCGTGTATCGGCAGAAGGCGTCAAATCCACCGCCGAGGAGGTGCAGGGCTCCTTCCATCAGGTGGAAGATGTGATGGCCCGCATTCTCGACGGCGCCTCGGCACTGTCCGGCACCACAGAGGCGGTGGACCGCCAGTGCGGCGAGTTTGCCGCAACGATTGCCACGACTGCGAGCGCAGTCCTTGCCTCAAACGAGGATCTGCAGAAGACATCGGCGCGTGTGGGCGATGTCGTCACCATCAGCGAACGGATGATCCAGGCGAGCGCCAGCGCCGGGATTGAAACGCCCGATACGCCCTATATCCAGCGCGTGATGGCTGTGGCCACCGATGTCAGCGCGCTTTTCGAGGAGGCCGTGCGCCTGCGCCGTATCGATATGGCTGCGCTGTTTGACCGCGATTACCGGCCGATTGCCGGGACAGATCCGGTGCAATACCGCACCCGCTTTAGCGATTTCACCGATCAGGTGCTTTTCACCTTGCAGGAAAGGGTGGCCGGCAGCGATGAGCGCATCGCGTTTTGCGCCGCCGTGGACGAGAACGGCTATCTTCCGACGCACAATTCAAAATTCTCGCAGCCGCAGCGCGCCGGCGATGCCACATGGAATACGGCAAACAGCCGCAACCGTCGTATTTTCAACGATCGCGTCGGGCTTGCGGCCGGACGCAGCACCGCGCCTTTCCTGCTGCAGACCTACCGGCGGGATATGGGCGGCGGGCAGTTCGTGCTGATGAAGGATATTTCCGCACCGATCACCGTCAACGGCCGCCACTGGGGCGGGATGCGGCTTGCGATCCGCGCGTAAAGCCTGACGGGTATGCCCCGGATGCGGGGTCAGCCCTTCGGCGCCATGGCCGACCAGACGGGGCGGCTGATGCTTTGCAGAAGCTCAGGCGCCACCCCATCGATGCGGGCGATGACGGCCTTGGCCAGTTCCCGGCCGGCCTGGCGAACATCTTCGTTGATCGTGTAAATTTCCGGGCGGATCCAGTTCAAAAATTCCGCCGACTGTTTTGACACCATGTCGACAGTGTCGCCGAGCCGCGCGCCGGCCGCTTCCAGGCCTGCCACGAGCGCAATTGCCGAACTGCCGCTGATTGTCACAATGCCATCCGGCGGCTCTGCCGAACTCATCAGCGCCTGCATGTGGGTGCGGATGCCGTCCAGAGGTGCTTCACTGGTGAGGCGGCCCATGGCCACTTCCGTCGCGCCGAACTGCGCAAGGCCGCGCTCGAAGCCGATGCGGGTGTGCAGGTAATAGGAGAGCTTTGCAGGCGGTGCCAGAAGCGCGATGCGGCGCCGGCCCTTGGAAGCGAGCTTTTCCACCGCCTGAAAGGCAAAGCTTTCATTGTCGAAATCATGAAACGGATGGCAGATGCCCATATCCGTTCGGCCATGGGTGGCGAAGGGAAAATTGCGCTCCGTCATCAGGGCAACGCGCGGGTCATCCGGGGCGGTGCGCGAAATGATCACGCCATCGGCCGAACCGGTATCGAGAATGTAGCGCACCGGCGCCATCGGGTCCTTCTGGTGGGCGTGCGGGGTCAGCACCAGGTGATATTGCGTGCCGGCCAGAACCTCGGAAATGCCGAACATCATCTGGCTGGTGAAGCCCATCAGCTCCTCCTCGATGCTCAGCACCAGCGCGATGACATTGGTCTTGCCGGTCCTCAAGCGCACACCGGCGCGGTTCGGCTGGTAACCGAGCTGGGCGGCGACAAGGCGCACACGCTCTTTCGTGTCAGCGCCGATATCGGGCGCATCCTTCAGCGCCCGCGAAACCGTGGTGATGCCGAGCCCGGTCATATAGGCGATCGTCTTCAGCGTCGGGCGCCCGCCACCGGCAGCACTCCGCTCGGCATTCTTGGAAACAATACTGTCGTTCATGCACATCCATCCGGTTCAGGCGCGCGACTATAGCGGTCTTCGTAGTCCCTGGAAACGAATGCCTCCTCCTGTCCGGAGATTTTCCGGAGACTGAAACTGTAACGTTACAGGAGAAATGTCGAGGCATTTTTTACTACCGCACGCTGTTGAATTGCGTTTTGGTTGTACAACGCAGGCGCGGCATTTATTTTGCAGCTGCGAAAAGGAGGAGTCATGCTTTCGAGATAAGATGGCAGGATATCTCTCAAAACTGGCCTTTATAAGCCATTTTCGCATCTGCTCAGTAACCTCACTAATGCACTCATTGGTTGTTTAATCGTAATAGGTGAAAAAATCCCGCTGATGCCGGTTGCAAGCGTTCTGATATTGTCATAGGTTTTTTTACGGCAACGTTTCAGTGAGGGAGGAGACTCATGAATATGCGTGCATTGAAGGCCATTCTCGTGGCAAGCGCGATGTTACCCGCGACCTATGCAGGGGCTGCGGACCTGGAAGTCACCCATTGGTGGACCTCGGGAGGGGAGGCCGCGGCGGTGAAGGAACTGGCCAAGGCGTTTGACGCCACGGGCAACAAATGGGTCGACGGCGCGATTGCCGGATCCGGCGGCACCGCCCGTCCGATCATGATCTCGCGTATCACCGGCGGTGACCCGATGGGCGCCACCCAGTTCAACCACGGCCGACAGGCCGAGGAACTGGCGCAATCCGGCCTGATGCGTGACCTGACGGCGGTTGCCGAAAAGGAAAAGTGGAAGGACATCATCAAGCCGTCGAGCCTGCTCGACAGCTGCACGATTGATGGCAAGATCTATTGCGCGCCGGTCAATATCCACTCCTGGCAGTGGTTGTGGCTGTCCAACGCCGCCTTCAAGAAGGCCGGTGTCGCGGTGCCGAAGAACTGGGACGAGTTCGTCGCAGCCTCTCCGGCTCTCGAAAAGGCGGGTATCATTCCGCTTGCCATCGGCGGCCAGCCCTGGCAGTCGACGGGCGCCTTCAACGTGCTGATGATCGCCATCAGCGGCAAGGACGTGTTCCAGAAGGTGTTTGCCGACAAGGACGCCAAGGTGGCGGCCGGGCCTGAAATCGCCAAGGTGTTCAAGGCTGCCGACGATGCGCGCCGCATGTCCAAGGGCAGCAATGTTCAGGACTGGAACCAGGCCACCAACATGGTCATCACCGCCAAGGCCGGCGGCCAGATCATGGGTGACTGGGCGCAGGGCGAATTCGCACTCGCCAACCAGAAGGCTGGCGTCGATTACACCTGCCTGCCGGGTCTCGGCGTCAACGAAGTCATCTCCACCGATGGCGATGCCTTCTACTTCCCGCTTCTGAAGGACGAAGCCAAGTCCAAGGCGCAGGAAGTGCTGGCCTCCACCATCGTCAGCCCTGCCGTGCAGGTGGCATTCAACCTGAAAAAGGGTTCGCTGCCGATCCGTGGCGATATCGACCTTGCAGCCGCCAATGACTGCATGAAGAAGGGTCTGGAAATCCTTGCCAAGGGTAATGTGGTGCGCTCCACCAACCAGATGATGTCGGCCGACAGCCAGAAGCAGCTCGAGGATCTGTTCTCGGAATTCTTCGCCAAGTCCTCGATGACCCCGGACGCCGCCCAGAAGCGGTTTGCCGAGATCATTGCCGCCGCCGATTGATCCCGATCGTGCCGGCCCCTTCATCGGGGTGCCGGCACGGCTCGCTCGCGGAAGGCCTCGCCCGGTGGGCGGCCTCTCCCGCAGGCGCCTGCAACAATCATCGACGTGTTTGACGACGTGTTTGACCAACGGCTGTGCCCGTCATGGACGGGCCATCGCAACGGCGAAGCCTTGACCGGATGACGACCGCGTTGCCGCTGACGGCAGCCATTGAGAAGGAGGATGCCCCATGAGCACCCGCGCTGAGGCGCCCGGCCCGACCCATGCAAGCCAGACGCATGCCAGTCCGGCCAAGGCCAATCCGGCAAGGTCTGTGGCCCGCCGGCCCAACCAGCTTTTTCGAAACCTGAATTCCAAGATCGCCTCGATCCCGATGATCCTTGTCGCGGTGTGCGTGTTTCTCGGCGGCACGCTGTGGACGGTGGTTTATTCCTTCACCAATTCCAAGCTTCTGCCGCGCTTCAGTTTTGTCGGGCTCGACCAGTATTACCGCCTGTGGGATGCGCCGCGATGGGTGATTTCCATCCAGAATCTGGCTATCTACGGCATTCTGTCGCTGATTTTCAGTCTCGCCATCGGCTTTCTGCTGGCCGCCCTGATGGACCAGAAGATCCGCTTCGAAAACACCTTTCGCACGATCTTTCTTTATCCCTTTGCGCTCTCCTTCATCGTCACCGGGCTTGTTTGGCAGTGGATCCTCAACCCGGAATATGGCGTACAGTCCATCGTGCGCAGCCTTGGCTGGGCGGATTTCACCTTCGACCCGCTCTATGATCCAAGCATCGTCATCTACGGCGTGCTGATCGCCGGTCTCTGGCAGGGGACGGGCCTTGTGATGTGCCTGATGCTGGCGGGGCTTCGCGGCATCGACGAGGATATCTGGAAGGCCTCGCGCGTCGACGGCATTCCGATGTGGCGGACCTATCTCTTCATCGTCATCCCGATGATGCGGCCGGTGTTCATCACCACGCTCGTTATCATCGCAAGCGGCATCGTCAAGGTCTACGATCTCGTGGTGGCGCAGACGAGCGGCGGTCCCGGCATCGCATCCGAAGTGCCGGCAAAATATGTCTACGACTACATGTTCCAGGCGCAAAATCTCGGCCAGGGCTTTGCCGCCTCCACAATGATGCTGCTCACCGTCGCCATCATCGTCGTCCCCTGGGCCTATCTGGAATTCGGAGGAAAGAAGCGTGGCTAACAGTTCCACCCTCAACACCACCGCCGCCGGCATCGATGCCGTGTCCGACCGGGTCGGTTCCGGCCCGAGCGGCCGCAAGCCGCGCAAGGTCATCTCGCAGCGCAACATCATCCTGTATGGGCTCTTAGGCGTAGCAGCGCTTTATTATCTCGTGCCGCTCTATGTGATGATCGTGACGTCGCTCAAGGGCATGCCCGAGATCCGCATGGGCAATATCTTCTCGCCGCCGCTGGAAATCACCTTCGAGCCTTGGGCAAAAGCCTGGGCGAGCGCCTGCACCGGATTGAACTGCGACGGCCTGTCGCGCGGCTTCTGGAATTCCGTGCGCATCCTCGTCCCCTCGGTCGTGGTCTCCATCGCAGTTGCCTCCGTCAGCGGTTATGCGCTCGCCAACTGGCGCTTCAAGGGATCGGACGTGTTTTTCTCGATCCTCATCGTCGGCGCCTTCATTCCCTATCAGGTGATGATCTATCCGATCGTTATCCTTCTCAGGGAACTCGGCATCTACGGCACGCTGACCGGCCTCGTCATCGTCCACACCATCTTTGGCATGCCGATCCTGACGCTTCTGTTTCGCAACTATTTCACCTCGCTGCCGGAAGAACTGTTCAAGGCGGCGCGCATTGATGGCGCCGGTTTCTGGCAGATTTTTCTGCGCATCATGCTGCCCATGTCGCTGCCGATCTTCGTTGTTGCGATGATCCTGCAGGTGACCGGCATCTGGAACGACTTTCTGTTCGGCGTCGTGTTCACCCGGCCCGACAGCTACCCGATGACCGTGCAGCTCAACAATATCGTCAACTCCGTGCAGGGGGTGAAGGAATATAACGTCAACATGGCCGCCACGCTTCTGACCGGCGCGGTGCCGCTGATCGTCTATTTCGTCTCCGGCAGATTGTTCGTCCGCGGTATTGCCGCCGGCGCAGTAAAGGGCTGAACTCCATGGCCACCAGCGTTTCCATCCGCGATCTCTCTCTCTCCTTCGGTGCCGTGACCGTGCTGAAGGATTTGAACCTCGATATCCACGACGGGGAGTTTCTCGTGCTGCTCGGCTCGTCCGGCTGCGGCAAGTCCACGCTTTTGAACTGCATTGCCGGCCTGCTTGAGCCGACGGAAGGGCAGATCTACATCAAGGACCGCAACGTGACCTGGGAAGAACCCAAGGATCGCGGCATCGGCATGGTGTTCCAGTCCTATGCGCTTTATCCGCAGATGACGGTGGAGAAAAACCTCTCCTTCGGCCTGCAGGTGGCCAAGATGCCGAAACCCGATATCGACAAACGTGTCGCGCGTGCCTCCGAAATCCTGCAGATCGGGCCGCTTTTGAAGCGCAAGCCCGCGGAACTCTCCGGCGGCCAGCGCCAGCGCGTGGCGATCGGCCGGGCACTGGTGCGCGATGTCGATGTGTTTCTGTTTGATGAGCCGCTGTCCAACCTTGATGCCAAGCTGCGTTCTGAATTGCGCGTGGAAATCAAGCGGTTGCACCAGCAGCTGAAGAACACCATGATCTATGTGACCCACGACCAGATCGAGGCGCTGACGCTGGCCGACCGTATTGCCATCATGAAAAGCGGCGTCATCCAGCAGCTGGACGATCCGATCGTCATCTATAACCGCCCGAGAAACCTCTTCGTCGCCGGCTTTATCGGCTCGCCCTCGATGAATTTTTTGCGCGGGGAGATCAACGAGGTGAACGGACAGCCGGTGTTTTCCACGCACGGCGTCAACTTTTCGCTCGCCGGCTACCAGACGTCGGAACCGTTGAAGGCCGGGCGCAAGGTGGTGCTCGGCGCGCGCCCGGAACATATCGCCATTGACAGCGATGTCATGGGCGGCGAGGCGCATGAGGCCGTCGTCGACATCGAGGAGCCGATGGGCGCCGACAACCTGCTCTGGCTGAAACATGCCGGCCACCTGATGTCCGTGCGCATCGGCGGCGCGCGCCGTTACGCGCCGGGCTCCAAGGTGCGCATGGCTTTCGACATGAGCATGGCCTCACTGTTCGACGCCGAGACGGAAGACCGCATCTGATGGTCGTGCCGTGCAGACAGAAGGCCCTCTCTGGCCTGCCGGTCCTCTTCCCCACAAGGGGGGAGAACCGATGGGGCCGCCGCGCAATCCTTTCTATGACCCTTTGCCGGCATGAGCCGGAGGAAACGGGGCGCTTTCGGGGATCTGTCTCCCCCCTTGTGGGGGAGATGGCCGGCAGGCCAGAGGGGGCTTTTCTCCTCGCGTCCGCCGCGCCCCAAAGCGCAGCAGAAGGAAAATCGCCATGACCATGATCGATCTCTCGGGCACCTGGCGCCTGTCCTCTCTGGACGCGGAAACCACCGCCCTGATGCCGGTGCCCGGCGACGTGCATACGGCGTTGAAGAACGCCGGGCTGATCGCCGAGCCCTATGTCGGGCGCAACGAGCAGGCTCTCGGCTGGGTGGCGGCAACAGGCTGGCCGATCGCGCAGGATTTCCAGCTTACGGA